>CABQAK010000022.1 GCA_902462065.1 uncultured Collinsella sp.
CATGCAGCAGGGGCTCTCAATGTTTTATGTCCTGCTCATATCGTCTGTGCCGGCACCTGGGGACACTCCTTAGTCGTTGGGGACGTTCTTAAACGACTAGTCATTCAAGAACGTCCCCAATGACTACCGTTCCCTTCGGATTGCATCGCCCGTGGCCGACAGCCGCGCGGCACCGGTCCGCGTGGCGGCGTATAATCGGCGGCAGATGATTTGGACGTTAGGAAACCATGACCGATAGCATGCAGCAGATGGCGCTCGACACGCTCGGCGCCTATTTTGGCTACACCTCGTTTCGCCCGGGACAGGACCGCATGGTCGATGCGATTCTTGCCGGTCGCGATGCGCTGGGCGTTATGCCCACGGGCGCCGGCAAGTCCATTTGCTACCAGGTGCCCGCGCTCATGCTGCCCGGCATCACCTTTGTGGTGAGTCCGCTGCTGTCGCTTATGGAGGACCAGACCCGTGCGTTGCTTGCGGCAGGTGCGCGACCCAGCTATCTCAACTCCAGCCTTACCCCGGCCCAGCAAAACACCGTGCTCAAGCGGGCGCGCGAGGGCCGCTACCAGCTTATGTACGTGGCGCCCGAGCGCCTGCTCGAGCCGCGCTTTTTAGCCTTTGCGCAGGAGGCCGCGGCGGATGGCGGCATTGGCGTGCCGCTCGTGGCCATTGACGAGGCCCACTGCGTAAGCCAATGGGGTCAGGATTTTCGCCCCGCTTACCTGCAGATTCGCGAGTTTATCGATTCGCTGCCGCAGCGCCCCATCGTGGCGGCCTTTACCGCTACGGCGACCGAGCGCGTGCGCGCGGATATTCAGCAGATGCTCGGCCTGCAAAACCCCGCGACGGTGGTGACGGGCTTCGATCGCAAGAACCTCTACTTTGGCTGCGAGGAGATGAGCGACAAGGCCAAGGCCGCGTGGGTGCGCGACTATGTGATCGCGCATTCGAGCGAGAGCGGCATCGTGTATTGCTCGACCCGCAAGACAGTCGATGCGCTGGCAGGCGAGCTTGCCGAGGCGCTGGGCCCCAGCGGCATTCGCGTTGGTCGCTATCATGCCGGCATGGGCAACGACGCCCGTCGTCAAAGCCAGCGCGCCTTTATCGATGACGATATCCAGGTGATGGTTGCCACTAACGCCTTTGGCATGGGCATCGACAAGCCCAACGTGCGCTACGTCATCCACAACAACGTGCCCGAGAGCATCGAGGCCTACTACCAGGAGGCGGGCCGCGCCGGCCGCGATGGCGATCCGGCCAGCTGTCACTTGCTGTGGAACGGCAACGATTTTCGTATGCGCCGTTTTTTGATCGATCGCGGCGATGCTGCCGACGAGGCACTCGACGACGAGCAGCGCGCATGGGCGCTCCAGAATCGGTATCGCCTGCTCAGCCAGATGGAGGGCTACTGCAATACCACCGGCTGCCTGCGCGAATACATGCTGCGCTACTTTGGCGACGAGACCGCGGCCGAGCATGCTGCCGCGGCTGGTGCGGGCGCCACCGCCGCGGACGACGCCGAGGGCTGCGGCAACTGCAGCAACTGTCTCACGCAGTTCGAGGTCGAGGACGTCACCGATATGGCCCGCGCTGCCGTGCGCTATGTGGCCACGCGCCCCATGCGCTTTGGCAAGTCGCTGATCGCCGACGTGCTCCACGGCGGCAACACCGAGCGCATTCGCCAGATGCGTCTGGACGAGGACCGCGGCTACGGTGAGCTGTCGAGCGAATCGGTCGGGCGCATCAAAGACATTATCGGGCAGCTGTGCGGCCGCGGTTATTTGGCCACCTCGCAGGGGCAGTATCCGGTCGTAGGGTTGGGCCCGCGTGCCACCGAGGTCGAGGATGAGGCGTTCGCCTTTACCGTCAAGCGTCGTGAGTCCAAGCGCAAGGCCTCGGTCCGCGCCCGCCGTGCGGTGGATCTGCTGCGCGAGGAGGCCGAGCTGGATCAGCGACCGCGGGTGGGTGACGACGCCGAGCTGTTCGAGCGTCTGCGCGCCCTGCGCAAGGAGATCTCGACCGAGCTGGAGATGGCGCCGTACATGGTCTTCTCCGACAAGGCCCTGCGCGGCCTGTGCCGCCTGCGCCCTCAGACGCGCGACGAGCTTATCCAGGTCAACGGCATCGGCGAGAAAAAAGCCGACGCCTTTGGCGAGCAGTTTATGGCGGCGATTGAAGAGTTTGAGTCCGAGCATGCACGGGATGGAGCGTAACGATGACATTCGACGATAAAACCGAGCGCTCTGAGGTATCCGCCGTGCCGCTGTACCAGCAGGTTATGGACGACCTAAAGGGCGAGATCGCGCGCGGTGTGTACGCATCCGGCTCGCGCATTCCTTCCGAGATGGAGCTCGCGAAGTCTTACGGCGTGGGACGCATCACCGTGCGCCGCGCCATCGAGGAGCTGTCGCGCGCGGGGTATCTCAACCGTCAGCAGGGGAGGGGCACGTTTGTGTGCGCGCCCAAGCTCAAGCGCAAGATTGTCCAGAAGGGTGACGTTCAGAGTTTTTCCGAGGGTTGCGCCGCCAACGACATGGTGGCCGGAGCACGCCTGGTGTCGCGCACGGTGGTTGCGGCGACGCGTGAGGACGCGGCGTTTTTTGGTGTGGAACCCGGCTGCGAGCTCATCGTTGTCGAGCGCGTGCGCACGGCAGACGGCGTGCCCGTCATGCTCGAAAACAACGCTTTTGTGCTGGCTGACCATCCCTACCTGCAGACACTTGCCGACGAGGACCTCACGGACAATTCCATCTTTGCGCTCGTTGCCGAGCACTCGGACCGCGCCCCGCTCAAGTCCGACCCTTGTACCGTGGAGATTGCGCTTGCCGATGCTCAGGCGGCCCCGCTGTTGGAGGTGCCGGTCGGCGAGCCGCTCTTTTATATGGAGGCGTACTTTACCGATGGGGACGATCGGCCCTTGCTGCTCGGACGCCAAAAGATCGTAGGCTCGCGCTACGTGTTCGACATCTAATGTCCATAGATAGAACAATATAGAACAAGTTTGGTGAAATGGCTTCACGGGCGTCGCCGTGCGTGCTATAAATAGGACAACATAGAATGACCACAGGTACGAGCTGCCGTCGTTCAAAGCCGCCACACAAGGAGGAGCATCACCGTGAACGCACACGATCTGGTTCAGGAAATTATCGAGCGCAAGGGCAAGATCGAGAACGTCTTTTGGATCGCCTGCGGCGGTTCGATGATCGACCTGATGCCGGCCAACGAGCTGCTCAAGCGCGAGGCCACCACGTTTGCCTCGACGGTCTACACGGCGCGCGAGTTTTGCCTGATGGCCCCCAAGAGTCTTGGCGAGAAGTCGCTCGTCATCGCCTGCAGCCACAGCGGTAACACGCAGGAGGTCGTCGACGGCTGCGAGATGGCGCTGGCCGCCGGTGCCGAGGTCATTGCCCTCACTGACTGCGAGGGCTCAAAGATCGACAACGGCAAGTGGACCACCTGGGTCTATCCGTGGGGCGAAGGCGTGTCACAGGCCGAGGTGCCGCAGGGCATCGGCGCTCTGATCGCCGCCGAGTTGCTCGACCAGCAGGAGGGTTATGAGGCGCTTGCCGACATGTATGCCGGCCTCAAGCAGATGGATGCCCTGTTGCCCGCTGCCCGTGAGAAGGTCAACGCAGAGCTGGGCGATCGCTTTGCCGAGCTCTGCCAGCAGCATAAGTTCTTCTATATCCTGGGTTCCGGCCCCAACTTTAGCCAGACCTACGCTATGGCCATCTGCTCGCTCATGGAGATGCAGTGGCAGCACTGCTGCTACATCCACTCCGGCGAGTACTTCCACGGCCCGTTCGAGGCCACCGAGCCCGGTGTGTTCTACTTTGTGCAGCTTGGCGCGGGCGAGTGCCGCCCCATGGAGGAGCGCGCCCTTGCGTTCCTCAACACGCACACCGATACGATTATGGTGCTCGACGCGCTTGAGTACGGCGTGGGCGAGGTGCCCGCCAGCGTGCGTTCGTTCCTGGAGCCGATCTTCTTCTACAACATGAGCTGCGAGCTGCGCGCCGCCCGCGGCAAGGTGTTTGACCACAGCCCCGAGGTTCGTCGCTACATGGGCATCGAGCAGTACTAGGTAACGGGAAAAGTATTCACCTTCGATTCGCAAGGGCACTGCGTGAGTCAAAAAAGCGGGCCGCGCCGGGGATTTCCGGCGCGGCCCGCTTGGCATCGCGTTTAGATTCGCAAGGTTGCGGCAGCCAGCGGCCTACTTTGCGTCGTAGGCCTCGGCGTCCCACCAGTCGAGCTGGGCGATGTTGTCGCGGATGTGCTGGCAGCTCTTGTGGAAGCCCTCGAGCTCGTGCTCGGACAGGTCGAGCGTGTAGACCTCCTCGACGCCCTCGGCGCCGATCACGCACGGCAGGGAGGTAAAGATACCCTCCTCGCCATACTGGCCGGTCATGAGCGTGGATGCCGAAAGCACGGCGTGCTCGTTGTGCAGCACAGCGGCGCAGACGCGCGCGGCGGAGTTGGCGACGGCGTACTCGGTGCACTGCTTGCCCCGGTAGGTTACGTAGCCGCCCTTGCGCGCGAGCTCCTCGATCTCCATGTGGTCGAAGGCGTACTTGTCGGGGTTCTCGGCCTGAAGCTCGTTGAGACTCTTGCCGGCGATGGTCGCGGCCTTAAAGGCAGCCAGCTGGCTAAAGCCGTGCTCGCCGATCATGTAGGCGTCGACGGACTTGGGGCTTACGCCGACCTTCTTGGAGATCTCGGTGCGCAGGCGGGCGGAATCCAGGCCGCAGCCCGAGCCGATGATCTTCTTGGGATCGTAGCCGGTCAGGTGCCACAGCTCGGTGCACACGACGTCGCAGGGGTTGGAGATGCTTACGAAGATGCCGTCGAAGCCGGCGTCGACGATGCGCTTGGCAAAGGTGCGGGCGGCGTCGGTGGTAAAGAACAGCTCGCCGTCGCGGTTGCCGGCGGCCAGCGCGACCTTACCGGCAGCGTTGACGATGACGTCGCAGCAGGCCAGCTTCTCGTAGTGGTCGTAGCAGTTGACGATCTTGGCGTTGTACGGGACAAACGAAAGGGAGTCGCGCAGGTCCTGGACCTCGGACGTCACCTTGGCCTCGTTGACATCGCACAAGTACAGCTCATCGGCAATGCCCTGCATGAGCAGGCTGTTGGCGACATGTGCTCCTACGTGGCCCTGGCCGACCACACCGATCTTACGCGTCTGGTACATATGAGTATCCTTCCGGCCGAGTTTTTCGCGTCGAACCATTGTAGCGTCCAGCTGCCACTTTGCTAGACTAAAGCGCCGTAGATTTTCGGGACATGCTTTAATCTCTACTTTTGGAGCGATTTGGGCCGCTGACGGCATCGCTGGGCGATGTGCTCGCGCGGATAGGGCCGCTCGTTGTACCATAGCTGCAACTGACTCGTAAGGAGCATCCATGCCCATTCGTATTCCCGACGCCCTTCCTGCCGCTGCGCAGCTCGAGAGCGAGAACATTTTTGTCATGACCGAGTACCGCGCACTGCACCAGGACATCCGTCCACTGCGCGTGCTCATCCTCAACCTCATGCCCACCAAGATCGCCACCGAGACGCAGATCATGCGCAAGCTCTCCAACACGCCGCTGCAGGTGGAGGTGGACCTGCTGCGCACCAAGACGCACGAGGCCACGCACGTAAGCGCCGACCACCTGGAGACGTTCTACCGCACGTTCGACGACATCCGCGACATCCACTACGACGGCCTGATTATCACGGGCGCGCCCGTGGAGCAGATGCCGTTCGAGGAGGTCGACTACTGGCCCGAGCTCTGCCAGATCATGGATTGGTCCACCACGCACGTGCACTCCACGCTGCACATTTGTTGGGGCGCGCAGGCGGGGCTCTACCATCATTACGGTATCCAGAAGTACGACCTGCCGGCAAAGGCGAGCGGCGTATTTGAGCATTATCTGGTGAAGCCGCAAAGCCCGCTGGTCCGCGGCTTTGACGACCGCTTCTATGCCGTGCATTCGCGCAACACCGATGTGCGCCGCGAGGACGTGGAGGCCGAGCCGCAGCTTGAAGTCGTGGCCGTGTCCGACGAGGTAGGCCTGTATATCGTCAAGTCGACCGACAGCCGCCGCTTTTTTGTCTTTGGCCATCCCGAGTACGATACCGACACGCTGCGCCTGGAGTACGAGCGCGACGTGAAGCGCGGGCTCAACCCTCAGGTGCCGGCGCATTACTTCCCGGGCGACGATCCCACCGCCGAGCCGCGCAACGTCTGGCGCAGCCAGGCTCAGCTGCTCTACACCAACTGGCTCAACTACTACGTCTACCAGACCACGCCCTACGACCTGGCCCGCGCCGGCGAGGAGCACTAGACTGCGATGGTGCTGCTGTAGCCGTGGCTGATGTGGCGGCGATTAGGCGCTGATGATGTTGGGCAGCGGCAGGTCGTGGGCATCGGTGGGGATGTGGTCGACGCGCTGTTCGTCAAAGGCGATGCCGACGATTTGACATACGGGCGAGAGCATGGGCAGGTAGCGGTCATAGCAGCCGCCGCCGTAGCCTAGGCGCATGCCGGTGCGGTCGAATGCTACGAGCGGCACGACGATCATGTCGAGAGCTTCGGCAGGCACGATAGGGAAGCGGCTGCTGTCGATGTCCGTGGCCGCAAAGGCCCGCGTGGGGTGGGCGATAAACGGAGCCGCGTCCGCGTCGCCGGCAGCAACTGCCCGCATACACATGCGCTGGCCACAAGCTGCGGCGTCTGTTGCCGAGAGCATGCACGGATAGGCCACGCGCCAGCCACGTTTGGCGGCAGCTGCGGCAAACGCGGCTGAGTCGACTTCGGAACCCATCGCGGCATAGACGGCAACGGTGTGCGGCGCCGCGGCATCCAAGCGGCCCAGCAGCTCAACCAGCCGCGCACAGATATCAGCAGACTTCGCCGCCCGCAAGTCCAAATCAAGAGCATCACGCCGAGCAATCACCGCCCGCCGCAACTCAGCCTTGTCCATCCCGGCTTCCTCTCCCAAACCTACCAAAAAGGGACAGGTTTATTTTGGCAGGTTTTATCTGGGCAAATGTCGAAACCACCACAAAGGTGCCTGTCCCCTTTGTGGTGGTTTTGGCCCATGCGTTAACGCTATAACGCCGCGGCGATTGCTTCGGTCACAAACTTATTGAGTGACTCGCCCTTTTTTGCCGCCGCCAGTGCTGCCTGCTTGTGAAGCTCGGAGCCTGTTCTCACATTGAACGAGCCCTTAAAAGCCCGCTCTGGTTCCTTGCCCTTTTCGGCACAAAACTCAAGGTAATCGTCGACGGCGTCGTGGAAGCATTGCTCCACTTCTTCAGCCGTGGAGCCTTCAAATACGATTGCATCCCTAATGCCGGCGACCATACCTGTTAGTACATGCTGCTCGGCATCGAACTCGACTGGGGCGAAATAGCCCTTGTATGCCAAAACGTTACTCATGACTGCCTCCGACATCCTGCAGAAATCGAACGATGTTTCGAATTGTCTCCGCTGTCAATTCGTCAGATGGATGAGGCACGTGCATCACGAACATCCTGCCATCTGAGGGCCTGTAGAAGCGAACGCGCGATCCGGATGTCTTGCCTTTGCTGTCCATTTCAAAGCCATATGAGGCCATGACTTTTAAAAAATCGGCATACCGATACGTCGAAGGGCAGCTAAGCAGTTGGGCGATGAGTTTATCGGTCCGAGTCATCCCGCCTCACATTCTGCAACTATATCCTAGTTGCAATTTAAGTCCGATGCAAGCACACCTACTATAGAACATGTGTACGTATAGAACAAGTGTTCGAACCAACACAAAGGCGCCTGTGAACTGCGCCCCTTTGCGGTGGTTTGGGCTGAATGTTGCGCAACATGGGCTGCATTTTTGGGTTTACCTTCATCGTAGAAAGAATGCACCGAAAGGAGCCCGCCATGTTTTGTCGCTCGTGTGGTACGCCGCTTGTCGACGACGCCCTCTTTTGCCCCGTATGCGGCGCGCCCGTAGCGCCCGACCAGGTCGCGGCCACGCAGCAACCCCAGCCTGCCGCACCCGCTCCCCAGCAATACGTGCCTGTGCAGCAGCCCGCGCGGCGCAAGCGTTCCAAGAGGCCCCTCATCGCTCTCGCCGCGGCACTTGTCGTGGCGGCGGGTATCGGCGGTGGCGCGCTGTTCTACTTCACCCAGATTGCGACCACGCCCATCGACGAGAAAACCTTTCCGGACAGCGGCATGCGTGCGC
Organism: uncultured Collinsella sp.; assembly: GCA_902462065.1. GTDB lineage: Bacteria > Actinomycetota > Coriobacteriia > Coriobacteriales > Coriobacteriaceae > Collinsella. Next base: position 8,211 of record CABQAK010000022.1, read on the forward strand.
TTGTTTCGACCAAGTACGACACCAACGGCGACGGCCGCATCTCACGCGACGAAGCCAAGGCGGTGACATCGGTCGAGCTGGACGGCATCACGTCGACGCAGGGACTGGGCAAGGTGTTCCCCAACGTTACCAGTGTGGAAAAAGGCGGGGACAAACTCGTCAACCTGGACCTTTCGGGCTGTGGCGACCTTAAGACTGTCGAGCTTGACTCGGCGAGCAACGTCACCGTCGTTAACCTGGACGGTTGCGACAACATCGAGAAACTCGACCTCAAAAATGCCGAAAACCTTAAAAGCGTCGATCTTTCGGGTAAAAAGAAGCTCGCCACGTTGGCACTGCCGCAGAATACGAAGGTTAGCGGTATTAAAGACACACAGCTTGACGAGCTGTGGCTGCCGATGTCCTACGAGGGTACCGACAAGAGCGATACGTACGGTGAAGTTTTTAAGATCGAGCGCGATGAAAACGGCTACGTCACAGGGTATATGTCTCACGCTAAGCAAGCTGGCGGCGTAAGCTACAGCGTCGAGCACGATGAGACGCATCGCATTTCGGAGATTGAGGAAGATCTGGCGGGCGGTTACGAGAACGTCAACGCGTTTACGTACGACGCCGACGGTAACGTCACGCGCATCGACTGCGATGCCGACATTAGCGATTCGTCGAGCACCACGACGTTTACCTACGATGCGGACGGAAACCTGATCAACAAGACGACCGATGCGGGTTACGGCGAGAGCGCGAGCACGTATATTTATCAGGACGGCAACATGGTGACCAACACCGATACCAGCCCGGCCAATCCTCGGACGGTCGTGTATTCGTACGGATACGACAAGGATCGCGTGACGTCCTTTACGCTGGACTGTCAGGGCGACACCGTGGGCACCAGGTGGACGATCACCGCGGGCTACGAGTACGACAAGGACGGCAACATTTCGCGTATCTCGCCTGTGGCATATGACTCGCACGGCAACGACTACGGTTCGCTGAACTCGTACGCAGCGGTGGATTATTCGTACAGCGACGGAAAGCTCGACAGGATCGATTCCGAGCGCGGCGGCTATGCGGAGTTCTATTACGACGAGCACGGCAACCTGACGTCGGTCGACGAGTATGCCGGCCGCGGTTCGGATGCCGAGTTTGAGTTTGAGCACGAGGTCGAGTACCAGCGCTACTTCTGCAGCAAGCACGAGAAGAACAAGCCGGAGGAGTGGATTCGTCTGGATGCAGAGTACGACGTCGACCATGGCAGCTGGAATAATGACTCCGATTATGGTCGTGAGTGCTTTGCAACCATGTACAAGCTCGATCCGCTGGCGGCCAGACTGAACCCGTTTATCAGGTAACGACTCGCCCGAAAACCACCACAAAGGGGACAGGCACCTTTGTGGTGGTTTTTGCTGAAGGGCGGGACCGGGCGGGCCGAAGTCAGACCGCCTGCCCGGTCCGCGGCAGAAAAGAAAAGGTAGATTTTTAGGCATGTCCTAAAAATCTACCTTTGTGCGTTAGCCCAGCAGGTCGATGACGTTAAAGCTGGCGTTGCTCTTGGCGATGACGTCACGGCCGCCAAAGACGCAGGTGGGCGACTCGGCTGCGATGCGCGTCACGTCGGCGCCGAGCGAGCGCAGCTCACCGGGTGTGGCCGCGAGTATCTGGGCGCGACGCTCCTCGCGCGCATGCGGATCGAGCCCAGCCAGGTAGGTCGTATTGCGGCGCTTGGTGAGCGCGTACGGCTTCACGGGCGCGTCCATGCCGCTCACGCAACTCACGATAAAGCCCTCAAAGGCGGCCTCGTCGGGCTCAAAGCTGCCGAGCCATTCGCCTGCGCGCGCCATGCGCTCAATCGAGGGGTCGATTGCCGGGTCGCGGTAGGTGTAGAACGCCGTCTGGCGCTCGCCGGCCGCGCGGAATCCGCAACCGTACGCACCGCCCTTCACGCGGATCTCGTTCCACAGGTAGTCGTAGGAGAGCGCGTTGGCGGCTACGGCCCAGGCACCCGTCACGTCGAGCCCCAAGCGACGCGGGTCGCACGCGCTCGCCGCAAAGCAGATATCGCTGGGGATGACAAAGGCCTCGTGGCGGTCGCACGGCGTTGGCACCACGAGCGCGTTGCTGCCAGCGCCGCCGTGGCCCGCGTCCAGCCCCAGGTCACCCGCGGCATTCCAGTACGCGTCAAAGTCCTCATCGCTGCCGGTAAAGCTCGCCAGGCAACCGTCGGCCACAAAGATGCGGCCTGCCAGCTCGTCAAGCTTGGCGCGCAGGCCGTCCAGGCGCTCATCAAAGTGGTCGAGCAGATTGCGCAGGAACAGGTAGAAGTCCACGCCCGAAAGCTGTTCGCGCACCACGGCCGAAGGCGAGCTGTAGCTCATTGCGCGACCGAGCGCCGCCGAGTGACCGTTGTTGATGAAGCCCTGCTCAAGCCCAATGCGAATCTGCGTGAGCACGTCGCGCACGCGGTCGGCGTCGGCATCGAGCAAAAGCGTGCTCGACCACACCTCGCGCGGCAGGCTCGCCAGCGCATCGATCTTCTCGGACAGGGTGCCGGCGCTCACCAGCAGGTAGGGGCGCACGCCGTCCACGTCGGGCTGCGTCATGACCTCGGTCGTAAAGCTCAAAAAGCCCAGCTTACCGGCGAGCAAGTTGTCGAGTTCCTCGGCCGAATGCTCACGCGTGGGCAGCTGCTTGAGCAGGCGGCAGAGCAGCGTCACGTAGGGCAGGTCCTCAAACGCGACGCAGCTCAGGTCGAAATACTGCATGGCATAGGCCAGGCGGTTGGTGGGGATGCCGTGGCGCAGGCAGGGGGTGGGCGCGGTCGTGTCCACAACGAGCGGAGGCTCGGGGCGCGCCTCGCCAATGTCGGATACACGCAGGCGCGGCAGCGTGGCCTTGTCCTCGGGCGTGTCCTCCGCCTCCTGCGCGGCACGCAGCGCGGCCGTGCGCTCGACCACGTCGGCCAGCTCGGCATCGGTCATGGCGTCGCGTTTGGCTGCCAGCTCAGCAGCTTCGGCGCCCTCCGAACCCTCGGCGGCGTCCACCGGCACCAGCTCGACCAACGCCATGTGGTCGTTCTCCAGCACGAGCTCGTGCAGCAGGTCCTCAAAGTAGCTGCCGTCCAGCTCGCCGCGCAGCTCCTCGTACACCGGGCCATACTTGAGCGCCAGCGTCGCGGCGTCGTCATCGTAGAGCCACGTGCTCAGTGCGTCGCACGCAATGGCTACGCCGTCGGCGATACCGTAGTCGCGCTGGCGCAGGTCGTACTCGTTGCTGCTGATGATGGCTTCCAGGCGCTCGCGCGGAACGCCGTGCTCGCACAGGTCGCGGCAAGCGTCCTGGAACACGCGCCGCAGCTCGCGCGCCACGCCGGGCTGCGCGTTTTGCAGCATGATGAGCTCGTAGGGCTGCAGGCTCTCGGCCGCGGTGTAGCTCACCACGTTGCCGCCCAGGCCGGCGGCAAGAATGGCCTTCTTAACCGGTGCTTCGTTGGAGCCCAGCAGCGCCTCGAACAGGATATCCGCCGCGATCGTGCGCTTGCGGTCGAGCGCGCTGCCCAGCACAAGGCCCAGGCCCACCAGGGCGTTCTCGGGCGTGGTGGCCATCTCGACGCGCTTATACTCGCAGGTCACAGGCTCCTGCACGCCCAGCGGATTGGGCGCCAGCGCAGACGGGTCCTCGCCGGCGGCAACGGCTGCGTCCATGCGGCGGCTCGCGGCACTCGACTGCGACAGATAGCGCTCGTCCAAAAAGGCCAGGGCGCGGTCCGCGTTCAGGTCGCCGTAGAGCGTAATGTAGGAGTTGGAAGGATTGTAGTGGCGCGCGTGCGTATCCAGGAACTGCTCGTAGGTGAGCGCGGGAATCGCGCGCGGGTCGCCGCCACTCTCGTGCGCATAGGCGGTGTCGGGATAGAGCGCGGCGTTGACGGCGTCGTCCAGCACGCTCATGGGGTCGGACAGCGCGCCCTTCATCTCGTTGAACACCACGCCGTTATAGCGCAGCGTGCCCTCGCGCAGGCTCGCGGAGCTGCCGCCGTCATCGCGGTCCTCGCCCTCCGGCAGGTCCAGCTCGTAGTGCCAGCCTTCCTGCTCAAAAATGGTGGGCTTGGTATAGATGGCCGGGTTGAACACTGCGTCCAGGTACACGTCCATCAGGTTGTACAGGTCCTGCTCGTTGGTGGTGGCAACGGGGTAGATGGTTTTGTCTGGGTAGGTCATGGCGTTGAGGAACGTCTGCATGGAGCTCTTGATCAGGTCGACAAACGGCTCCTTGACGGGGAATTTGGCCGATCCGCACAGCACCGAGTGCTCAAGAATGTGGAACACGCCGGTGGAATCGGCCGGCGGCGTCTTAAAGCCAATGGCAAAGGCCTTGTTTTCGTCGTCGCATGCCAGGTACAGCAGGCGAGCGCCCGAGGCGGTGTGGCGCAGCACGTAGGCGTCCGAGTCGAGTTCGGGCACGGTCTCGCAGCGCTCGACGGCAAAGCCGTGGCAGGTGGTGCCGGGCACCAGCAGCGCGGCGGCAGCGGCGCGCGGGTCGGTTGAGGTGGTGGGCATATGCAGTCTCCTTTGACGCCCCAGCGGGGGCGAATCGAGTCGAATCCTCGAGAGTATACCCATATGGGGCCGCGGCTCTGCGGCGAACTGACGACGATGCAGCCGGATTGGGCATAGGCCCCGCGTGACCGCCGCACGAGCGTGGAAATTTGGACACTCGCCAAACGAGCGTGGACTTTCGGGCGAAATCGGCCGCCAAAAGCCCCAAAAACCGTCCAAATATCCACTCTCGATATCCGACCCTCCGAAAATCCTCGCTCGTCCATCACTCGCGTATCTCTCGTCTCTCATTCGTCTCTAATATGAGAGATGACAGGAAGATGAGAGAAAAATATGAGAGATAACTGAGCAGCAAAGAGACAGGCAATCATGGTATTGTCTCAATACCGATTGTTCTACCAGCAAAAATATGTATAAATGAAGCAAATGGTAGACATTCCATCTCTATCTATCTTTCTATCTCTAAGCCGAGAGATAGAAAGATAGATGAGAGATAATTAAGAGAGATAACTGAGAGACGAGGGAAATCTATCCGTGGCATTCTCCGCAGGACCGAGCGAAAGGACGTGCAGATGAACGAAAACGAGCTGACCGGTCTGCTTGAGTCTTTAAGGCGTATGGGCTCGGATGACCTTAGCGTCGAAGTAAAAGAGAGCGCCATGACGCTTTCCCGCGACGTATGGGAAACGGTCAGCGCTTTCGCAAACACCGCCGGCGGCATCATCGTGCTCGGAGTGAGCGAGCGCGCGGGTTTTGTCCCAGTTGCAAACTTTGAGACCGAGAAGGTGCTCAACCAATTCGTGGCGGGCATGGGCGATGCTGGCGGTCGCGGAAAGCTGGCCAATCCGCCCAAATACACCATTGAGCGCGTGGGGCTTCGGGGGACCGTTGTTCTCGTTATCACGATTGAGGAGCTCGACCCGTCGAGCAAGCCTTGCTATGTCATAGAGCGGGGCGCTCAAGGTGGCAGCTACAAACGCATCGATGACAAAGATGTCCCGCTTTCGTCGACCGAGGTTTTGGCACTGTCGTCATACGAACGGACGAGTCCTAGCGATCGCGATGCGGTGCCCGGCACGAGTGTGGGCGATCTCGACGAGTCGCTGGTCGACCGCACGATAGAGCGTGCCTATTCGTTGACGCCTCGAGCGATGCGCGGTGCGGCGGACAAGAAGACAAAGATGGAGCGTCTGAATTTCCTCGACTTCCAGGGCAATGTTACCAAGGCCGGCCTCCTTGCCGCGGGCGTTTACCCTCAGCAGTTCTATCCCAAGCTCTTCATTGATGTGGCTGTCCATGCGGGAACTCAGAAGGGCATGGCGGGGTCGCTGAGGTTCATGGACCGCACAATCTGTGAGGGGACGTTGGGCGAGATGATCTCGGATGCCGTCGCAGCCGTCGCCAAGAATTTGCGGCGAACCTCGACCGTCCAAGGCGTCTCGCGTGTCGACTCGCTTGAGATTCCCGAGGAGGTTCTGCGCGAGGCAATCGCCAACGCCGTAATCCATCGAGAATACGGGGATCGGTTCTGTGGACAATCGATTGCCGTCGACGTCTTTGATGATCGTGTCGAGGTGACGAATCCTGGCGGCCTTTACGGGGGAAAGACTCGCGAGAACTTGTTTGACGGCAGCTCCCGATGCCGTAACGCGACGCTTGTGAAGCTCATGTCGATTGTCCCGCTGCCGGATGACGCAGGTTCGCCGGCTGAGGGCAATGGCTCGGGCATCCCGATGATGATCGATGCCATGCGCGCGCATGGTCTGGCCGAGCCCCTGTTCTGCCCGGGATTCGATCGGTTCAAGGTCGTACTTTACCGTTCAAAGATCGAGCCGTTCGATCATGGCGGGGGCTTAATTGTGACGGCACTCAAACACTACGGCGAGCTGGGGACGCGCGAGCTGGCAGAGCACACAGGGCTCACAATTTCCCAGGTTAGGTCGCGCGTCAACGCGCTCATTGCTCAAGGCGAGCTTGAGCCCACGGCGCCGGCGACGAGCCGCAACCGCAAGTATCGACTGTCGGAGTGCGTGGGATAGATGCGTTAGTGGACGAGGCGACCCAATAATCGACCCTCGATTGGCGTCCATTAAGGTAAAGCGGTTGTTGCCCAGTCGACGGTGATGCTCAAGACTCGGCTTACGCCGGCATGGCCCCGAACCCGTCTATCAAGAACAGCCTAAGAACCAGCTTGATGACATATCCCGGTTTGACTTCAGCCGCGTCAAAGACGCTGCGCTCGGCGAGCTCGCTGCAGTATGCGTAGATATCGCGGATGAGCTCCGCGCCCGAAAGCGTAAACATGTAGCCTGCGTCCGAAAGTGCATTGGGTGCGGCGGGCAACTTGGCCATGTGACAGAACGTTTGCAGGTCGGGCGCCATAGCGTCCTGGTAGCCAAGATGGCTGCCGTCTTCTTGTGCGACGAGTTCCAGCTGGCGTACTCGATTCAGCGCCGCTGCCAACACAAAGCTCGGTGTGGGAGCATTGACGTCCTTCGTGCTCGCCACAAGCCTGCCCGCCGCCTGCGTGACAAGCCAAGCGACCTCGCGCTGGCAACGCACGGCCTTGCGCGTAACCGGCTTGATGGACGAAGAAGAAACGCTTCCCTTAGGCGGATTCGAAACAGCCACAAGAACCTCCCATGAACGACCCGGCCCAACAAGCCCGGATGAAACACGTGCTACATCAGTATACAGGGAAGTGGGGCAGCGGGGTACAAACGCGCCAGCGGCAAACCGAGAGCATCAACGATGTGCCTCCGCTCTATTTGGACGATGGTACGTGGGTCATTAAGTACTCGGTTCAAGCGCCGGGTACCGTTGGTTTTCGAGACCAGAATTACAACCGTAAAATGCTCAACTGCATGGAATGTGGCGTTCCAGTCGGAGTCATATTTGCAACCGAGGTGGGCTACAAGGTGCTCGGCCTTGCATTTGTTGAACGGTTCGAGCCCGAAAACGGATGGTTTGTTCTGCACGGTCCTGTTCATAAAGGCGGACCGGACCCTCGTTTTGCGCCCGACATGAGTTATCTGAAGCACATGCCCGTCGATATTGAGTTTGCCGGACAGGGTACGACCGACGACGAAAAGGTCCGCTATGCGTTAAGGCGCGAGCGATTGGGGCAGCAATGGTTCCGCAAGCAGCTCGTTGCCGCCTATGATGGCCGTTGCGCGGTGTCGGACTGCGGCGTCAGCGAAGCCCTGGAGGCTGCACATATCGAGAATTACTCGGGACCCAAATCGCAGGTTGCCAGCAACGGCATTCTGCTTCGGCGCGATCTTCATTCCCTATTTGATGCTCACCTGATTTCGTTTGAGCCTGTTTGCGGCGAATATCGGCTGTGCGGATCGTACCTGCTGGATAAGACCGACTACGTTTCCTTTGCGGGTGCGACGCTAAGGCAGCCGAATGAGCGTCAGTGGCGACCCAATACGGTGTTTCTTGAGGCCCATCGCATTGAGTTCGATCGTTCGGAAAAGAAGCGTGAAAAGGCGGGGCTTCTGCCGTATTAGCGTATTTGGCTTTGGCATTCTTTGACGATCGTGTTGTTTGATCGGATCGCGTGGCGATGCAATCTCGCGCACGCCTGCCGGTGCATGCTCTTCCTGTTTTGTATAGCGAGAGGGGAGCGTGTATGAGCTGGCGAGGCGATATTGCGATGGGGAAGTACGGAAAACTGCCGTGTGCCCTTATCGACAACAATATGTTTCCGAGCGTAGAGGTTGATTGCGGGTCGTTTGTCGTCACCTGCCCTTGCTGCGGCTCGCAAATACCGTGTCTCGACATTCGGTTCATCGATGCGCGTGACAGACTCAGCGACGAAGTGAGAAAACAGACAGGCGTTCATATGCCGGTGTATCCGGAGAAATGCCCTGTTTGTGGCCTCGATATCGTGTATGACGCCGGCGACGAGGGATAGGTGATGCGGAGGAGCTGGCTGTGAAGGCATCTCCGTCCCTACAAATAAACCCCCTCACCGAGTTGCCTGTGGAACTCGGCGTGATGGTCGCGTGCCCAGGTAAAGAGCGCCTGGTCAAAGTCGGTACGCGCGGCCGGGACGCCAAAGACGCCGACAACTTCGACGCGCACAAACTCCAGTGCCGGCAGCTTGTTGATGGCAGTGAGGGCAAACGGGGACGAGGGCTCCTCGAACAGATAGCGGCTGCCTTGCAGCGCGTCGCAACTGGTGCACGTGTTGCCGAGCGACGGGGCTTTGGAGGCTCGCGCGCCTACGGGCTTGTAGCCGCAGCGCTTATGAAGGTAGTCGCGGATCTCGCCCGGCACGCAGCCAAGAGCGGGCACGATGGCGAGTGCGTTGGCGTTGGCCGTGTCGATGGCAATGTGCCCGGCTTCGTTGGGCGCGTGCGCGATGGCGATGCTCTCGTCGTTATCGGTTCGATAGGGGATGCCGAAGGCCGCGACCGAGGTCTCTTTGTGACACTTCCAGCACTCGCGCTTGCCCAGCACCAGATATATATACGGTGCGGAAGGGTCGGATCGGTCTACGCCGGGCAGCCACTCGGCAAAGGGCTCGGGGTTGACGCCGCTGGGTACATACCAGATCTTCTTGGTCCGGTCCCATTTGGCGCCCAGCGCCTTGGCTTCTTCTTTGCGTGAAAAGGGAACATCGAGCTCGGTGCGCATGGCGGCTCCTTGGTTCTGCAGGTGCAAGTGGCTCAAGGATACCGCAGGGCGCAGACATCGCGGCGTTTTGCTGAGAAGCTGTGGTGCGGACTGATTGGTTATACCGATGGATAGATCGGCAAGTAGATGGTCGGCTTTTGGCCAGTTGGGCGGTTGGAGCTGCCAGCGGATTTGGCGACATAAAACAAAACAGCCCAGAGGGCATAGCCTCTGAGCTGCGAACATTTGGTGGGCGTTAGAAGATTTGAACTTCTGACCTCTTCCGTGTCAGGGAAGCGCTCTCCCCCTGAGCTAAACGCCCGATCAAGGGTGCGCAAGCGCGCGAGGGATAATATAACGGAGCCTGAACTCGGTGGCAAGAACATTTTTAAAAATCGCTTACATTGTGGAATTCGGGGGCTTCGTCATATCCATTTTAAAAGAGCCTGCTGCCGCGATTTGGCTGTCGCATAATGCAAGGCCATTGCGGTATCGAGCTATGGAAAGACACCTGCGGAATTGTCCTACCGATAAGCGGACAAGCCTCCAGCTGGTGACTTCGCCGTGGTAAGGTAAGCCGAATTGTTTCCAGGCTGTTTCGGGGGAGTGGAATGAGCAAAGAGTGTGTCGAGCAGGTCGAAGGCGCAGGGGCTTCGGTGCCGATGACCGATATATCGAACATTGATGTGCCCGAGGGCACCGACGAGCTCAGCCGCAACACCCGTCGCGCCTGGCGCGAGCGCCTTAACGATGCGTCGTCGCGCAAGATGATCACGGGCGTCTTGGCTACGCTGGTGGGCGGTTCGTTTTGGGGCTTCTCGGGCACCAGCGCGAGCTTTCTGTTCGATACCTACCACGTCGACACCTTGTGGCTTATGAGCGTGCGTCAGATTCTCGCCGGTCTACTCTTTATGGCCGTGGTTGTTACGCGCGACCGCGAGCGCCTGGTCAAGCTCTGGACCACACCCGCCGATCGCAAGCAGCTGCTGCTCTTTACCGCTTTTGGCCTGCTGTTCAACCAGTTTTGCTATCTTTCGGCCGTGCGCCTGACGAACGCCGGAACCGCGACGGTGCTCCAGTGCCTGCAGCTCGTTATCATCATGGGCTACACCTGCGTGATCGATCGCCGCATGCCGCGTACTCGCGAAGTCATCGGCATTGGCCTGGCTCTGGGTGGAACCTTTTTAATCGCCACCGGCGGCGACCCCACCAGCCTGAATATCTCGCCGCTTGGCCTGGCAGCAGGTCTTATGTGTGCGGTCAGCGCCGCGTGTATGGCGGTGATTCCCGCCAAGATCCTGCCCGAATACGGCAGCCCCATCGTCACGGGCTCGGCAATGCTCACGGCGGGCGTGATCTCATGTGTCTTCGTGCAGCCCTGGGCGCATGTGCCGGCACTCGACGCTGCCGGCGTCGAGGCGCTCGCGGTGTTCGTGGTTATCGGCTCGTTTTTTGCTTACATGCTCTATATGCAGGGCGTTAAGGACATCGGCTCGGTGCGTGCGAGTCTCATCGGAACCGTGGAGCCCGTCTCGGCGACCATCACCAGCGCCGTTATGCTGGGCACGGTGTTTTTGCCGACCGACCTTATCGGCTTTGCCATGATCATCGTGATGATGTTCCTCACGGTGTAGCTGGCGCCGCTGCCAAGACGGAAAAGGTGTTGTGCCGCATTTTCGCCAATTGATGTCCGTGTCTGGAGTTTAGCTGTCGATGCTCAAAATGCCATAAACTAGTAACGTTATGGACTTTTTCATTGCGACTCAATTGCGAGGATTTCTTTATGGCTGGTAATCACTTTAAGGGCAGCGATAGCGGCCGTCCTGCAGTTCCGCCGCGTCCGAACGGGGCTGGTAAGGCCGGCACGCCGGGCGGCGCTGGACAGGGCGGTTCCGGTAAGCGCGTGTCCCCGGGCGAGACAGCGATGTTTACCGCTCTGTACGAGCAGTCTCAAAAGGCAAAAAAGACCGGCCGTGCAAGAGGGAATGTCTTTGCGGGCGGTGCAACCTCCACGTCGCAGCCGAGCGGGGCTCCTTCGGTACCCGCGAACAACGCAGGTGCTGCCAACGCCGCGAATGCCGCCGGCAACGTTAATGCCGACAAGGCCGCCAACAATACTCCCTCTGCCGGTGGCGCGGGGCTTACGGGTAACCTTGGCACGATTTACACCGGCGCCTCCGAGACTGGCACGTTCGCCCGCCTGGATGATAGCGGTGCCGAGTTTGCGGGCTCGGGTTCCAAGGAAGATTATTACGATTTTGGCTTGAACTACGGTGGCGACGCTTCGCCGAGTTCGACCTCTGACGGTCTGGTCCGTCATCGCCATCGCAAGGGCGAGCGCAAAAAGCGTCACACCGGCGCCATTATTGCCGTTGTAGTCGCGGTGCTTCTCGTTGCGCTTGGCGCAAGCGGCTTTATGCTGCTTAACTCGGCAAAGACCGTAAAGAGCGAAGCGAAGGAGGCTGTCGAGATCGTCGGTGGCCTTAAGGACAAGGTCACGTCGGGCGATTTTTCGACGCTGCCTGACGACGCGAAGAAGATCGATGAGCTCTGCGACAGCATGAAGGCGGAGACCTCGAGCCCGCTGTGGACGGCGGCTTCGTTTATCCCGGTGTATGGCAGCGACATCAATGCGGCCCGCACCATGATTGATGCCCTGTCCGATGTCTCGAGCAACGCGCTGGTTCCCATGGCCGACAACCTTTCGCAGGCCACGCCCGGCAAGCTGTTCCAGGACGGCATGATTAACGTGTCCGCGCTGCAGGCCGTTGCCGATTCGCTTTCCGATAGCTCCAAGGTGTTCAAGAGCGCCAACGAGAAGGTCCAGGGCATTGGCGATACTCATATTTCCCAGGTGACCGAGCTGGTCGATAAGGCCAAGGACGGCTTTGCCACCCTGGACGGTGCAGTCGACGCGGCGGAGAAGGTCGCCCCCGTCCTTCCGCAGATGCTCGGCGCCAACGGCCAGACGCGCAACTACCTTGTGTATGCCATGAACAACGTCGAGATTCGTGCCTGCGGCGGCTTTGGCGGTTCGCAGGGCCTGATTTCGGTCACCGACGGCCAGATGTCGATTGGCGAGTTTGTTCCCCGCATTGGACTCAGCGAGGATGAGGCAGTCGAGAGCATCGACGAAGAGGATGAGGCGCTGTTCGGCAACCACAGTAACCTGTACAACTCGGGCAATACCTATTCGCCTGATTGGCCCCGCAACTCGCAGCGTGTCGCCGCGCTGTGGAAATCTCAATATGGCCAGGACGTTGACGGCGTCGTGGGTATCGACCCGGTGTTCCTGCAGTATCTGCTGGGCCTGGTCGGTAACGTGTCGCTGCCCGACGGAACGGTTGTCGACGGCACCAACGCCGCAAAGGTCCTCATGCACGATGTGTACTGGAACTATCCGGTCGAGGAGTCGGACGGCATCTTTGCATCCGTCGCCAGCGCTGCCTTCGACAAGATCCTTGGCGGTATCGGCGATGTCGATGTTACGAAGCTTGTCAGCGCCGTTGAGCGCGGTGCCGAAGAGGGCCGCCTGATCGCGTGGATGAAAAACGATGACGAGCAGAACGCTATCAAGGAGATGAACATCGACGCCTCGCTGCCCGATCCGGATGACCCGAGTGAAGATCCCGTTGCTGGTGTCTACTTTAACAACCTGAGCTTCTCCAAGCTCGACTGGTATCTGAACGCCGATACGCAGATTGGTCAGGGCGTGAAGAACGGCGACGGCGCTTGCTCGTATCGCATCACCGTTACCCTGACGAACATCATGACGCAGGAGGAGGCAGGTAAGCTGCCCGACTACGTAGCGGCCAGTGCGCCTGGGACCTCGCGTGACGATGAGCGCTTGTATGTATCACTGTTTGCGCCGACAGGCGGCAGCATTACCGATCTAAACGTCGAGGGGACTCAGTTTGGACTGTTCGCTGCCACTTGGCACGGAGTTCCCTGCTATTCGGGCACCGTTGACCTGCATGCTGGCGAGACGACGACGATCACGTATACGCTGACCACGTCGGCCGAGGCGGGGGACAAGCCGCTTACGCTGCGTCAGACTCCTACATGCCAGGCGGCTCGCGACAGCGCGTCGGCGTAGGGTTTTTCTGGTAGCGCAGATAATCGAGTACCATTTTGGGGCGGACAGGCAATCTGTTCGCCCCTATTTTGTAAGGAGAGCGCATGAAGTACTTTGGCACCGACGGCTTTCGCGGTGAGGCCAACGTTGGGCTGACGGTAGAGCACGCTTATAAGATTGGCCGTTTTGTGGGCTGGTATTACGGCGCCAACCGCAGTGCTAAGGCGCGCGTCATCGTGGGCAAGGACACACGTCGCTCGAGTTATATGTTCGAGGCGGCGCTGGTGAGCGGCCTGGTCGCGAGCGGCGCAGACGCCTACATGCTGCACGTGATCCCCACTCCGGGCGTGGCGCATCAGACTGTGGAGGGCTGCTTCGATTGCGGCATCATGATCAGCGCGAGCCACAACCCGTTTTGCGATAACGGCATTAAGCTCGTCAACAGCGACGGCTTTAAGATGGACGAGGACGTGCTGGAGCTCATCGAGGATTACATCGATGGCAAGAGCGAAGTTCCGCTGGCCACGGGCAACCACATCGGCGCCACGGTGGACTACATGCAGGGCCGCAACCGCTATATTGCCTCGCTCATTGCAAGCGCGAACTTTTCGCTGCAGGGCGTCAAGATCGGCATCGACTGCGCCAATGGCTCGGCATCCTCGGTGGCCAAGCCGGTGTTCGATGCGCTGGGCGCCGATGTGCGTGTAATCAATGCAGCGCCCGATGGCTTTAACATCAACGTCGACTGCGGCTCCACGCATATGGAGCGCCTGCAGCGCCACGTGGTGGAGCAGGGCCTGGACGTGGGCTTTGCCTACGACGGCGATGCCGACCGCTGCCTGGCCGTGGATGAGCGCGGGCGCGTGGTCGACGGCGACCAGATCCTGTACGTGTGCGGCGTGTATCTGAACAAGCACGGTCGCCTTTCGGGCGGTACCGTGGTGCCGACGATTGCCAGCAACTTTGGTCTGGTCAAGTCGCTGGAGCTTGCCGGACTGAGCGCCGTGACCAGCGGCGTGGGCGACCGTCACGTGTATGCCAAGATGCGCGAGGGCGGTTACAGCTTGGGCGGCGAGCAGACGGGCCATACGATCTTTGGTGATATCGAGCGCACGGGCGACGGCATTATGACTTCGCTGCGCGTGATGGAAGTGATTCGTGCCGAGCGCGAGACGCTCTCGCAGCTCACGGCTCCGTGCAAGCTGCTGCCGCAGGCGCAGGTGGCCGTGCACGTGGCGGACAAGGACGCCGCGCTCGAGAACATGGGCGTGCAGAACGCCATCGCCGAGGCCGAGGCTGCGCTGGCAGGCGAGGGCCGCGTGCTCGTGCGCAAGAGCGGAACCGAGTCGGTTATCCGCGTGCTGGCCGAGGCGCCCGACCAAGCATCCGCCGATGCCGCCATGAAGCGCATCGCCAACGCGCTCGAGGCTCTGTAAGGTAGTCATTGGGGACGTTCTTAAACGACTAGGTGGAAAGGGGGCGCTGCGGATTGGTTCCGCGGCGCCCCCTTTGCGTTGGCGTGTCGGTTATGCCTTACAGCTCGTAGAGCGTGGTGAACTTGTCCTGCAGGTAGCTGCAGTAGTAGCGGGCGTCAAAGTCCATGCCGCAGGCGCCCTTGATGAGCTCCGGCGCGTCCTTGGCGCGGCCCCACTGCCAAATGTGCTCGCCCAGCCAGGCGCGGACGGGTGTCAGGTCGCCGCTCGCACAGGCGCCGTTGAGGTCGACACCGTCGCGGCACATGGCCGGCACAAACATGGCATCGTAGGCACTGCCCAGCGCATACGTGGGGAAGTAGCCAAACGAGCCGCCGCTCCAGTGCGTATCCTGTAGGCAGCCGTGCGTGTCGTCGGGAACGGGAATGCCCAGGTACTCATCCATGAAGCGGTTCCAAAGCGCGGGGATGTCCTTGGCCGTGGCCTCGCCGGCAAACAGCATGCGCTCGATCTCGTAGCGCACCATAACGTGCAGCGGATAGGTGAGCTCGTCGGCCTCGGTGCGGATCAGCGAAGGCTGCGCGATGTTCACGGCGTGGTAGAGCGTGTCCTCGTCGACGTCGCCGTAGGCCTCGGGTGCGTGGCGGCGCAGCACCTCGAGCAGCGGTCCCATAAAGGCGCGGCTGCGACCCACGGTGTTCTCGAAAAAGCGGCTCTGGCTCTCGTGGATGCCCATGGAGGTGCCACCCTCCAGGCACGTGCGCGCATAGGCGGGGTTCACGCCCAACTCGTACATGGCGTGACCTGCCTCGTGGATGATGCTGAAGACGTTGGAGATACAGTCGTTCTCGTAGATGTGCGTCGCGATGCGCGCATCGCCCACGGCAAAGCCCTCGCTAAACGGGTGCTCGGTAAAGGCAAGCGTGGTGTCATCCAGGTCCAGGCCGACGAGCTTCATAAGGTCGAAGCTCATAGCGCGCTGGGCGGCCTCGGGCACGCGGGCGTGCAAAAAGTCGGCAGTAGGCTGCTGTCCGCGCTCGCCGATGGCGTGTACGAGCGGCACGACCGTCGCCTTGACCTCGTCGCAAAACGCGTCGAAGATCTTGGCGGAAAGGCCGCGCTCGTACTGGTCGAGCCACACGTCGTATGGGTCGCGCTTGGGGTCCATGAGCTCGGCCTGATGCTTAAGTTGGGCGACGATTCTATCCACGTAGGGCTCAAAGCTCGCCCAGTCATTGGCCGTCTTGGCCTTGTGCCATACGGCGTCGGCCTCGCAGGTGAGCCTGGTCCAGGCCTCGGCCTCCTCGGTGGGAATGACGCCCGCTTCACGCTGGTCGCGGCCGAGCACGCGGATCTCGTCGAGCAGCTGCGGGTCGTCGATATTGCCGCCGGCGACGGTCTCGCGTGCCAACGAGCGCACAAGTTCAACGGACTTCTCGCTGGTCAAGAGTTTGTGATGCTCACCGGCAAGGGTGCCCATGGCGTCGGCGCGCGCTGCGGCGCCGTTGGCGGGGGCAATGGTCGCGCCGTCAAACTCGGCAATCTTGAGCAGGTACTCGCGGGTCCACAGCTTGCCCTCGAGCTTGCGGAATTTTTTGACGGCCTTATCGACCTTCATGCCTTTGGGCGTCTTGCCCGCTGCGGCCTTGGCTTTCTTATCGAGTTTCTTTCCCATACCATATCCTTGATCTCGCAGGCCGAGCGCCACGGGTGGGCGCGCGGCCAGTTTGCACAGCTACCTGCCTTGTACCCAGCACGAACAAAACGGAACGCGACGATACGCTCGCAGAATGTGTTATCCTATAGCCCAATGCGTTGACGGAGAGGGTTTTGCCCGCCGCGTCGCCGGCAAGAGAGGGAAGGTCATGGGCTGCAAGCCTTCCTGCGGTGGCAAGGGCCAAGCGTTCACTCCCGAGCAGCGACCTCAACGGGCGCGCGGCCAGCGGCGGCGAAGCCCAAGTAGGGAAGCCGTGAGCCTCGCGACAAGGGGCACAGAGTGGGCGCGGCGGGCCAGACATCCGCCGGGTCAAACAAGGTGGTACCGCGGAATTCAACCGTCCTTGGGCAATGCACATGCCCGAGGGCGGTTTTTTGTTACCGAACCGGGCGGCGTTTTCGCAACGTCAGACGGCGGCAGCCGCCTCGGCAAGCGGGGAGCGCGAGAGACGAAAGGGAAGACATGAGTCTGATTGATGATCTGGTCAAACTCGAGGAAGAGGCCAAGGAGCTCGTCGCAGGCGCCGACGACGCCGCAAAGCTCGAGGCCGCGCGCGTTGAGCTGCTCGGCCGCAAGGGCCGTATTACCGGCCTGATGCGCATGATGGGCAAGCTCGCCCCCGAGGATCGCCCCGTGATGGGCAAGCGCGCCAACGAGATGCGCCAGCTGATCGAGGGCATGCTCGACGAGCGCACGACCGAGATGAAGGCCGCCGCCCTCAAGCACGCACTCGAGCACGAGGCCGTCGACATCACGCTGCCGGGCATCCGTCCGCAGATCGGTCACCAGCACCTGATCAAGCAGATCATCGAGGAGGCCGAGGACATCTTCTGCGGTATCGGCTACACCGTCGAGTCCGGCCCCATGGTCGACACCTCCTACTACAACTTCACCGCGCTCAACGCCCCCATGGATCACCCGAGCCGCTCGGCCCGCGATACCTTCTACGTGGTCGACAACAACCCCGGCAGCGTCGCGCACCCCGAGGCTCACGCCCACGGCGAGTCCGACGTGCTGCTGCGCACCCAGACCTCGGGCGTGCAGATCCACACCATGGAGTCGCAAAAGCCGCCCATTTACATGATCTGCCCGGGCACCGTCTACCGTCCCGACACGGCCGACGCCTGCCACCTGCCGCAGTTCAACCAGATCGAGGGCCTGGTCGTCGACGAGGGCATCACCTTTGGCGATCTTAAGGGCACGCTCGACTACTTTGTAAAGTGCATGTTTGGCGAGGATCGCAAGACGCGCTACCGCCCGCACTTCTTCCCCTTCACCGAGCCTTCCTGCGAGGTGGACGTGAGCTGCCACGTGTGCGGCGGCAAGGGCTGCAACTTCTGCAAGCACAGCGGCTGGATCGAGATCCTGGGCTGCGGCATGGTCGACCCCAACGTCCTTATCAACTGCGGCATCGACCCCGAGAAGTACACCGGCTTCGCCTTCGGTATTGGCGCCGAGCGCGTCGCGGCCCTACGCTACGACCTGCCGGACCTCAGAACTCTCATGACGGGCGATATGCGCTTCTTGAATCAGTTCTAGGCTGCGGCTTGCCCAAGCACGGCACCTCGGCGCTCATTCGTCGCTTGCGTACCAAAGTACGCGGCGCTCCTCTTTCGGGCCGATCTGCCGCACTTGGACAACCCTCGCTTTGTAAGGAATGTTCACAAAGTTGAAGTTTCCACCTGCATCTCTTCGCAGGCTTTCAGTATGAAAGGAGAGCTAAATGCGTGTTTCTTACGACTGGCTCAAGACCATGATCGATATTCCGGAGGATCCCAAGACCCTTTCGGACGAATATATCCGTACCGGCACCGAGGTCGAGGCAATCGACACCGTGGGCGAGTCCTTCGACCACGTGGTGACCGCCAAGGTGCTCACCAAGACCCCGCACCCCGATAGTGACCACATGTATGTGTGCTCGGTCGATGTGGGCGACAAGAATCTCGACGCCGACGGCAACCCCGCTCCGCTGCAGATCGTCTGCGGCGCGCAGAACTTCGAGGCCGGCGACCACATCGTCACGGCCATGATCGGCGC
Source organism: uncultured Collinsella sp. (assembly GCA_902462065.1). Classification (GTDB taxonomy): domain Bacteria; phylum Actinomycetota; class Coriobacteriia; order Coriobacteriales; family Coriobacteriaceae; genus Collinsella. Next base: position 26,649 of record CABQAK010000022.1, read on the forward strand.
TGTCCTGCCCGGCGACGTCAAGATCAAGAAGAGCAAGCTTCGCGGCGTCGTGTCCATGGGCATGAACTGCTCCGCGCGCGAGCTCGGCCTGGGCGGCGACCACTCCGGCATCATGATCCTGCCCGAGGACACGCCCTGCGGCATGCCGTTTGCCGAGTACGTGGGCTCGAGCGACACCGTGCTCGACTGTGAGATCACGCCCAATCGTCCCGACTGCCTGTCCATGATCGGCATGGCCCGCGAGACCGGCGCCATCTTCGACCGCGATTTCCACGTTGAGCTGCCCGCCATCAAGGCCGAGGCCGGCCGCGCGACCGACGACGAGCTTTCGGTCGAGATTGCTGACGAAGGTTTGTGCGACCGCTACGTCGCCCGCATCGTGCGCAACGTGAAGGTCGGCCCCTCGCCCGACTGGATGGTCAAGCGCCTCAACGCCCTGGGCGTGCGCCCGCACAACAACATCGTCGACATCACCAACTACGTGATGATGCTCACCGGTCAGCCGCTGCACGCCTTTGACCTGGACACCTTTGCCGAGCGCGAGGGCAGGCGTCGCGTGGTGGTTCGCGCCGCCCAGCAGGACGAGAAGTTCACGACGCTCGACGGCGAGGAGCGCACGCTTGACGCCGGCATGGGCCTCATCACCGACGGCGAGCGCCCCGTGGCGTTGGCCGGCGTTATGGGTGGCATGGATTCCGAGATCGAGGACGACACCGTCGACGTGATGGTCGAGAGCGCCTGCTTCAACGCCGGTCGCACCTCGCACACCAGCCGCGATCTGTCGCTGATCTCGGATGCCTCCATTCGCTTTGAGCGCCAGGTCGACGAGACCGGCTGCGTGGATGTCGCCAACGTTACCTGCGCACTCATCGAGGAGATTGCCGGCGGCGAGGTCGCTCCCGGCTATGTCGACGTGTTCCCCGCGCCCAAGACCATCGACAGCATTAAGCTGCGCCTGGCCCGCGTACATGCCATCTGCGGTGCCGACATCGAGCCCGACTTTATCGAGCGTTCGCTCACCCGTCTGGGCTGCACCGTCGAGCGCGACGGCGAGGACTTTATGGTCACGCCGCCGAGCTTCCGCCCCGACCTGCCGCGCGAGATTGACCTGATCGAGGAGGTCCTGCGCCTATGGGGCATGGGCCGCGTGACGGCGACCATCCCGGCTGCCAAGAACCACATCGGCGGCCTGACCCGCGAGCAGAAGCTCACCCGTAAGGTCGGCGAGATCCTGCGCGCCTGCGGCCTCAACGAGACCACGACCTTTGGCTTTGCCGCCCCGGGCGACCTGGAGAAGATCGGTATGTCCACCGAGGGCCGCGGTTGCCCCGTGGTGCTCATGAACCCGCTGGTAGCCGAGCAGACCGAGATGCGTCGTTCGCTGCTGCCGGGCCTGCTGCAGTCCGTGGCCTACAACGAGGCGCACGGTACGCCCAACGTGCACCTGTACGAGGTCGGTAGCCTGTTCCACGGTCGCGAGAACGCCAGCCTGCCCAAGGAGACCAAGTCCGTGGCGGGTGTGCTCTCGGGCCAGTGGAGCGAGCAGTCCTGGAACATGAAGTACCGCAAGCTGCGCTTCTTCTTTGGCAAGGGCATTGTCGAGGAGCTACTCGCCCAGCTGCGCATCGAGAAGGTTCGCTTCCGTCCCGTCGAGGGCGAGGGCTATGCCTTCCTGCAGCCGGGTCGTGCTGCCGAGGTTCTGTCCGGCGGCACTGTGCTGGGCTGGGTCGGCGAGATTCACCCCGAGGCGCGCGAAGCCATGGGCATCGACGAGGTCGTCGTTGCCTTTGAGCTCGACCTGGACAAGCTGATCAAGGGCGCCCGCAACCAGGAGAACTACCGCGAGTTCTCGCAGTATCCGGCTGTTGAGCACGACCTGGCTATCGTGGTCGATAACTCCGTGACCTGCGAGGACCTTGAGCGTCGCATTACCAGCGCCGGCGGCAAGCTGCTCGAGGGCGTGCGCCTGTTCGACGTCTACCGCGATCCCATCCGCATCGGAGCGGGCAAGAAGTCCATGGCCTTTGCGCTTACGTATCGCTCCGACGACCACACGCTCACCAGCGAAGAGGTCGAGAAGGCGCACCAGAAGATTGTCACCAAGGTGTGCAAGGGCGTAAACGGCGAGGTCCGCGGCTAGGGCTTGCGACTGAGACATGGGCAGAAGGGCGGTGGCATGACTGAGCTGCTGCCCGCCAGTGCTCTTCATCTGTGACATATGTATTGCAAAACGGCGTGTCGCTTTGTTGGCGGCGCGCCGATTTGCTATGATAGCCGCCGGCGTGTTACGAATCAGTCGATGCGTAACACTGATAACATGGTTCAAACGGCGCCGTAAGCCTGTGCGCCGACAACCGGGAGGCACTATGCACATTCCAGATAATTACCTGTCCCCGCAGACTGATGCCGTCATGGCGGTGGCGATGGTGCCCGTTTGGGTTCACTGCATCAAGAAGGTACGCGCCACGCTCGATCGCGAGCACATGGCCTTCCTGGGTATTTGCGCCGCCTTCTCCTTTTTGCTCATGATGTTCAACGTGCCGCTGCCTGGCGGCACCACGGGTCACGCCGTCGGCGGCGCACTCATCGCGCTGCTGCTGGGGCCCGAGGCCGCGGCTATCGCTGTCTCGGTCGCGCTGGCGCTGCAGGCGCTGCTGTTTGGCGACGGCGGCATCCTGTCCTTTGGCGCCAACTGCTTTAACATGGCCTTCGTGCTGCCGTTTGTTGCCGCCATGGTATTCCGCGCGCTCAACAGCCGCCTGCACGACAAGAGCTGGGGCACTTCGGTTTCTGCCATCGTGGGCGGCTGGGTTGGCTTGTGCGTGGCTGCCCTTTGCGCTGCCATCGAGTTTGGCATTCAGCCGATGCTCTTCATCAACGTCTCGGGTGCCCCACTGTACTGCCCCTTCCCGCTGTCTGTTTCTATTCCGGCCATGCTGATTCCGCATATGCTGGTAGCCGGTGTGGTCGAGGGCGTGGCGACCGCCGCTATCTACGGTTTCATTAAGAAGACGGCGCCGAGCTTTATCGTCGGGCCCGAGGCCGTCGATGGCCAGCTTGCTGCCGAGGGCGCAACCGCCAAGAAGACCTCGCTGGTCCCCACGCTCATCCTGGTCGCCGTGCTTGTCGTGGCCACGCCGCTGGGCCTGCTGGCCACCGGTGACGCATGGGGCGAGTGGGACGCCGAGGGCGCCGCAATTGCCGTCCAGGAGGCTGGCGACGACAGTCTGCAGGCTTCGGTCGGCCTCGACGCTCCGACCTTTGCCGATGCACTGCCCACGGGCGATTATCTGCAGGCCTATTCCGAGGAGCAGGGTCTTGGCTTTGGCGGCCAGGCTGCCATGTATATCCTCTCGGGCGTGATTGGCGTGGCGGTGCTCACCATCGTATTCCGCCTGATCTCGCTGACGGTTAAGGAAAGCGGTGTTCATGGCGACGGTCGAGCTGCCTAGCTGGCTTGCGGCCGAGGAGCGATACGAGCCCACGGGCGCTCGGCATCGTGTAATGCAAAAGAATGTCCTGCACCTGGCGAGCCTGCTTGAGCGGGTTCGCCTGGGTGGAGGCGCGCACGAGGGCGGGTCGATGGTCGACCGCGCCCTTTCTTCCGTTTCGGCGCCGGTGCGTTTGCTCGGCATGTTTGTTTGCGTCCTGTGCGTGTGTCTGACGCAGAGCCCGTTGTACCTCATGTTGATGGCGGCTATCGCGCTGGTGCTCGTTGCCGTGCGCCCCGTACGCGGGCTGCGGGCAACCTTTGCGCCGGCGCTTGGCGCTGCGGGGCTCGCAGTGGTTCTGGCGCTGCCTGCCCTGCTGCTGGGCGCTTCCGCTACGGGCGCCATGCTCAAAATTGCGCTTAAGACGTTCATTAACGTGTCGCTCGTGCTGGGCGTTTCGTGGACGCTTACCTGGAGCCGCATGTCGGCGGCGCTCAAAATGCTGCACCTGCCCGACGAAGTTATCTTTACCTTCGATATGGCGCTCAAGCACATCGAGGTGCTGGGCCGCACGGCGCACGACCTGACCGAATCGGTCATGCTGCGCAGCGTTGGTCGCGCACCTGAGGGGTTTTCGCGTACCGACTCGGTCGCGGGTATCATGGGCATGACCTTTATCAAGGCGATGGAATGCAGCCGCGCGATGGACGAGGCTATGCTTTGCCGTGGCTTTGCCGGTGTGTATCCGGCGCCCGCTCGCGCCGGGTTGAGCTGGCGCGATGCGGCCTATACGGCCGTTGTGGTGCTGTTGGCGGCTCTGTGCGCTGTGCTGTAGTGCGAGCTTTGGCTTCGATGCGAATAGGAAGGGCGACGTTTTGGCTAACGATACGAATAGCGTGACGGGCACAAACGGTGCGGGCGGCGCCGAGGTCGCGCCGCTCATCGAGCTGCGCGACGTGGTGTTCTCCTATGCGGGCCATACGGTTGTCGATGGCGTGTCGCTGCAGGTCGATCGTGGTGAACTCGTTGCCCTGCTCGGTCCCAACGGCTGCGGTAAGACGACAATTATGCGTCTTATTAACGGCCTTGAACTCGCGGACGCGGGGGCATACCTGTTTGACGGGCATGTGATCGATGCGGCGTTTCTAAAGGATTCCGCGGCCGCTCAGCGTTTTCATCAGCGCGTGGGCTTTGTGTTCCAGAATGCCGACGCCCAGCTGTTTTGCGCTACGGTGGGCGAGGAAGTTGCTTTTGGTCCCGCGCAGATGGGGCTGCCGGCAGACGAGCTCGAGCGCCGCGTCCGTGATGCCATGGAGCTGTTCCAGGTTGCCGACCTTGCCGACGCCTCTCCCTATCAGCTCTCGGGCGGGCAAAAGAAGCGCGTTGCGCTGGCTGCGGTGGTGTCGATGAACCCGGATATCTTGGTCCTCGACGAACCTACCAATGGGCTCGACGAGGATTCATGCGACATCGTGGTCAATTTCTTGCTGGCCTACGTCGCGGCGGGTAAGACGGTCTTGATGAGCACGCATCACCAGGATTTGGTGCGACGCCTGGGTGCCCGTGCAATCTATATCGATCGATACCACCATGTGGTCGAGGTGCCTTCGCCGTCGTATGGAACCGAAAGCGGTGTTACGGACTAGTTGCTGCGTAGAGCGTGCGTAGCCGCCCGCGCGGCTTTGCCGTGATGGTATAGTTATCCAGGTTTTTTATGGGGGTGGCTATGCCAAGTTGGAACATTCATATCGCTCAAACGGAGCGCTTGCTGGCGCGTGCTGGTGTGCTTGCCGATAGCGTTCGTGACCGCAATGCCTTTTTGTTTGGCTGCGTGGTTCCGGACATTTTTGTGGGCTATATGGTTCCCGGTATCGCTGATCCCATTCCGTATCGCATTACGCACTTTGCAAAGCCCGAGCCTATCCCTAAGCCTCGTGAGCATGAGTTCTGGGATACCTATGTGGCACCGTTGCTTAAAAGTTCGCCCACCGGTGCGCCAGCCGCGGCGACCTCGATTATCGAGGAGCGCGAGCGACTGAATCGCGTGCACTATCCCCAGCGCTACAGGGATGCTGAGCCGGTTGTCGGTCCCGGCGCTCGTGAGTTCTCGCTTGCGTCCGAGGACGTGGCGCAGTCGTTGCTCGATTTGACACTGGGTGTCTGGTCGCATCTGGTGGCCGATACCGTATGGAATACGCGCGTGAATCAGTACCTGGAGGCGCACGGCGGCAAGCCGTGCGAGGAGTTCCGCATTAAAAAGCAAGGCGACTTTGACTGGTTCGGCAAGACGCTCGGCATTGTTTCGATTCCGCGCGCGACCGATCGCCTGTATACTGCGGCGACGCGTTTTGGGCAGTATCCCATCCATAAGGAGTATGTGCTCAAGACCATCGGCGTTATGCACGAGATCGTGCGCGAAAACCCCGGTGAGCCCGACCATCCGCCATACCGCCTGCTGACCGAGGAGTTCTTCGACGCGACGTTTACCGAGGTGATCGAGCTGACCGAGGCGGGCTTTGCGGCTCGCGTTGCCGCTTCTGACGTCCCTGCAGTCCCTCTGATCGCTAGCTGCTAGCCGGCCGGCTTGACGGTGAACAGTTCACCCCAATTGACCAACGGCTCCCCTTGCAGGGCGTCTTCGGTGGTGCGCTCGGCATCGGAGAGGCTTGCGACTGAACGCAAATCGATGAAGCGGCATATGAATAAGGTCTTAAAAAAGGGCCCGGAAGGCAATGCCTTCCGGGCCCTTTGCAATGCAAATTTGCTTGCAAGTACGATTTAGCGCACCTGAGCGACATAAGCGACGTTGGTCGAGGAGACCTTGTCCTCGAGCTGGACGCTCATGCGGGGATCGCCGGCAGTGGCGACGGTCAGGTCGCCGGCCTCGACGTAGCCGAGCTCCTTAGCGGTCTCGATCGCCTTGACGATCGTGCCGTTGACGGTGCCCTGAGTAATCTCGGCCTGGTGCGGGATAACGCCCCAGTACATAATCATCTGCTGGACGGCCCACTCGTGGCGGGAGAACGCGCAGATCGGCATGTTGGGACGGAAGTGCGAGATCAGGCGAGCGGTACGACCGGTGGTCGTCGGCACGGTGATGCACTTGGCGCCAACAGTGGTAGCCATGTTCACAGCGGACATACCCACAACGTTGTTGACGACGCGGGTGCCGTGAGCGTCAGCCGGAACCTCGAGCGGAGCGTGAGCCGGGAGGTACTTCTCGGTCTCGAGAGCAATGCTGGCCTGCATCTTGACGGCCTCGACCGGGTACTTACCGGCAGCGGACTCGCCGGACAGCATGACGGCGTCGGTGCCGTCGTAGATGGCGTTAGCAACGTCGGCAACCTCGGCGCGCGTCGGGCGCGGGTTCTGCTGCATGGAGTCGAGCATCTGCGTAGCGGTGATGACGGGCTTGTAGGCCGCGTTGCACTTGGCGATGATCTCCTTCTGGATGTGGGGAACGAGCTCGGGCTTGATCTCGATGCCCAGGTCGCCACGGGCGACCATGATGCCGTCGGAAGCCTCGAGGATCTCGTCGAAGTTCTCGACGCCCAGGGCGCACTCGATCTTCGGGAAGATCGTCACGTGCTCGCCACCGTTCTCGCGGCAAAGCTCGCGGATGCCGCGGACGGACTCGCCGTCACGGATGAAGGAAGCGGCAATGTAGTCGATGTTCTCGGTCAGGCCAAAGAGGATGTCCTGACGATCGCGCTCGGTGATGGCGGGCAGCGAGATATTGACGTTGGGCATGTTGACGCCCTTGCGCTCGCCGATCAGGCCGTCGTTCTTGACGACGCAGGTCATGTCCTGGCCGTCGACGGACTCGACCTCGAGGGCGACCAGGCCGTCATCGATCAGGATGAGGGAGCCCTTCTCGACCTCGGAGGGCAGAGCCAGGTAGTCGAGGGAGATGTGCTCAGAGGTGCCGTGGAAATCCTCGGACGTGGGCTGAGCGGTGACGACGATCTTGTCGCCGGTCTTGACGGCAACCTTCTTGCCGTCGACCAGAAGGCCAGTGCGGACCTCGGGGCCCTTGGTGTCGAGCAGGATGCCGACGGGCAGGCCGAGCTCCTTGGAAATACGACGGACGCGCTCGATGCGACCGTGGTGCTCGTCGTAGGATCCGTGCGAGAAGTTAAAACGGGCGACGTTCATGCCCGCCTTGATCATCTCGCGGATGGTCTCGTCGCTATCGCAGGCGGGACCCATGGTGCATACAATCTTGGTGCGCTTGTACATTCAGACCTCCATCTGACATCGTCTTGCGCTGATAGATAAACCATAAGAAATAAAACTGAGATGATTATAACGAAATGGCGACCGAATACCCCAAAAAATCGACCGTATGCCGAATTAGAAGTTCATTTTTTGCGAAAAAACGGTATATGAAAAATCTTTACCAACCTTTCTGACCGCTGCTATCTGGGCGATATTTCAGTTTGACGATGTGCCGAAGAAAAAACGTTTTATCAATATTGAGCATCACACGGTCTGCATCGTTGCACTCGAGGGTTGATTTCCGATCTCAACCGAACACATTGAGCAAATAGGCCATTCCCGCA
>CABQAK010000023.1 GCA_902462065.1 uncultured Collinsella sp.
TCGACTGGGTCGCCGACCGCCCCGGCCACGACCGCCGCTACGCCATCGACTCCACGAAGCTCCAGCGCGAGCTGGGCTGGAGGCCGGCCCACACCGACTTCGCCGAGGGGCTCAGGGCCACCATCGACTGGTACGTCGCCAACGAGTCCTGGTGGCGCCCCGCCAAGGAGGCCACCGAGGCCCCCTACCGCGCGCGGGGGCGGTAGGGGGTGTGCTGCTGGCGTATGGGATCTGGCTCATGTGGCAAATAGCGTGTTCGCATTGGGGACATCGGCGCAGGTTGACGCCCCCTATTTTTGGCTGGTTAAATCGTGCATGCATTTGTCTTTGCGGACTGTTTACGCGTTTGGCTATCGGATTCATGGGATTCAAGGCGCGCTAAGTTCATGTCCGCACCGGCGCTTAAAATCTAAACGGAACAGCATGAGCGACTTGCTGAAAGTCTTGTGCTGTGGATTCGTTGATGAATTGGTTTCGAGGGCGAGGTGAACATGAAGGGCAGAAATCAACACGTTACAAAGCGGGCGGACGGAAGTTGGCAGGTTAAAGGCGAAGGGGCGAGTCGCGCTTCATTCGTTACGACGACACAACGCGATGCTATAAATCGCGGACGAATCATTAGCTCTAACCAACAGTCCGAGTTGATTATCCATCGCCCTGACGGCAGAATTCGCGCAAGGGATTCCCATGGGTTCGATCCCTTCCCTCCGCGAGACTAAGGGTTCGGGCTCATTTCGGCTGTAGGCGCGGGATATCGTGTCTACAGCCGATAAATGGTTTCTGTACTGCGATTAATTGTGAACACGGGATTTATCCATTCTGGTTATTGGAGGATTATGTAATGAAGACTCAGTTATTGGTATATAGAAAACAGGGTTGTGGATTCGCGGAAACAACCGACCTTACGATAAGAGAATTCAGCAATGCGAGCGCCTTTGATGCCTTTGAGCTAACGGTCATTGACTTGCAGGATGAGAATTTATGGAAATGCGATCCATGCGATGTGTCATTATTAAAGGACCATGCAGATATTGCTTCGATTAGTCAGATGGTGCTGCAATCAAAAAAATCTGAATGCATCATCTTGCTTCCGCAAAACTGTTTGTATTCATATTCCTACGAATATGATTCACGCATTGACGCTAAGAGATATAAGCGTAATAAGCTTCTGAAGGATTTTATTAAGGATTTTGCCGACTCTCCGATATGCGAATTGTTTCCTTTTCCGCTGCCCATTTGTTTTGGAGAATCGAAAACGGCACTTGCAGACAGAGAGCTTCATTCGGATTTTTCTTTCAGTTCACCGATACTGCATCCTATTAAGCCCCTTCTTTTTTCGAACGCATCAACAGTTTCAGCCGTTCTAATCTCCGAGGCTTTTGCCGCTACAACTCTTCAGGTAAATGACAATGAGGACCTATCGGCGGTTATTAATGGAATTTTTCCAACTGAAAGCCAGCTCACTTGCGTTCCTGATTGGCTGGATGAAGTTGAATTTCATGATGAGACAGTACAAAGAGCGCGAGTAAAAGAAATAGATGAACAAATGGCTGTTCTGAACGAGGAGAAGAAAGGGATTGAGAAAGTCCTTTCTAGTTATCGGGATATTAAGTCAGTCCTTTGTACCAAAGATTTTGATCTTGAAAATAATGCTCGGCACCTTTTGGCCGAGATTGCTGAGGTTGATGAAACCTTTGAAGACAATAAGGAAGAGGATTTCAACTTCTCTTACGATGACACTTTCTATTTGATTGAAATTAAAGGCAGCGGCCGCGGGCTGAAGCGACAGCATATTTCAAAGACATACGATCATGTCCAAATTAAAATGGATGAGATGGAGGCCGAAGGCGACTCCCGAAAAATCAAAGGTGTTTTAATATTTGCATCTCAAATTGAGTTAAGACCCGAAGAGCGCGATCCATTCCCTGAGAAGCAGATTTCTATTGCACAGAGAACTGAAATCGCAGTTCTATCAACTGAGACATTGCTTCGTTGTTATGAAGCCTATATTGAAGGCCGCCTGACTTCAGATGCGTTCAAGGGGACCCTGCGCCAATCGTCTGGCTTGATAAGCCCGGATGCGTTCGGACTGCATGGCTAGATAACCGTTGGCGCTCCTATGAGCTGCAACTTTGATTTGAAAACTAAATTATCAGCTTCTATTAACATATTGCTTGCAAAACAATAATTGCTTTTCCTGTTGGATGGTATTGCGATGGGTTACAACTACGAAGCGTTGGATAGTTTTGAATTCGAGAAGCTCGCGCGTGATGTTACCGAGAAAATCGTGGGCATTAAGGTACCGTCAAGATTCTTTCGCAAATTGGTTTAGCCGTCCTCGGTCCCTTTCTCTTCTTGCCCTCCGCCTTTCCCTTCAGCTTGTCCGTCTTTTCCAGCTTGGACATTTCCAGGTACCTCCTCTTGCCCCATTCGCGCTCCACTGTGTACTTCAGCCTCGCCGTCGCCAGCCTGAGGGGTGAGTTGTCGTCCGGAAAGGTCCCGACGACCCTCGCTCTCCTCCTGATCTCGCGGTTGATGCGCTCGATTCCGTTGTTCGTCCTGATCCGGCGCTAGTGTTCCGGCGGGAATTCCGCGTAGGCAAGTGTCTCGGCGAACCCGTCGCGCACCGTCCTCGCGCCCGCCCCGCGGAGCTTCGGCACGCTGAGCTCGACTTCCTCGGCGCCCGTGACGAGCCTCCTCGCGCAGCGACCGCTGCGGTAGGCCTCCCGGCCTGCCGTCCTCCCGTAGCGCTCGGCCCCGACAAGCTCGGACGCCTCCTCTTTGGGCAGCGCGTCGAGTGACCCATCGTCGATCGATACGATGTTCGCAGACGGGGCTCGTGCCCCTTTCGTCGATGATTTGTTGTTTGGTCGCCTGAACTCATATGACGACGCGTGAATCGTGTTCCTCTATGTGTTTGTCAATTTGTGAAAGAAATTATGCGTCACCTCCTTATGCGCAACTACTTTCCCCATGGGTTATTAAGACTGCCCAAGACGGATTGTTGATCGTTGGAGATTGGTTTGCCCAACTGGGCTTAAGGTCCTTGATCTGGATTTCCCAGTCGCCCTATAACGTTCTTGCAATGAGTGCTGTAGTGGTCATTGCAAGAACGTTTCTGGCAATCTATGCGCTGTTTAGGAACATGAACTACTACGACATGAACGTACCGTTTCTTGAGAACTTCTTCAACGCCGTTAAGGGTGCGGCGATGAAACTGTCCACGGCGATCTTCGGCGAACACGCGATACATGTGTTGTGCAAGAAGAAGGGGGAGTGACAACGGGATGAAATCCTCCGCGAAGAGCAGCCAGGAATAGGCCGAGAATGGGCGACTCGCTGCTCAATAGAGTACATTTTGCAGTATAAACTTGATGCGGGACTAGCATGCTTTCTATTTATAGCCGGCTAATATCAAGCCTTAGACACTAATGTGATGGTAAAGTTACTTGAGACAAGGTCGCAGCTAGTCATTGATCGCCCCGATTGGAGCGAGTCCTCTGTCAAAGATGGACTGAGACGTTTTTACCAATTCGGGTCCGTGCATATGGTTATTCCATAGCCACGGACCCGAAACCGTGCCTACGGAATAACCATATGCACGGCCTGTGCGGCCTTGTCCTTATTGGAATCGAGGTGCAATGCTCTGCGACTGTATCAGTAAAACTGATTTGAATATCCTGAGAAATCATCTGAGGGTTTATCGTGACGTCAATAAACTGCCCTTGTTTATCTTTCCCTGCGGCGGTGATCAGAGCCTGCATTCCTCTCGACGATTCTTTAGAGCTTATGTGTCCAACAATCACACCGAGGCTTTAAAAAACGTTTTTTGTCTTACTGCCGAAGACGTAGCGGCGGAAATGGACGGTTCGAGACTTAATTTACTTCAGCAAGAGGCCATGCTTGCCGACATATCTGACTGGATATTGATTTTTGCAGAGAGCTGTGGATCTTTTTGCGAGTTGGGTGCTTTCTCCGCTTTGCCTCATGCTGCTTGGATTACCTCTGTTGCCGTTGGAAAGCAATATAAGGGCTCTCGGAGCTTCTTGATTGATGGGCCAGTGAAAGAAATAGCCACGGGCGACTCTTCGCTTAACAAAGTCTTTTACTTAGACTTAAATAACCCGATGTCTTCGCCTGACTTGTGCCGCTTTGTTTCTGAACTAAGACTCCTTATTGGTGTTAATGCTACTAAGCGGGGCAAGGCTGGCTTAAAGGCCGCTAGAAAGAAGATCAATCGAGACGAATCCGAGATTAACGTGGGCTCACTCGTCCATGAGTTACTTGATTTGCTTCAAATATTGGGGCCCATGTCAGAGACCGATTTACGAACGATATACTGTGCGGCCAAAGGTTTCCGTGCTAGTAAGCTCAAAATATACTCACCCATTTTAAATGCGGATATGATAAATGCCGGCGTTCCGATATCTTGGTCGGATGTTTGCTGCATGATGAGAGCTACCGGTCTTGTTTCTAAAGTGGGATGCAACAAGGGTTCGGACTCCCTGATTAAAAGCACGATACACCTCGATTCCTATTTCATGTTTAAGGGAAGCGAAGACCAAGATTTCTCAAACATGAGGGCGCGGGTAATCCTTCGCAAGAGATCAATGGGGTATGGAGGCGTTGCCGGTGTCTATTGCGGATAGAATTTGCTTCGATCTTGGAATGACAAATCGCCAGCTACTGGACCTTGCGAGCTCAACGACAGATAAGTATCACTGTTTTTCTGCCGGCGGGAGAAAGATCGTTGCGCCTCAACCAGATTTGAAGCTCGTTCAGTGTTGGATATCGGACTATATAAATACGGAGTTTGATATAGATCTTCCTTACGCTACAGCCTACGAAAAGGGCTCAAGTGTCTGCCGTAATGCCGGGCTCCATGCTAAGAGCAGTCATTTTCTTCTGCTTGATATTTGCCATTTCTTTGAGTCCTGCACTCAGCAAATGGTTAGGAATTTGTTTTCAGGGGGAACGTATCGGTCGACAAACGCTGAATCTCGCTCGCGTCTTACTGCAGACGATATCGATCTTCTCGTAGCTTTATCATGTTATCGGGGTTCTCTTGCAACGGGTTCTCCGTGTTCGCCCTTTATTGCCAATCGCATAATGGCTTCGTTTGACCAAGAGATTGCAGCTAGACTAGGCGAAGGATTCGTCTACTCACGATACTCTGACGACATCTGCATTTCATCATCTGAATGGATAAACTCTGCGGAGATTTCAACTTTTGTTGGTAATCGCCTACGGCAAAAGGGTTTTGATTTGAATAATGACAAAACTCGTTGTTTTGGGCGAGGGCACCTTCGTAAAATCACGGGTATCTATCTTGACTGCGATGGCGTCCTTCGACTGGGGCCTCAAAGAAAAGCAGAGCTAAAGCGCTCGTTATACCAGGTGCTTATGCGCGAGTGCGATCCTAATCACGCCCATCGCGTTTTAGGCCATCTGAGCTTTTGCAAACAGGTTGAACCGGATTATTGCAATGCACTTTTAGCCAAGTACGCGAGCTATGGTAAGGCTGTGTCCAGCGGAGGCGTTATGCCTGCACTAATGGAGCTCGCCTATGGGTGATGGATGGCGGTGTCGCGAAAGACGTTCCAATGGTTGCCAATCCGCGCTTTCTTCTCTCTCGTCTCCATCGAGAGGGGCTTCATGGGCATAGCTTCTCTTGCGCTTACATTTCCCCTCGGGAACCCGTCTCGCTTTGAATTCGGACGTTCTGTTGTCGCTGCGTGCCCTGATTATGTCGATGCTGCACGGTAGGTTGTTCGCTGCCGGTTTGTTTCACGGCTATAATTACGTCCAATTAAGGAGGAAGGATATGTTTGGCAAAGTCAGGAAAACAAGAAGCGATTGTACGGTTGGTACTTACGAGAAGAAGCATGACCTCCCAACAGGCACACTTAGGAATTCTGATGGGCGTAAGGCTAGGAAGGATAAAACTCTGAAATCCCTTCGAAAAGAAACTGGAAGTGACTATCGATAGCTTCTGAAACTTAAAGATTGGGGTTCTGCCATAATAAAGTCTCAGTAATTTTCGTTGATCACATCGACTCGATTAACCATCGGGCCGTGGAACAGGCGCATGGCGATTTCCTTCTATATATTCGGAATGATGAGTTGAGCCATGATTGCCCCTGTCGATATCTGTTGCCGTTTCCCGCATGCTGTTTCGTTCAGACGTCCGTGAAGCATGCCTATCTGGCGTTCGCTCGTCCGTGACGAGCGAACGCCAGATAGCAATATTGATTTGTGTCTAGTCTGCGGCGAAGCAATGATTTTTTGCACGCTATGTGAACTCTGCCTTGAGATCGAGGGAGAGCTCGGATGAGATGTCGAGATTGTCGCTAGCCCGCCTGAGCACATGCGCCCTGCGTCTCGCAAAGTCATTGAATAGGATGAAGTACTTCTCTATGAAGCAGGATAAAAGGGACGTGGAGTTCATCGAGGTCATCCTTTCTGATTGCGAGATTCTGGCTAAGCGAATTAATCGCTTTGATGATACGGAAGCTCTTTCGTTGGTGATTTGAGCGAGGAAGGCGAGATTGTACCGATCGGTAAGGTAGTGTCGAGAAAGTTGGTGTAGCGCCCGATCCGTAGCGAACCGGCCTGGAGTCCGGGGGCATGGCCCTGTTTGGCAGATTATCGTTTTGATGCATGACTTATGTCACGATCGCAAACAAGTAGAGGGCAGAGTCGGCTCGACTTGACGTCATGAATTGGGTTGTTGCCGAGCAGATTCCCTGAGCGCAATATGGAACGATACTTTTTAATCTTACGTTGATAGCCGGCGCCATCATATTGGGCTGTTTGGATAGAACAACCGTTGCCTGTTCTCTTGTAGGCGGGCTTGCGGCGATTAATGTTCTCAATCTATTTGTGTCCAACCGCTCTTCGAAATAGTGATGTTGCGCTATGATGTCTTTAATGAAAAACGAAGGCTTGCTATGGGCCATCGTTTTGCAAGGGGGTTCCTTCCTAACGGAGGGCATCCCCTAGTTTTATTTAGGTGGAGATTTGGGGAGCGGACATCTGCATTCCTGATCGTTCCTGATTAGCGCTCTATTGGGTTGATAGGCGTTAGGGTATGATGTTCTCAGTGATACAGTCGTCGTGTGCTCTACGTGAGGCGATGACCAAAAAGGGTCGTTGTTCGGTTTTCCGGCAACGGCCCTTTGATGTTTCCGCGACAACTGGATGTTGTCGTGGATGCCGTCTTTGTTGATAGAACCCTGATGCGAAGTCATTATTTCGGAGATGCTGGGAAAAATTGGAAACCTCCGAGCAAAACCCGATTTTTTGCAATAAAACCGCAGGTAGAAGGGTTTCCGCTATCCAGTGAGGTCGGCATGTCTAGAATTTGCCGCATACTTCTGGTTTGAGCGGCTCTTGCAGTATGTTTTCATAGTTAAGATTGGCTTTGGTTGCATGACTTTTCCCGTAGTGGCGTAATTGATGTAGTTCTCCTATCTCTTGCCGTAATATAATTACGGCAAGAGATAGGAGACTCTCATGCTTAAGCGTTTTACTGTTGATGGCTATAGGAATTTTTCGACTCCGGTTTCGTTTAATTTTGCAGCTTCTCGTGATTACCAGTTTGCAGAAAATAACGTTAAAAACGGAACCGTGAAAACCGCACTTTTGATCGGCAGAAATGCGTCTGGTAAATCGAATTTCGGTTCAGCTTTATTTGACATTACGCTTGGCTTTCCAAAGGCATTCGATTATTTTGACCAGGATGATCGTCTGTTTTTGAATGCTGACTGCGGGCGAGGTACGGCACAGTTCACCTATGTCTTTGAATTTGACGGTCGCGAAATCAATTACTGCTATGAGAAGACTTCACCGACTACTTGGCTTCACGAGACCCTATTGATTGATGGGGAACGAATTTTCGAATTCAATAACGCGCGCGGCGTTTTCGAAGAGAACCACCTTGAACGAATCGGTGCAGCTGGCATTAATTTTGAATTCTCTGATACCTCTTTGAGCCTTCTTTCATACATTACGAGCAGTCTTCCAACTAATGTTTTAGGCGTCTTGGCGGAGCTGCGTCAATTTGTTTCGCGCATGAGGCTGATTCGCATGGACGTTTTTCGATTAAAAGGGTTTGAAACAAGAAAGGTAATCGACAAAATCATACGCGAGAACAAAGTTGCGGAATTTGAGTCATTTATTCGTAATTTTGGAGTCGATGAGTCCCTGATCGTTATAAAAGAGTCCGACGGCTCGCCTGTTCTGTATTTCAATCATCCCATGCGATACATCCCGTTTGTCGAGGCATGCTCTAGCGGTACAAGAACTCTGGTTAAGTTGTTCTCTGAGCTTGAACTTAACGAGTCGGCCAGCTTTTTGTTCATTGATGAGTTTGACGCTTTTTGTCACTTTGAGATGGCAGAGAGCCTTTTGAAGCTCTTTGCTTCAAAGGCATCGTGTCAGATATTGTGCTCAACCTACAATACTTCGCTTGTTAAGAATGGCGTAATGAGGCCCGACTGCGTTTATCAAATTTCTGCAAAAGAGGGCATTCGAACCTTGGCCGATTCTACCGATCGTGAATTGAGGCTTGGCAACAATATTGAGAAGCTTCTCCGAGCCGGAGAGTTTGATTAGCCATGAACAATGCGTCCGAAAAGAACGTCCTGCTCATTGTCGAAGGTGCTAAACGCGAGCCTCAGCTGATGGAGCGCATGTTTGAATCATTTGGCCTTGCGGACACTCATCAAATTGCTACAGTCGAGATCAACGTTCACGCCTTTCTAAATAAGCTCTTTCAAGAATACGATTGCGATTTTGAGGCCGTTGATCTTAAGCCCTTTGTTGCCGAGCTTCTTTCAGACAAAGATGCTGCGGCTCGGCTTCTCGAATCCAGTTTTACTGACACCTTGCTCATATTTGACTTAGATCCTCAGGATAATCGGCTCGATTTTAAGCGGCTTGAGCTAATGCAAGACTATTACTGCGATAGCACTGATATGGGTCAGCTATATCTAAGCTATCCATCGGTTGAAGCATATCGTGATTTTGATCCCTTGAAGTATTTCTCTCTGGATGATGCCCTTATTCCTTCAGATGTTATTTTTGGTCAGCGATCTTACAAGGACTGGGTTGCCAGGAGGGGAGATTCGCTTGCGGATATTGGGCGTATAGATGGCTATACATTTGCTTGCATTATTGCCGTTCATGCCCTGAGGTCGCTTTGGTTAACTAATGAACAGGCGACGCAAAATGCAAACGAGTGCATGGCTGACTTAGCTGCGACTGTGGCGGACATCAATTATTCTAAACTTTTGCTCAATGAGATTGGTCGTCTGAACAATGATTCATTTTGTGCATGCTGCACCTGCCTTTTCTTTATTGCGAATTGGCCTAAGCGGCTTAACGACGTTTTGAACAAGGCGATTAAGAGGGGTTTGGGTATTCGTTTGTTCTAAAGAGTCCCCTTCGCCATTTATTTCTGGAAGTGCGGGAAAAAATAGAAACTCGCCGAGCGCGACCCGTTTTTTGGCAACAAAACCGCAGGTCGCCGGAGCTCAAAACTGGGGCCTGGTCGGCAGTTCTCGGATTTTCGCCTTACTTCCGGATTGGGCGCTCATTTAGCACTCTCGATGTCCCCACATCCTCTAAAAAAGTTCTTAAAACAGCCTTAAAGGCGCTCCAGCTCGCGTTGACAGCGTAAAATACGCATGTTTGACTATGACAAAAGTGGATTTTAGGGGAGGGGTGCGCCATGGAAGTGCTGGTTGTTGGCAACACCGCATATGTTGACGATGACTTTTGTGCCAAGGCGTTCCCCGGGGACCATGTCCAGGTTGTCGCCGCGCAGGACACGCGTCGCGACGAGTCGTCGCCCCATGCCTCGTGGAAAGAGCTTCTGCAGCACTTGGATCAGGCCTACGAGTTCGACCGCGTGGTCTACCTGTCTAATTACCTTACCCCGCATATCGATAGCGTGGGCGATATCGAGCTGCTGCGTTCGGTCTTTCGCGCCTGCATGGGTCGCCGGATCCAGCTGTTGTATATAGCGGGGCCCGCAGGTGCCGAGGGTGCCGCCGATGCCGCGGGGCGAACGGGCAAGGGCATTATCGCGCACGCAGCCAACGACCTGTGCCGCTACTACGCTGCTCGCGATGGCGTTCAGACCAAGATCCTGCGCGTGCCCTTCCTGTACACTGCCTCCGCCGCGCTGGAAGATCCGTTTTTGGTGCCGTTGTTCGATGCGTGCTCAACTGGATCGGTCGCTCTGCAGGGCGCGCAGGATGCGGCGTTTCCCCTGCTGTGTGCCGAGGAGCTTGCGGTGCTGGTGCGCCGTATCTTCGACAGCTGGGATGGTAACTTTGAGACGCTCGACGTTGCCGATGCCTTCCATCACACGGCGGGTGAAGTGGGCGAGGCTCTTCAGGCGCTGTTCCCAGGGCTTTCAGCTGCCTATGGCGATTCTGCCGGCTACAACCTGCCCGCCAACGACGTCGCTCGCGTGCGCTATGGCTGGTTTCAGCGCTACGACTTGCTGCGCGATCTTTCGACCATTCAAGCGCGTTGGGATGCTGGCCGCGCAAAGAAAGTCAACCCCTTGCGCGCCGCCATCGACCGCATCCAAATGCGCGCGCTGCCTATTAAATGCCTGGAGACGGGCGTTGCCTGGGTCCTGTTCGAGGTGCTGGAGCACCTGTTCTCCCAATCGGCCCAGCTCAACGTGCTCGATTATCGCCTGCTCTATGTGGTGATGATCGGCACGCTGTATGGCTTGGACTTTGGCTTGGTCGCAGCACTGCTGGCTTCGATTGGCCTGGCGGCGAGCTACTTTACTCAGTACGGCTATACCTTCCAGGGTCTGTTCTACGAGCCGTCCAACTGGCTGCCGTTTATTGCGTACTTTGTCGTGGGTGCCGTGTGCGGCTATGTGCAGCTGCGCAACAGCGAAGTCATTAGGGCGGAGCGCGATCAAAACGAGCTCGTGCGCAACCGCAATACGTTCCTTACGCAGCTCTACCACGACGCGATCGAGGATAAGCGCGCGTACAGGCGCCAGATCGTGGGTCGCCACGACAGCTTTGGCAAGATCTTTGCCGTGACGCAGGAGCTCGACGTGCTCAACCCGCGCGACATCTATCGCAAGTGCTGCGAGCTTCTGGTCGAGATCCTCGAGAACGATTCGGTGGCGATCTACCATGTTTCGGGCGGGGCATTTGCGCGCCTGGTGGCAGCAAGTCCCGCGATTGCCGAAGATGCCGCACGCTCGCTCACGCTTGAGCAGCTTGCATCTCTTTTGGGCGACGGGGGTCGTTCGAGCCTGTGGGTGAACCGCGAGCTGACGCCGGGGCTTCCCATGTTTGGATACACGATCGAGCGCGACGGGGCACCCGCCGTGTTGATCTTTGTGCGTAGTGCAGCTGAAAACCAAATGACCCTCTATTATCAAAACCTGTTCCGCATCTTGTGCGGCCTGGTCGAAAGCGCGCTGGGCCGTGCCTTTGACTATGAGGCGGTGGCGCAGGATAAACGCTGCGTTGACGGCACTTGCGTGCTCAAGCAGGCCGCCTTTGGCCAAGAGCTCGCTGCGGAGCAGGCGCTGGCAGATAGCAAGATGGGGAGTTTTTTGCTCCTGCGCGTGGTACCGGGCATGGAGCCTGTCGGCGAGCTGGTGGGCGCAATTGGGTCGGCAATCCGCGAGAGCGACGCGGCGGGCTTGGTCGACGGCGACGTGCTCTACCTGCTTATGCGCCAGGCAAAGGCGTGCGATCTGCCCATTATCCGCGAGCGCCTGAGCGCAAAGCAGATTGCGGTGGAGCCCGTCGACGGCGAGGACATTGTGGCGCTGCTGCAGCACATCGCTTATACCGGTGACGGTGAGGGGGGTGTCGCTTGATCTCGCTTGTCGTTGCTGCCGTCTTGCTGCTGATTCATGCGCTGGTTTGCCTGATGCTGTGGACGCTCATGAAGCTGGGCCTGCTGCCGGTGCGCGGACACATGCTGGCTGTGATAGTGCTGGTGCCGCTGTGGGGCCCGTTGCTGGTGGTTCTGCTATCGCTCCGCAGCGCGGTGTTTGGCGAGGGGCTGAAAGAGTCTGCGCTGGAGTCGCTGCGCTTTAACGACGACCTGCATCGCAGCATCCTGGTGCACGACCGTGACGCCGATGCGGGCGTGGTCCCGCTCGAGGAGGCGCTTATCGTCAACGACCCGGCATACCGGCGCCACCTAATGCTCTCCATGCTCACCGAGGAGCCCGGCGCGTACCTGGCGCAGCTGCAGACGGCTAAGCTTAACGACGACGTTGAGGTGGCGCACTATGCCGCGACGGCGGTGGCGCAGATCTCCAAGGAGTCCGACCTTAAGCTGCAGCAGCTGGAGCGTGCCTTTAAGACGGACCCGAGCGCGCAAAACCTCAACGAATACTGCGATTTTCTTGGTGAATTCTTGGGCTCGGGCTTGGCCGAGGGGCGCGTGGCTCAGATTCAGCGCCAACAGTACGCGCGCCTGCTTGCGCGTCGCTGCGAGCGCGAGGACGCCCTTGAGCTGCGCATTCGATACGCGACGACGCTGGCCGATGTTGGACAGATCGACGAGGCGCAGGCCGTGACCGACCAGCTGGTGCTCGACGTGCCCGAGGAGCAGGAGGTTTGGATGCTTTGCCTGCGCCTGGCCGTGATGCGCCGCGACGGTGACGAAGTCCACCGTGTGATCGATGCGATTGACAAGCAACATGTGTATTTGAGCGCCGACAACCGCGAAAAGTTGGCGTTTTGGCGCGACGGGGAGGAGGCCAGATGAGCGTGGTGCAACATATCCGCGACCGTGCAGGGCGCTTTCGTTGGATGGGACTCCTCGTGGTGTGGGCGGTCTTTATTGCCATGGCCGCCGTGCTGCTGGTGGAGCGTGCCGGCGTGCAGTACAGTGCGGGCCAGCATAAGCTGGGGATGCTTGCCGCCAACGATGCGGTGCCGGCCTCCTCGGCAATCTTTGGCCAAAAGCCCACGTGCCTGGTCATTACCGACTCGGACCAAGATAGCGTCGACGACGTTAAAGACCAGTTCGACCAGATTTTGCTGGACATGAAGATCGCCCATCGCGATGTTGATATTGCCATCGACGGTGCGGACGCGATCCCATCGCTCACGTCGTTTGATCGCGTGATTGTGCTTATGCCCTCGCTTGACGGACTGGGTGCGCATCTGACCGATCTGATGAGTTGGGTGAGTGCGGGCGGCTCACTCATGCTGGGCATGACGCCAGATAACTCGAACTGCCTGCAGGCTATTGCTTCTAAGCTTGGGATCGAATCGGCCGGATATGACTATGCGACAGCCGAAAGTATCGTTCCGAACGAGGACTTTATGCTGGGCGGAGGAGAGCGCTACGAGTTCTCAGACCCCTTCGATTCTTCGCTTTCGGTTTCATTGCGCGAAACGGCGCACGTCTGGGCAAGGACCGGTGACGCGGGCACGCCGCTCATTTGGTCTAACGATTGCGGCAGTGGTCACACCGTGGTGTGCAACATTGGCATTTACGACAAGGTCATGCGTGGGTTCTATGCTTCGGCCATAAGCTTGCTGGGTGATGCCACTGCCTATCCGGTCATCAACAGCGCCGTGTTCTATTTGGACGACTTTCCTAGCCCCGTGCCCTCGGGCGATGGTACTTATATCAAGCGTGACTACGGCCTTTCCATTGCGGATTTTTACACCAAGGTCTGGTGGCCCGATCTGCAAAAGCTCGCGCAAAAATACGGCATTCGCTATACCGGCGTGATGATCGAAAACTACGAGGACGCGGTCAACCAGACCGAGCCCACGCGCCAACCCGATACCACGCAGTTCCGCTATTTTGGCGGCATGCTGCTGCAGATGGGCGGAGAGCTGGGCTTTCACGGCTACAACCATCAACCGCTCGCGCTCTGGGACACCGACTATGGTACGTTGTACGTCTACAAGACGTGGAAAAACAAGGAAACGCTCGTCGCTTCGCTCAACGAACTTATCGCGTTTCAGAACGAGGTCCTGCCCAACGCTCATGGCTCGGTTTACGTGCCGCCGTCGAATATCCTTTCGGCCCGCGCGCGCAAGCTTATCGGTACCGATGTTCCGCGCATTAAGACCATCGCCAGTACGTACTTTGAGGACGGCACCGACTTGCCGTACGTACAGGAGTTTGGCGTGGCGAGCGATGGCATTGTGGAGCAGCCACGTATTGTTTCGGGCGGCATGGTCGACGATTCCTATATGCGCCTGGCAGCCGTGTCCGAGCTCAACATGCACTACGTGAGCACGCACTTTATGCACCCGGACGACCTGCTCGATCCCGATCGCGGCGCCAAGGAGGGCTGGGAAGTCTACAAGGGCGGCCTGACCGACTACCTGGACTGGCTTACCAAGTCTGCGCCCGACCTGCGCCGCCAGACCGGCTCGGATTGCTCGGGCGCCATTCAGCGCTTTTCGTCGGTTACGGTGAGCTTGGATACCAGTGCGGATGCCTGGACGCTCAGCCTGGGCAATTTCCACGACGAGGCTTGGCTCATGTTCCGTACCAATAATGGCGAGCCGGGTGCGGTGACGGGTGGCGAACTGACGCACCTTACGGGCAATCTGTATCTGCTCAAGGCAAATGATAAGACCCTGACGATCGAGCGCAAGGAGGGTGGCGACAAATGAGAATCTGCTTGGTACTCGAGGGTTGCTACCCCTATGTGCACGGCGGCGTATCTACCTGGATGCATGGCTATATCCAGGCCATGCCCGAGCACGAGTTTGTGCTGTGGGTGATTGGCGCGCATGCTGCCGACCGCGGTAAATTTGTCTACGAGCTGCCCAGCAACGTGGTCGAGGTGCACGAGGTGTTCCTGGACGATGCCCTGCGGCTTTCGGGCGAGCAACATGAAGCCAGTTTTAACGACCGCGAGCGCGAGGCGCTACGCCGCCTGGTGTCGCTCTCCAATCCGGACTGGGACGTGCTGTTCGATATTTTCCAGCGCCGTCGCGTGCATCCGCTCTCGTTTTTGCAGAGCCGCACGTTTATGGATATCTTCCGCGACGTGTGCCTTGCCGAGTACCCCTACACGCCCTTTGCCGACGCATTCCACACCATGCGCTCTATGCTGTTGCCCGTGCTCTACCTGTTGGGCAGCGAGGTGCCGGTGGCCGATGTGTACCATGCCATCTCGACCGGCTACGGTGGCCTGCTCGCCTGCCTGGGCTCAAGCGTTCACCATGCGCCGGTGCTGTTGACCGAGCATGGCATCTATACCCGCGAACGCGAGGAAGAGATCATTCGCGCCGACTGGGTGGTGCCGTCGTTTAAGGACCGCTGGATCCGCTTTTTTTACCTGCTTTCGGAGGAGATCTACCGCCGCTCCTTCCGCGTGACGAGTTTGTTCCATAACGCCCGCAAGACGCAGATCGATATGGGCTGCGATGCGGGTAAATGCCTAGTCATCCCCAACGGCATCCAGTTCGACCGCTTTAAGGATATTCCCATAAAGCCCGATGACGGCTGGGTGGACATTGGCGCGGTGGTGCGCCTGGCGCCCATCAAGGACGTCAAGACCATGATCTATGCCTTCTTTGAGCTGCACGAGCGTCTGCCCAAGGTGCGCCTGCACATCATGGGCGGCGTGGACGACGAGGAGTACGGTGCCGAGTGCCATGCGCTCGTCGACACCCTCGGCGTGCGCGACCTTATCTTTACCGGTCGCGTCAACGTGGTCGAGTACATGGAAAAGCTTGACTTTACCATTTTGACGAGCATCTCCGAGGGCCAGCCGCTCAGCGTGCTGGAGTCGCTTGCAGCGCGCCGTCCCTGCGTGACGACCGAGGTGGGCTGCTGCCGCGAGCTGCTCGAAGGCGCCCCGGGTGACGACTTTGGCGTGGCGGGTTTTGTGACGCCGCCCATGTATCGCAAGGGCTTGGCCGATGCCATGGAGCGCATGTGCGTGAGCCGCGCCCGTCGCATTGAGATGGGGGAGCGCGGCCAGCGTCGCGTTGCCACGTACTTCTTGCACGAGCAGATGCTCGCCAACTATCGCGCGCTGTACGACGAGACGGCGCAAGCGTTTGACCTGCCCAGAGAGGGGGAGTAGCCGGTGGCCGGAATCGGTTTTGAGCTCAAGCGCCTGTTTAGGCGCAAGGGTCTGTTTGCCACGATGCGCGCCTATGGCTACGCTGGCATTGTGTGCACGGGCCCCATGCTGCTGGGCGTGCTGCTCCAGGTGGGTATCTTGGTGCTGTGCGGTCTGTGGGGTGTGGACCGTGCCAACCAAGATCTGCTGGTGTGCATGGTGACCTATACGCTGCTGGCGTCGCTCACGCTCACGAGTTTTTTCTCTATGCCGGTCACGCGCTTTTTGGCCGATATGCTTTTTGCCGAGCGCGAGGATGAGATCCTGCCTTCGTTTTGGGGATCTAATGCCATCATGCTCGTTGTGGGCACGGTGCTCTACGGCGTCTTTTTGCTGTTCTCGGGCGCCACGCTGCTGCAGGGGCTGCTGTGCCTGTGGCTGTTCAACATTATGATCGTCAATTGGAACGGCATGAGCTATCTCACTGCTATTAAGGATTACCGCGGTATCCTATGCAGCTTTGCGGCCGCCATTGTCGTGGCGTGCCTGTGCGCCCTGGCCGCGCTGGCGCTGGGTCTGCCGCCGGTCGAGGGCCTTTTGGCGTCAATTGCTCTGGGCTACGGCGTCATGCTCGCCTGGGACGTGGTACTGCTGTACCGGTTTTTTCCGCAGAGCGAACGCAGCCCCTGGCTCTTTTTACGGTGGCTTGATCAGTTTATGCCGTTGGCGCTCACGGGCTTGTTCACCAACCTGGGTCTCTTTGCGCACTTGGTGATAATTTGGGCCGGTCCCATTGGCGTGCAGGTCAAGGGCTTGTTTTATGGTGCGCCCTACCACGATGTGCCGGCGCTCATCGCGTTTTTGACGATCCTGGTCACGACCGTCAACTTTGTGGTCTCGGTCGAGGTCAATTTCTATCCGCGCTACCGCGACTACTACAGCCTGTTCAACGACGGTGGCGTGGTGGGCGACATTGTGGTGGCCGAGGAGGAAATGCTTGCCACGCTCAACCGAGAACTACGGTTTTGTGCGCTCAAGCAGCTGTTTGTGACGGCGGCGGTCATCTCGCTCGAGACCACGGTGCTGTCGGCCCTACCGTTGGGCTTTAACAACCTGATGCACGGGTATTTCCGCACGTTATGCGTGGGCTATGGCCTGTATGCCGTGGGCGATACGTTGTTGCTCATCTTGCTGTACTTTACCGACTACAAGGGGGCCGTTCTGGCTTCGGGCCTGTTTGCCGGTGTAGCCGGGCTGGCGACCGCCGTGTCGTTGCTTTTGCCGCAGCAGTTTTACGGCTTTGGCTTTTTGTTGGGTGCGGCAGTGTTTTTTATCGTGGCGCTGCTGCGGCTCGATACCTATACCGCCAACTTGCCGTATCGTATCCTGAGTCAGCAGCCCATCGTGGCTGCTGACAAGACGGGCTGGTTTACACAGCTGGGCCGCTTGCTCGACCGTGCCGAACAGCGCTATGAGGAAGGTCACCATAAGGGTGAGTCACATGGCTCGTTTGAGCGCGCAGTAGTTCACGTGTATCGCAAGCATTGGGGAGGTTCTGATGACCGATAGGATGATGTCTCGCCGTCGCCTGTTTGAGGCGGCTGCTGGTGCGCTGTTGCTTTCGGGCTGCTCGGTGCAGGAAGACTCCTCGACCAAAAAGGTCAAAAAGCAGGACAAGATTATAAAGGCCGAGGCTTCCGACCAGTCCAAGCACCTGCGCGATAAGGACGAGCTGTACGAGGTCTATGACGACTCGGGCATTGTGACCATGTACCTGACGGTCTCGCGCGGTAACAGCTCCGAGAACACCGACCACAGCTGGGCCGAGATCAACACGTACTCGGTGTATGACTATGCCGACATGGGCGTGACGCGCTATCAGGTTATGGGCCTGCTGCAGCCGGGCGACGAAGACGGCCCGGTGGCCGGCGAGGTTGGCTATGGCGAGGAAGCGCCCAATGCCACCGTGCAGGTGCGCGGTCAGACATCGAGCATGAACTCGCAAAAGAATTACAAGGTGGAGCTCAAAAAGGGCAAGGGTACTTGGCGCCAACAGCGCGCGATTACGCTCAACAAGCACATGGGCGAGGGTGTGCGTTTTCGCAACAAGATGGCCTACGACCTTATCCGCGGAATCCCCCAGATGATGGGCCTGCGCACGCAGTTTGTGCATCTGTGGGTGTGCGACCAGACCGAAAAGTCCAACGATACCTTTGAGGACTATGGCTTGTTTACACAGGTGGAACAGCTTAACAAGACGGCGCTTAAGGCACATGGCCTGGATAAAAGCGGGCACCTGTACAAGGTGAACAGCTTCGATTTTCATCGCTACGAGGACACCATTAAGCTTGCCGATGATCCCGACTACAACCAGGTGAACTTTGAGGGCATGCTCGAGATCAAGGGCGATTCGGACCACACCAAGCTCATCGGGATGCTCGATGCGCTCAACGACGAATCGCAAAAGATCGATGACGTGCTCGACACATACTTTGATACCGAAAATCTGGTCTATTGGCTGGCGTTTCAGATCCTGACGGGCAACTGCGATACGCAGAACCGTAATTGCTATCTGTACAGCCCGCTCAACTCAAATACCTGGTACTTTTTGGATTGGGATAACGACGGCATGCTGCGTAAGCTTGAGCTGAGCCTGACGGGGTTCTCGGATTATGCGAGCTGGGAGCGCGGCGTAAGCAACTACTGGGGCAACGTGCTATTCAATCGTGCGTTGCGCAGCAAGTCGTTCCGCAGCGAACTCGACCGTGCCGTCAAGGACTTGCGCTCGTATTTGACCGAGACTCGCCTGACCAAGATGATCAAGCACTACCGCGAGGTGACTGAATCCCTGGTCTTTGCTTCGCCCGATATCAACAATCTGCCTGTCACCAAGGACCAATACGAGCAGATCGCCGCGGCGATTCCCTCCGAGATCGAGGAGAACTACAAGAGCTTTCGCGAGAGTTTTAAAAAGCCTATGCCGTTCTACATCGGCGTGCCGCAGATCGATAACGGTAAGCTGCGCATTAACTGGGATGCGTCCTACGACTTTGAGGCGCGCGACATTCGCTACACCGTAGAGCTTGCGAGCGACTATGCCATAAGCGACGTGGTCTTTAAGGCCGAGGACGTGCTGCTTCCCGAGGTGACCTGCGATGCGCCCGATACCGGTCAGTATTTTGTGCGCGTGCGTGCCACCAACTCCGACGGCTATACGCAAGATGCGTTTGACTACTATGTGACCGACGACGGCAAGCACTACGGCATGAAGTGTTTTTACGTGAAAGACGGCTGTAAGGTCGTAGAGGATACGTATGAGGAGGGCTAGCGCGCTGCTTGAGCGCCTGGCGGCACCGCCTGTGCGTGCCACGCAGGAGCGTTACCGCCACGAGCTCAAATATCTCATTAACGAGGGCGAGCACGCCGCGCTTACCTGTCGCATGGCGCCGGTGTTTAAGCTGGACAAGCATGCGCGGGCGGGCGGTTATACCATTCGCAGCCTGTACTTTGACGACTACTGCAACTCGGCCTACGAGGAAAAAGACGCCGGCATTCTCATGCGCAAAAAGTATCGCGTACGCATCTATAACGGCAGCGACAAGGTGATTAAGCTCGAGCGCAAAAAGAAGTACGGCAGCTGGATCTACAAGGAGGATGCGCCGCTCACGCGTGGCGAGTTTGAGCAGATTCTGGCTGGCGACTACGGCTTTTTGCTAAGGAGTCCCTATCCGCTCTGCCGCGAGTTTTACATCGAGTGTATCTGCAACATGATGCGCCCGCGGACCATCGTGGACTACGAGCGCGTGCCGTGGGTGATGGATGAGGGCACCGTGCGCATTACGTTTGACATGAACGTGCGCGCGGCGGTGGGAAGCTTCGATATCTTTGACGTGACGCTGCCCGTGCTGCCAGTCCTGGAGCCCGGCAAGCTGGTGATGGAGGTCAAGTTTACGGAGTTTTGTCCGCAGCTGGTGCGCGATATGGTGCCGCCGGGCGCGACCGAGCTTACGGCGGTCTCCAAGTACTGCCTCTGTTACGAAAAGACCGCCTACCTGCGCGGTTTTAACTATTGGGAATCGGATTTTGAGAACCGAGGGGATATTTAGACCATGAGCACCAGGGACTTTTTTAAGAACTCCGTCTTGGAGGCGTTTGGCCAGGTCGACCCTGCCAAGATTGGCCTTTCGCTGCTTGTGGCGCTCGCCATGGGCATCCTGATCTATTACGTGTACAAGCGCTTTTTTACCGGCGTGGTGTATTCGCGCAGTTTTGCCGTGACGCTCGTGGGTATGTGCGTGCTTACTTGCATGGTTACGCTCGCGATCTCGACGAACGTGGTCATCTCGCTCGGTATGGTCGGTGCTCTGTCAATCGTCCGCTACCGTACGGCGGTCAAGGACCCGCTCGACCTGCTGTATCTGTTTTGGGCCATTACCACGGGCATTACGGCCGGCGCCGGCATGTATGCGCTCGTGGGGCTCACGGCGGTGGTGATCGTGGTGATGATTGCCGGCTTTGCGAGCCACCAAGACAAGGCTCGCGTGTACATGATGGTCATCCACTACACGGGCCAGACCACCGGCGATGATATCGTGCGCGCATTTGGGCGCACCAAGTTCACCGTTAAGTCCAAGACTATGCGCGGCGACAAGGTCGAAATGGCCGCCGAGGTGTTCTCGGATGGTGTGGATATGCCCTATGCTGACGCCATTCGCGCTCTCGACGGCGTGGAGGACCTCACGCTCATTCAATATAACGGCGAGTACCACGGGTAGCTTTTAGTTCCGGCGTTCTGACGAACGCCGGACCGGTCGACGCTGCGCGGGCATCTGCCGGGCGATCTGCCGCTCAAACCGTCGCTCGCGTACATAAAGTACGCTTCGCTCCTCTTTCGCGGCACCTCGCCACGGCAGCTGCCCGCTCGCTGGCGCTTGCTCGACCTGGGCGGTTGAAATGATCCATGGGCCCGTCTCATTTGCTCAATTTGCTGGCATGGGTTGGGTATTATGGTGAAAGCGATTTCAATGACAGGGGTGCTCGTGGTTAAGATGAAAGATGTGGCCGAGCTGGCCGGCGTTTCGAGCGCCGCCGTCTCGCGCTACCTCAACGGTGGATATATCTCGGCGGACAAGGCCGAGCGCATTAAGCAGGCAATCGAGCTGACCGGATACGTGCGATCCAGCCAGGCTCGCGCGCTGCGCACCGGTTCCACCAAGCTCATCGGCGTCATCGTACCTAAGATCAACTCGGAATCCGTGAGCCGCATTACCGCCGGCATTGGTCAGGTGCTCGGTCGCCGTGGCTACCAGATGCTGCTTGCCAACACCGACAACGCGGCCGATCGTGAGCTCGAATACCTCGATTTATTCCAGAACCACCCGGTTGACGGCATTGTTCTGGTGGCAACTATGATCACCGACGAGCACCGTCGCGCGATTGAGTCGTGCCGTGTGCCCATTGTGTTGATCGGCCAACATGTCGAGGGCGCGGCGTGCGTCTATCACGACGATTACGAGGCTGCCTTTGAGCTCGGCCGTGCGCTTGCGGGTCGGGTGGATGGCAAGATCGCCTACATCGGAGTTACCGAAGAGGACCGCGCGGCCGGTTATGACCGCCGTCGCGGTTTTGAGGCCGGCTTGCGCGCCGCGGGTAACCCGCTCGATGCCGCCTTGATTCGCCTGGGCTCGTTTACGCTCGACTCGGGCTATCGCGCTGCGCGTGAACTGCTCTCCGTCACTCCCGATATTTCGTTTATCGCGTGCGCGACCGACACTATGGCGGCCGGCGCCCTGCGCGCTTTTGACGAGGCGCGCGGCATGGGCGAGGGCGTGCGTCGCGTGAGCGGTTTTGGCGACAACGCGTTTTTGCGCGCACTGACGGGAGGCATTCCCACCGTGCATTATGGCTACCTGACCAGTGGCGTCGAGGCGACCAATATGCTGCTCGACGCGCTCGATGGCGAGGAGGGGGAGAGCGGTCTCAAGACGCTCAAACTTGGGCATCAGCTCATGAATGTCTAGTCCTTGGACGCGTCTGCCTGCCTTTGAATCCCCAGTTTTTGTCTCAAAACTACCATTCGCCGGCTTTTTCCTACCGTTCACCCTACTGTGAAAACGATTACAGACATATGAAACTGAAAACGATTACAGTGTAAGTGTCAAAGATGGCCGGGTGCAGATGCGCCCGTTGGAGGAAAGGGAAGTCATGGACTACCGCAAATCAGCCCAAGAGGTGCTCGACAACATCGGTGGCGCCGGCAACGTTGTTTCGGCCGCACACTGCGCCACGCGTCTGCGCCTGGTGATTGCCGATAACGCCAGGGTCGACAAGGAGGCCCTCGAGAATATCGACGGCGCCAAGGGCGTCTTTGAGGCCCAGGGCCAGCTTCAGATTATTTTTGGTACCGGCACCGTCAACAAGGTCTACGAGGAGTTCATCGCGCTCAGTGGCGTCGAGGCTGCCACCAAGGCCGAGGTCAAGGAGGCCGCGGCGCAGCAGCAGAACATCTTTATGCGTGCCATTAAGGTGCTCGGCGACGTCTTTGTCCCCATCATCCCTGCCATCGTGGCTTCGGGCCTGCTGCTGGGCATTATGAGTGCCCTCAACTTTATGGCCTCCAACGGCTTTATCGCGCTCGACACCAATAACTTTATCTACAAGATTGCCGACCTGGTCTCGGGAACGTCCTTTGGCATCCTGCAGATCCTGATCGGTTACTCCGCCGCTAAGGCCTTTGGCGCCAACCCGTATCTGGGTGCTGTCGTCGGCGGTGCGTTTATCAACTCCTCGCTGCAGAGCGCCTATACGGTTGCCTCCGAGGGCGTGCAGACCATGGTCACTGTCATTCCCGACGTGTACAGCTTTGAGTGGGTCGGTTATCAGGGCCATGTGATCCCGATCGTCATCGCCTGCGCCATTCTGGCCTTCCTCGAGAAGCGCCTCCACAAGGTTGTCCCCGAGATGTTTGACCTCTTTGTGACCCCGCTCGTCTCGGTGTTCGTGACCGTGCTCGTGACGCTCGTTGCCGTCGGCCCCATCTTCGTGTGGGCCGAGAACGCCATCCTCGGTCTGATCCAGGCCCTGCTGACCCTGCCCTTCGGCATCGGTTCCTTTATCGTCGGCCTGTTCTATGCCCCCACGGTCGTTACCGGTATCCACCAGATGTACACCGCCATCGACCTGGGCCAGCTTGCCCAGTACGGCGTGACCTACTGGCTGCCCATCGCCAGTGCTGCCAACATCGCTCAGGGTGGCGCCGCACTCGCCGTTGCCTTTAAGACCCGCGATGCCAAGATCAAGGGTCTGGCGCTTCCTTCGGCCCTGTCCGCCTTCATGGGCATTACCGAGCCTGCCATCTTTGGTGTGAACCTGCGCTTCTTTAAGCCCTTCATCGCCGGCTGCATCGGCGGCGGTTGCGGTGCCCTGGTCTGTGCGCTCACTTCGCTGGCTGCCTCCGGCACGGGCGTTACCGGTATCTTCGGTATCCTGCTGTGCCTGGCCCAACCCGTGCAGTACGCGATCATGTTTGCGGTCGCCGCGCTGGTTTCCTTTGCCGTCTCGTTTGTCCTGTACAAGGACGAGCCCAAGGCTTCCGAGCAGGCCTAAGAGCTTTTGATTGAGGGGATGCCCGCTGGTTGTATGCTCGCGGGCGTTTCTCGTATCTGGTGCCGATCTCTGGTGCCTTGTTGCTTTCGATCCGTTAGGACTTTGATATGTCTAATGCACTTGGTCGCGACCTTGCAAAGCTGGTCGCCGCTGTTGACGCCGCCGCCTCTGAGTGCGGCCATGGCGCGTATGGCCAGCGCTTCCATATAATGCCGCCGGCGGGCTGGCTCAACGACCCCAACGGTCTTTGCCAGGCAGGCGGCGTGTTCCATGCCTATTTTCAGTATGCGCCGTTTGATGTCGAGGGTGGCGTTAAGGCCTGGGGCCATGCGACGAGCCGCGACCTTATGACGTGGGACTATGTTGGCGCTCCGTTGCTGCCCGACGAGCCGTTCGATTGCCACGGTGTGTATTCGGGCTCCGCGCTTGCCGAGGACGGTCGCATTCGCGTGCTCTATACGGGCAACGTTAAGCTTCCCGATGCGGACGGCACGTACGACTACGTCAATACCGGCCGCCGCGCCGATACTGTTTATGTCGAGAGCGTTGATGGCCTTGCCGGTCGGGAGTTCAGCCAAAAGCGCGTGGTGCTGGCGTCCGAGGATTATCCCGAGGATTTGACCTGCCACGTGCGTGACCCCAAGGTGTGGCGCGATGATAATGGGCGTTACCACATGGTGCTGGGCGCGCGTCGTCGCGTGGACGGTCCGCATGTCGATAGTCGATTTTGCGCCATGCACGGCGAGGGTGCCGGGCGCGATGTGGGTGAGATCCTGGTGTATGGCTCGGCCGATATGCTGAGTTGGGAGCTCGAGAGCCGTGTGTCTACGCCCGAGCGCTTTGGCTTTATGTGGGAGTGCCCGGGATACCTTGAGCTTGAGGCGGATGGCGGTGTACCGGCGAAGTGGCTGTCCTTCTCGCCCCAGGGCCTCAAGGGCGGTCGTTGGGACCGCGGCAATGTATATGCAGCGGGCTACATGCCTGTAACGGGCGACATTACGGGCGGCAATGACGCTTATGAGCTGGGCGAGTTCCGCCTGTGGGACGCCGGTTTTGACTTCTATGCTCCGCAGGAGTTCACGGCCGAGGACGGTCGCCATATTCTAATCGGCTGGATGGGCATGCCCGATGAGCCGACCTATGGCAACGACCCCACCGTGGCGTGCGGCTGGCAGCACTGCATGACGGTGCCGCGTGAGCTTACAGCCGGTGCTGGCGGCGTGGTACTGCAGCAGCCGGCGCGCGAGATCGAGCGCCATTATGCCTCGGTGCGTGTGGGGGAGGGCTCGTTGGAGGTTGCCGGCGATACCTGTTTTGACGTTGTTGTTGACGGTGTCGACGGCGCGTTTACCGCGACCGTTGATGGCGAGCTAAAGCTGGTGCTTGTTCCCGCCGAGGGCGAACTGCCCTCGCGCTTTGAGATGCGATTTACCGATGAGAGTCGCGCTTCTGCCGGCTGCGGTCGTACCGTGCGTTGGGAGTCCGTCGACGAGGTTAGTAACGTGCGCATTGTTGGCGATGTTTCCTCGGTCGAGGTGTTTGTGAACGATGGTGCGCTCGTGTTCTCGACGCGCATCTATCCCGAGGCCTATGGCGTGACCGTTGACGCTCCGGGCGCGAATGTGACCTACCACGCGCTCAACATCTAAGCGATTCGTCGCATATCGGCGCTATACTGCAGCCGTAGCCCACGATGCGGGAAACATCCGCATCGTGGGTTTTTGTTATGGAGGGAAGGTGCCGTATGGGCGTACAGCAGCTAGAAGAGGCCTGGGCTTTGAGGGCCAGCGCGCGTGAGGCGCGGTTGCTTGCGGCGTCGCATGTGCCGCCAGCGCTGTCGTTGCTGGGGATTGTACGGCCCGGCGATCGTCTGGTGGCCTTTGCGGATGACTTTGCCGATGCGTTTGCGAGCGGCTTTGATGACTGCGATGTTGTGCTCGTGGGCTCGCCGTCCGCCGAGGCGTTTGCCGCCGCATCCGAGGGCTTTGATGCTTCGTTTGATGCCGAGGGTCCGCACCTGTGGTGGTTCGTCAACTCCATCGGCGGGTTTGGTCTGCGTGTGCCCGATCTGCGTGCGCTGGGTCGGGCGGCGCGTGAGGCCCATGCGCTGCTGGTTGTTGACAACACCGTGGCGTCGGCTTTTGGCTGCGATCCGCTGCGGCTGGGTGCTGCGCTGTCGTTCGAAGCGCTTGACCGTGTGTGCGCCGGTGAGGCTCCACGCAAGCTCGTTGCTGCTTCGGTGGCGCGCTCGCAGCTCAAGCGCCATCGTGTGGATGCCGCTGCCGAGTGCGCGCACGTATTGTTTGCAGGCTGCGGTGCGTCGGCGCTCGACCTTTCTGCCGAGGAGACCGACGTGCTGGAGCGTGGGCTTTCCTCGCTTAACGTCCGCATGCAGGCGCATTTCGACCGCGCCCGTGCGCTGGCCGAGTATCTGGCCGCCAACGAGATGGTGCGCAACGTTCGCTATCCCGGGCTGAGTTCGCATCCCGACCATGCGGCTGCAACGGGAATCCTCGAGCACGGCTTTGGACCGGCAGTTGAGTTTGATCTTATCGAACGTAGCGCGGGCGAGCTGTTCGATGCTTTGCCCGGGGAGTTTCGCACATCGCCCGTCGGCGGCGCAACGACGCGCCTTTCGGCCCCACGCGGCAAGCAGGGGAGCACCATCCGCCTCTTCGCCGGTACCGACGACCCCTTGATCGTGGCCGCCACCCTAGACAATGCCCTCCGATGATTATTCTGGGACGGGGATTAAAAAATCATTAGGTACACAATGATTTTTTAATCCCCGTCCCAGAATAATCATCTATGGTGACCGACCAGCTAAAAAAGCCCCGTCCCAAATTGGCTACTCTTTGATGCTGGCGATGAGGGCGTTGGCTTTGGTGGCGATGACGTTGTTAATGTCGGCCTGCAGCTCTTCGTAGACCGCTATGGCTCGCTCGCCGGCGGGGGTGAGGGTGGATCCGCGGGCGCCGTCGCGCTCGATGAGCTTGCAGCCCAGCTGACCTTCGGCCTCGTTTACAATGCGCCAGGCCTTGGAATACGCCATGCCCATGCTCTTGGCGGCGCGGTTGAGCGAGTGCTCGCGGGCAATACCCTGCAGCAGCAAGACGCAGCCGTGGCCGAACACGCCCGGCAGATCCTTGTCGCACGCTTGAATGACCAACTTTGCCGTCGTCTTGTACTCCATGTGCTCCACGTCTCCCCGCTAAAGTGTTTGCTGGGCAAACGCAAAGCCTGCGTCAAACCCTCGTGTGCTCTTCTTAAATCATGCATTGTAGCAGTCAAAGTGCGTTAAGATACTTCCCCAGTATTGGGCGCCCAAGGTTGGGCTGGGTCCTACGAGGCCTGCAGCCGACCGGTCGCATGGAAAAAGGAGAAACATGGCTACGTTCTTTCCCGGTGAGTCCCACACGTTTTCGGAGTATCTGCTGGTCCCTGGTTACTCGTCCTCGCAGTGCATCCCCAACAACGTCTCTCTTAAGACGCCGCTGACCCGCTTTAAGCGCGGTGAGAAGCCGGCAATCACCCTGAACATCCCCATGGTTTCCGCCATCATGCAGTCCGTCTCGGGCGTCGATATGGGTGTCGCGCTCGCTACCGAGGGTGGCCTGTCCTTCATTTACGGTTCCCAGAGCGCCGAGTCCGAGGCCGCTATGGTCAAGGCCGTCAAGGATCACAAGGCCGGTTTCGTTCAGTCCGATTCCACGCTGACCCCCGACATGACCATGGAGCAGGTCATCGAGCTTAAGGAGAAGACCGGCCACTCCACCATGCCGGTCACCGACGACGGCACTCCCAAGGGTAAGCTCCTGGGCATCGTCACCAGCCGTGACTATCGCCCCAGTCGTGATGACCACCAGACGAAGGTCTCCGAGTTCATGACCCCGCGTGAGCAGCTCATCGTGGGCGACAAGAACATCAGCCTCAAGGTTGCCAACGACGTCATCTGGGACAACAAGCTCAACGCCCTGCCGATCGTCGACGACAACGATCACCTTATGGGCATCGTCTTCCGCAAGGACTACGACAGCCACAAGACCAACCCCAACGAGCTGCTCGATAACGACAAGCGCTACATGGTCGGCGCTGGTATCAACACCCGCGACTATGCCGAGCGCGTGCCGCTGCTTATCGAGGCCGGTGCTGACGTTCTGTGCATCGATTCCTCCGAGGGCTTCAGCGAGTGGCAGAAGCGCACCATCGAGTGGATCCGCGCCAACTACGGCGAGGACGTCAAGGTCGGCGCCGGTAACGTCGTCGACGCCGAGGGCTTCCGCTTCCTGGCAGACTGCGGTGCCGACTTCATCAAGGTCGGTATCGGCGGTGGCTCCATCTGCATCACCCGCGAGACCAAGGGTATCGGCCGTGGCCAGGCTACCGCGCTGATCGACGTCTGCCGCGCTCGCGACGAGTATTACGAGGAGACCGGCGTCTACGTGCCCGTGTGCTCCGACGGCGGTATCGTCTACGACTACCACATGACGCTCGCCCTGGCCATGGGTGCAGACTTCATGATGCTGGGCCGCTACTTCGCTCGCTTCGACGAGAGCCCGACCGAGCGCGTCAACGTCAACGGCCAGTACATGAAGGAGTACTGGGGCGAGGGTTCTGCTCGTGCCCGCAACTGGCAGCGCTACGATCTGGGTGGCGCCGCGAAGCTCAGCTTCGTCGAGGGCGTCGACTCCTACGTTCCCTACGCCGGTTCCCTCAAGGACGGCGTGGGCGGCACGCTCTACAAGGTCAAGTCCACGATGTGCAACTGCGGCGCCCTCTCGATCCCCGAGCTCCAGGAAAAGGCACGCCTGACTCTGGTCAGCTCCACCTCCATCGTCGAAGGCGGCGCCCACGACGTAGTCGTCAAGGACTCCCAGCAAAGCGTCAGCTATCGCTAAGCGGCTTTCCCAAGCACCGCACCTTGCCGTTCAAACCGTCGCTCGCGTACCAAAGTACGCGTCGCTCCTCTTTCACGGCAATCTGCGGCACTTGGAAAACCCGATCATGCTTGGGCGGGTAACAATTAGCGGTTGATTCACAACCACGTTATTTAGATAAAGCGAGATGCCCGCAAGTCGCAGGCATCTCGCTTGTCGTATTTGCTATCATCAGTCAAGTTAACCTTAGGGTCGGTCGGCTTGGCTTTGTTCGCTACAAGTTCCGCACGCAAAGAAGAGCACTTAATGTGCTCTTCGTCTTGCGCAGGACTGTCCGCAGTAGCGAATAAAGCTAAGCCGACCGACCCCAGCTAAGATTAAAGGAGCTGATATGTGCGATTGCACAGATCATAAGGACGAGATTCCTGTCTACGACGCGCAGGCCATTGAGTCCAGGTGGATGAAGGCCTGGGAGGACTCCAACCTCTTTGCCGTCGACACCGACGACAGCAAGCCCAAGAAGTACGTGCTCGAGATGTTCCCGTATCCGTCGGGCGACCTGCACATGGGCCACGCGCGCAACTACACTATCGGCGATGCCATGGCCCGTCAGGCCCGCATGCGTGGCTACGACGTGCTGCATCCCATCGGCTTTGACGCTTTTGGCCTGCCCGCCGAGAA
Organism: uncultured Collinsella sp.; assembly: GCA_902462065.1. Classification (GTDB taxonomy): domain Bacteria; phylum Actinomycetota; class Coriobacteriia; order Coriobacteriales; family Coriobacteriaceae; genus Collinsella. The sequence goes on from CABQAK010000023.1 coordinate 29,218, forward strand.
CGCCGCCATCAAGCACAACACGCAGGCTGCCGCCTGGACGTATAAGAACATGGACCAGGCGCTCGCCACGATGAAGCGCATGGGCTTCTCCTACGATCTGGATCGCATGGTCAAGACCTGCAGCCCCGACTACTACCGCTGGGGCCAGTGGATCTTTGAGAAGATGTGGGAAAAGGGCCTGGTCTACCGTAAGAAGAACCCGGTCAACTGGTGCCCCACCTGCAAGACCGTTCTGGCTAACGAGCAGGTTACCGAGGGTAAGTGCTGGCGCTGCGGCACCGAGCCCGAGAAGCGCGACCTGGAGCAGTGGTACTACAAGATTACCGAGTACTCCCAGGAGCTGCTCGACGATCTGGAGAAGCTCCCCGGCTGGCCTGAGCGCGTCAAGCAGATGCAGGCCAACTGGATCGGTCGCTCTGAGGGCGCCGAGGTCGACTTTACCCTGTGCGACCAGGATGGCGAACCCATCGAGGGCGACGAGGGCAAGATCACCGTTTTCACCACGCGTGCCGATACGCTCTTTGGCGTTTCCTTCTTTGTCCTGGCTCCCGAGTACGCCGGCTTGCACGAGCTCGTCGAGGGCACGGAGTACGAGGAGGCCGTCACCAAGATCGTCGAGGGCTCCAAGCATATCTCTGCCGTCGAGCGTGCCCAGGGCACCCTCGAGAAGCACGGTGCCTTCACGGGCCGCTATGTGGTAAACCCCGTCAACGGCGAGAAGGTCCCCGTTTGGGTTGCCGATTATGTCGTTGCCGACTACGGTACCGGTGCCGTCATGGCCGTTCCCTGCGGCGACCAGCGCGACTTTGAGTTTGCCCGTAAGTACGACCTGCCGATCGTGCCGATCATCCTGGACGATGACGATCGCGCTGCCGTCGAGGCCAGCGGCGAGAGCATCGATACCTTCCATGCCGAGACCGTCGACTGGGATTGCGCTCACGCTGCCGAGGGCACGCTCGTCCAGTCCGGCAAGTACACTGGCATGCGCGGCGGTAAGCACTCCGAGGGTGAGGCTGCCATCGTGGCCGATCTCGAGGCCATGGGCTGCGGTCGTCGCAAGGTCGAGTTCCGCTTGCGCGACTGGCTCATCAGTCGCCAGCGCTATTGGGGCAACCCCATCCCGGCCATCCACTGCGAGCACTGCGGCATCGTGCCCGTGCCCGAGGATCAGCTGCCGGTGACGCTGCCCGAGAACCTGGACCTGGGCGCCGGCGAAACCCTCGCCGAGTGCAAGGAGTTCTACGAGACCACCTGCCCGGTCTGCGGTCGCCCGGCCAAGCGCGAGACCGATACCATGGACACCTTTACCTGCTCCAGCTGGTACTACCTGCGCTATACCGACCCGCACAACACCGAGCTGCCCTTCTCCAAGGGAGCCGCCGACCGTTGGATGCCCGTCGATAACTACATCGGCGGCATCGAGCACGCCATTCTGCACCTGCTCTACAGCCGTTTCTTTACCAAGGCACTGCGCGACCTGGGTCTGCTGAGTGTGGACGAGCCCTTCACCAACCTGCTGTGCCAGGGCATGGTCAAGGACGAGAACGGCGACACCATGTCCAAGTCCAAGGGCAACGTCGTGCCCCCGAGCTCGGTTATCGAGCCCTACGGTGCCGACACCATGCGTTTGGCGATCCTGTTTATCGCCCCGCCCGAGAAGGACTTCGACTGGGATCCCAAGGCCGTCGAGGGCGCCAACCGCTTCATCAAGCGCGCCTGGCGTATCGTTTGGCAGCTCGTCCAGTCCGGCGACGCCAACGTGGCCTTCGACAAGTCCGCGCTCGACGAGGTCGCGATGAAGCTCTATCGCGAGCGTCACCGCACCATCGCCAAGTGCACCGAGGACTTCGATCGCGGCCAGTTCAACACCGCCATCTCGGCCGTCATGGAGCTCGTCAACGCGGCGAGCGCCTACCTCAACGCCACCGAGGGTACCGCCCGCGACAAGGCGCTGTGCTACGGCGTGGCCAAGGATATCGTGAGCGTCCTTGCCCCCATCTGCCCGTTCTGGGCCGACGAGCTGTGGCACGAGGCGCTCGGCTGCGAGGGCAACGCCTACACCGCCGCCTGGCCCGAGTTCGACCTGGCCGAGTCCGTTGAGGACACGGTGCAGATCGTGGTCCAGGTGCTCGGCAAGGTCCGCGGCCGCGTCGACGTGGCCCGCGATGCCTCCAACGAGGAAATGCAGGCTGCCGCCGAGGCCGCTGTCGCTAAGTGGACCGAGGGCAAGACTGTCGTCAAGGCCATCTGCGTGCCCGGCAAGCTGGTCAACCTGGTGGTCAAGTAAGCACTGCGCGCTTAGCTGACATGCAATAAACGAGGGGCGATCCGGGTGGGTCGTCCCTCGTCTTGTGTTTTAAGCCCTGCTTAGTCAGTGCGTCGCAACGTCTTCTATGGGATGTGTACCAGGTCCCTAAAGTAAACGTTGCCCGTTGCCTCTTCGAACATCCAAATGTTGAGGTAGATGTCGTTGAGGTCGTTGTTCACATCAAAGTCCGGGTCGTCGAAGGTGCCCACAAAGGTGAGCATGGCGCGCGTTTCCTCTCCAGCGGCGACCGGTTGGCGCATGCGTACGTCGCGGACCTTGCCGTTGACGTAGGCATAGGAGTCCACATCGCCAAACATCATGTCGACACCGGTGTTGTTGGTCACCGTAAAGACGAGCGCGGCGTCCCCGTAGCCGTCGGTGTCCTTGCCCACGCAGGTAACATGGACGTTCTCGTCTGCCTCAAGGTCGATGGGGAACTGTTCTTGGGAATCGGGACTTAGGCCCTGGGGATCGACGATGTCTTCGTTTATTTTGTCGAAGCTCTCCGATGGCGTCGTTTTCTCGATGGCTTTGGTGCTGCCAGGGTTCGGTTCGCATGTTCCGGTTTTGCCATTCGTGTTGCCGCAGCCCAAGAGGGCCAACGAGCACGTTGCGATGGCGAGTGCAGTTATGCAGGGGGTGCCTAGACGTTTCATGTGTGCCTCCTTGCCGTAGAGGATTTGGAAAGGTTCGTCGTTGCGCGACTTGCTGGCTGGCTTGTTGCAGAATGCCCCTTAGCGTAAGTCTGATCGATAGGGGCTCGGGGAGGAATGCCCTTGGGGTCCGAACGGGCCTGTGGAATGGGACGCATGGCCCGTTTTGGGGCTGTTGAGGGCGCGCCGCATGGGGTTCCTCGACCAATTGTCCTATTCTTGTGGAGAAGCTGTGCGCACGCTGACCTGCAGATTCGTACTGTGCTTGCACGTTTCCGCAGCTATTGGTATAGTTTGCTTGCAAATGAAGTTGTAATTGAAAGAAGTGGGGTTTCGGCCCCGCTTCTTTTTTGTATGGATGGAGGTCCGCAATGGTCAAGACCAAGACCGAGCAGGCGATCATCGATGCGCTCGAGGCCGTCGCTCCCCAGCACGATGTCGACATCGTCGACGTCGAGCTCGCGGGTGCCACCAAGGCCCCCTGCGTGCGCGTGCGTATCGAGGGTGCCGAGGGTCAGAGCCTGTCGCTCAACGACGTCACGGCCAACACCAAGTGGGTCGGCGATGTGATCGAGGAGCTCGATCCCATCTCTTCGAGCTATACGCTCGAGGTGTCGAGCCCGGGTATGGCGCGCCCGCTGCGCCGCCCGTGCGACTTTGCCCGCTTTGTGGGCGAGAACTGTGAGCTCACCTCCACCGCCACCGAGGGCCGTCGCAAGTACGCCGGCAAGATTGCCGCCGCCACCGAGACGAACGTGACCCTCGAGCTCGAGGACGGCGAGTCCGTTACCCTCGATTTTTCTGATGTTAAAAAGTGCAAGTTGAAGCCCACCTACGACTTCAAGCCCGCGAAGGAAGGAAAGTAAGATGGCAGCATCCGACATGATGTCCGCCCTGATGGAGCTTTGCCAGGAGAAGCACATCGACCAGCTCTACCTGATCGACCGCCTGGAGCAGTCGCTCGCCAAGAGCTATGCCGAGATCCTGCATCTTGAGTGGGGCGCCAAGGTGACCATCGACCGCACCACCGGCAAGATCTACGTCTACCGCCTGGAGCCGATCGACGATTCCATGGACGAGGAGGGCAACTTCACCGAGTTCGAGGAGATCGACGTCACCCCCAAGAACACGAGCCGCATTGCTGCCCAGCACGCTAAGGCCGAGATCAATGCCATCGTGCGCAACTCCGCCCGCGAGCAGATCTACGAGGAGTTCTCCGGCCGCATCGGCGACCTCATCAGCGGTACCGTGCTGCAGTCCACGCCCGACTTCACGATCGTCAAGATCCGCGAGGGCGTCGAGGCCGAGCTGCCGCACTTCGACCAGCGTCGTTACGAGAACGAGCGCAACGAGCGTCCGATGGGCGAGCGCTACCTGCACAACCAGCACATCAAGGCCGTGATCATCGACGTTCGCGATCCCAACTCCAACCTGCAGCCGGTTCGTGGCGAGCACAGCCGTCCGCCGATTGTCATCTCCCGTACCCACCCCGAGCTCATGCGTCGTCTGTTTGAGCAGGAGGTGCCCGAGATCTATGAGGGCACCGTCCAGATCAAGTCGATCGCCCGCGAGCCCGGCCAGCGCTCCAAGGTAGCCGTCCACTCGCTCGACGATCGTCTGGATCCCGTGGGCGCCTGCGTCGGCCCCAAGGGCAGCCGTGTTCGCGCTGTCGTGGGCGAGCTCCGCGGCGAGCGCGTCGACGTCATCCTGTGGGATGCCGATCCTGCCGTCTACGTCGCCAACGCCCTGTCGCCCGCTAAGGTCACCCGCGTCCTCATCGACGAGGAGAAGGCCTACGCCGGCGTCATCGTGCCCGACGACCAGCTGTCCCTCGCCATCGGCAAGGAGGGCCAGAACGCCCGCCTCGCCGCGCGCCTGACCGGTTGGCACATCGACATCAAGTCCGAGACGCTTGCCGCCGACATCCTCAAGAACGTTCCCGTTCACGAGGAGCCCGCCGCCGACCTGATCGGTGACGAGGAGGACGAGGATGTCCGCCGCTGCGAGTACGTGTCCGAGGACGGCATCCAGTGCCGTAACCAGGCTCGTCCCGGCTCCCGTTTCTGCGGTGTCCACGACACCGACGCCTTCGATGATGCGGAGGACCTGATCTAGCGCGCGGTCGCGTCGGGCGGGTCCCGGCGCGTCTCCCACGCTCGTTCAGTCTCTAGGCACCCAAGGTGCCAGAAAGGGTAGGTGAAGTCATATGGCAAAAGTCCGTGTGTCCACCCTGGCCAAAGAGTTCGGCATGACCTCCAAGGAACTGATGGGTCATCTCGCCGAAATGAAGATTCCCGCTAAGTCTGCTTCCTCCACCTTGGAGGACGCTTATGTCGCCATGGTCCGCAAGCAGCTCGCCTCGGTGATCGAGGCTCGCGCTCAGGAAGTCGAGGCCGCCAAGCAGGCCGAGGAGCAGGCGGCTGCCGCCGAGGAGGCCGCACGCGCCGCCGAGGCCGAGCGC
>CABQAK010000024.1 GCA_902462065.1 uncultured Collinsella sp.
TTGGGGGACTGTGGGGCGCGGCCGGCAGCTGCGGCGCGTTGCGCCTGCTGCCTGGGGTGACTGCGGGGCCGTGACGGCAGCCGCGGCGCTGTCGCGCCTACTGCCTGAGGTGACTTTGGGGTTGGGGTGAATCGGGGTCTAATACTTTCCCGAGAAGTGAACGACCTTATTTTGACTCCCGAAGCATTGGCATATTCTGACCGCTATTTCCTGCGGTTTTGCTGCACGAATCCTGCGGTTTTTTGGTCTAAAGGTGTGGATACTCCGGGGCCTCGTTTTTACTCGTTCACTTCTCGGGAAAGTATTAGAGCTCAGCTGATAGAGGTGCCGCTCTGGCGTCGATGCCCCGCGTCTTCTTCGCTTGATTGGGGAAAACAGCCTCGCTTAAGCAATTGCGAGCCCGCCCAGACGTATCTGCGGGGTTGTCTGCACAATTCGCGGTATTATGTTGCGGAGTTTTGAAAGGAGCCGCTGGTGGTCACGACGACGTTTGCTTCGCCTTTGGGCGAAATCTTGCTTGCCGCTGATGGCCGCGGTTTGACGGGGCTTTGGTTTGAGGGTCAGGAGCACTTTGGCTCTACGCTGCTCAAAGAGGATGCGGAGTATGTCGTAGGTGCCGATGCGGTTTCTGGTACCGGTGGGATGTCTTCGGTAAGTCCAGCAAATGGCGCGGCTTCTTCGGTGCTTGAGCGTTCTTGGGCTTGGCTGAATGCTTATTTTGCGGGGCAGGAGCCTCGGTTTACGCCGCCGTTGCATATGATTGGCACGGCGTTTCAGCGTGAGGTTTGGTTTGAGCTGCTTTCTATCCCGCGTGGCGAGGTCGCTACGTATGGTGAGATCGCCCAGCGTGTTGCGGCTCGACATCGTGTACCGGGAAACGAAGCACCTGTTGTGTCTCCCCGTGCCGTGGGGGCCGCGGTCGCGCGGAATCCCATTTCGATCATTGTGCCGTGCCATCGCGTGGTTGCCGCCGACGGCTCGCTTAACGGATATGCCGGCGGGCTTGATCGCAAGGAGTGGCTGCTTCGGCTTGAGAGCGCGTACGAGGAGTAACGCTCGAACACTTTGCATAACTAGGACGCCGTGAAAGAACGAGTCGCCGTCTTTTCGCGACCGGCATGCGTCCAAGCGCTCGGCATCTGCGCCTTAAGTTTGGTTAAGCCAAATCCTGCGTATTTGAAAACGCGCAGGTTGAGCAGCTAAGGCTGCGCTAAGACGGCTGGCGGTGCGCTATCATCGGCGGTATCGAAACCTGTAGAGCCGTGCGCCAAAGGAACAACCATGAAGCTGATGCTTGCCGAGGACGAACCCGGCCTCTCCCGCGCCCTTACCGCGATTCTTCAACATAGCGACTACGAGGTCGACACTGCCCTCGACGGTCTGACGGCGCTCGAATATCTGCTCGCCAACGACTATGACGCCGCAATCCTGGACATCATGATGCCCGGCATGGATGGCATCGAGGTGCTCAAGCGCACACGCGCCGCCGGTAAGCGACTGCCCATCATCATGCTCACGGCAAAAAGCGAGGTGTCCGATAAGGTCGAGGGCTTGGATGCCGGCGCCAACGACTATCTGACTAAGCCGTTTGCCGCCAAGGAGCTGCTCGCGCGCATCCGTGCCATGACGCGTGCCGCGACGGCAATTGACGCCACGACGCTCAGCGTGGGCAACGTGCGCCTCGACACGGCGGCTTGCACGCTTGTGGGCCCCTTGGGTGAGGAACACCTAGCCAATCGTGAGTTTCAGCTTATGGAACTCTTTATGCACAACGCCGGGACGCGCATGCCCACCGAGCGTCTGATGCTCGAGGTTTGGGGCGAGGACGCGCCCGAAGGTGCCAACGTGGTGTGGGTCTACATCTCATACCTGCGTAAAAAGCTGACGGCGCTTGGTGCCGACGTGGCCATTCGCGCATCGCGCAACCAGGGCTATTCGCTCGAGGTTGTCGAGGAAGGCGAATAAGCGTGAGCGCGAGCGCGTGGTGGAAGCGCGCGACGGCAAAGCTCGGCATGGGCGCGGACTCGGGCAATCCGGGGCGCGCCGATGCTGCCAGTGCAATGGGCCGTCGCCTGCGTCACAAGTTCATCCTGGTTGCTATGGGCGCCGTGACCGTGGTGCTCGCGCTTATCATCGCCGGCATCAACATCGTCAATTATTCGCATGTCTGTAAAATGGCCGACGCTCGCCTGGACTATATCCTGGCGGGCAAGGACGGTATCGATTGGGGGGACGAGCCTAAAGCCGATCCCACTAATGGCAAGGATGCCGGCGATAACCAAGCGGGCGTTCGCATCAGGCACTTCGAAGGCATGACGGCGGAGTCTCCCTTCGACACGCGCTACTTTACGGTGTCGATTGCCGGCGGGCAGGTGACCGATGTCAACACGGCCCGCATTGCCGCGGTGGGTGCCAAGCGTGCCGCCCGCATTGCTGCAGGACTATATTCCAAGGGCTGGACCTCGGGCTTTTCTGGTAACTACCGCTATACGGTTACGGTTCAAGACGATGAGACCACCTATGTGTTCGTGGACTGCTCGCGCGAGCTTGCAAGCTTTCATTCGTTTTTGAGCGCGAGCGTGGCAATCAGTTGCATTGGCTGGCTGGCGGTGCTGGCAATCGTGGCGGGTGCCTCGGGCGCGGTGATTCGACCGATGGTCGAGAGCTACAGCAAGCAAAAGCGCTTTATTACCGATGCAAGCCACGAGATCAAGACGCCGCTGGCCGTGATTGATGCCGCTAACGAGGTGCAGGAAATCGAGAACGGCGAGAGCGAATGGACGCAGAGCATTCACGAGCAGGTTGCACGGTTGACGGCGCTCACGGAGCGTCTGGTATTTTTAGTTCGCATGGACGAGGGCTCGGCGGGCTTTACCATGACATCGATCGATCTTTCGGAGGCCGTGGACAAGGCGGCGGCGCCGTTTGAGTCGGTGGCGGTTTCGCGCGGCAAGCGTCTGTCGACGTCGATTGCGAGCGGCGTGCGGACCCATGCCGACGCTGCAGCGGTAGCGCAGATGGTTGAGTTGCTGCTGGATAACGCCACGCGCTATGCGAGCGAGGGCAGCGTGATTGAGCTAAGCCTGCGCGCAGCCTCGCGCGGTCAGGGTAAGGGCGCCGCCGAACTTGTCGTATCGAACGCCGTGGACGAGCTGCCCGAAGGCGACCTGGACCGGCTGTTCGACCGCTTCTACCGCGCAGATGTGTCGCGCAGCTCCAAGACAGGCGGCTCGGGCGTGGGCCTATCCGTGGTGCGAGCCATCGCCGAGGCCCATGGCGGGAGCGCTTCTGTCTGCGGCCACGGCAACCAGATTACCTTCACCGTCCGCTTCTAAAACCTGCCAAAAAGGGACAGGTTTATTTTGGCAGGTTTTATCTGGGGAAACGCCGGCGGGGAAGGCTGTGGGCGGGGGTACGTCCCGGCGTGACGCTGTGGAGCGGGATGCACTTTCCTCTTGGGGCGCCTAGCGGAAACTGCATCCCAGTTTGAGGCTTCAGAACGGGACGCAATTTTCCTAGGGGATATAAGATGCGACGGGCCGCGTCAGGATAATTACCGGACGGCCTAGGAGGCGACTGGTTGGCTGACTTAAAACCTAGCGCGTGAAATGACGCTCCACGCTATTTAGCGCGCTTGATAGGATGGCGAACCACGGTCTTAAGATTCTCCGGTGCACATTTGCGTGGATCGGAGAGATAGATTTCGTGATGGAAACGGGCGTCTGAGAAGTCGGGGACATAGCCCTGCTCGGTCGTGTATTCATTCATAGCGCCTACGGTCGCCGGTTCGTTGTCGTAGGGCCCGGTGTGCATGCATTGAACGCAGAGACCCTCGTCAACTTTAAGCAGCTCGACGGCAGAAAAGTCCAGTTTCTTTTTGGTCGTGGCTTCCGCGACTGCCCAGTCAAAGTCATCTAGGGTGACGAAATCGGGCAGGCGGATGCACGAGATAAAGTTGAAATCGTCCTTGCGTACATAATCGATGTCGCCGCTCGGGGAGTCTTGCCACCAGAAGCCCTCGAGCGGCGGCACCACAAAGTCGAAGTAGCCCTCGATGTTCCTCGAACCTTTCTTTGACATCTTGATGGTATAGGCGATGCCGTAAAGCAGCGGCAGGGCGTTTTGATACTCGCCACCTTCGGTATTTGGGTCGCCCTTTCCGCGAACGGCAACGTAGCTCATAGGCGGGACAGTTACGATACTCGGCTTGCTTGCAGGTTTGTAGAGCTCCTTGCATTCCTTCTTAAAGTCGAACGCCATGTTGGCCGCCTTTCTGCGTATTGGCCTACTTAGATAGCGGGATCATATCATAGAAACGAACAGCTGTTCGAATGATTCGGCTGACAGATAGAGATGCGTGCGTTGTGTTTGGCGGTCGGCCTGACCCCGTCGATGATTTCTCTGCCTCCCCGGCGCCTCATCTATAGCTGCCGTTTCCCCATATAAAACCTGCCAAAATGAACCTGTCCCTTTTTGGTCGGTGCGAAATGGGTAATACTAAAGAGTTATCCGACCAGATGGGAACCGATCGATGGCCTATATCGAATTTAAAGACGTCATCAAAGCATACGGCGAGGGCGATGCCCGCATTCACGCGCTCGACGGCGCGAGCTTTACCGTTGAGCGCGGTGAGCTCGCCATTATCCTGGGCGCCTCGGGTGCTGGCAAGACCACGGCGCTCAACATCCTGGGTGGCATGGATACGGCGACTTCCGGCACCGTGACGGTGGACGGGCGCGACGTGAGCTCCGCCAACGAGGCTCAGCTCGTGGAATACCGCCGCGCCGACGTGGGCTTTGTCTTCCAGTTCTACAATCTGGTCCCCAACCTGACGGCGCTCGAAAACGTTGAGCTCGCAGCTCAGATCTGCCCCGATTCGCTCGATGCCGAGCAAACGCTTTGCCAGGTTGGCCTGGGCGAGCGCCTCGCCAACTTCCCCGCGCAGCTTTCGGGCGGCGAGCAGCAGCGCGTGTCCATTGCCCGCGCACTGGCAAAGAACCCCAAGCTGCTTTTGTGCGACGAGCCCACGGGCGCGCTTGACTATAAAACCGGCAAGCAGATCTTGCAGCTGCTACAGGACACTTGCCGCAAGCAGGGCATTACGGTCATCATCATCACTCACAACTCCGCGCTGGCGCCCATGGCAGATCGCCTGATCCGCTTTAAGAGCGGCCGCGTGGAAAGCGAGACGGTCCAGCAAAATCCCGTGCCTATCGAGACGATCGAGTGGTAGCGCCCATGGACCAACATCGCCAAAACAGCCAAAACCACGATACGGAGCACGCAGGCCACGACGGGGAGTTCGCGACCTACCGCACTGCCCAAAGCTCAAACGATATGGTCCCGACGGTTTTTCGCCGTGGCATCTACCGCACAATCCGAGGCAGTCTTAAGCGCTTCTTGTCAATCGTGGTCATCACCGCGCTTGGCGTGAGCGTGATGTGCGGCCTTAAGGCGGGCTGCGAGGATCTGCGCGATTCGGTTGACGCCTACTTTGACCAGCAGAGTGTCTATGACATTAACGTGCAGTCGACCTATGGCCTTACACGCGACGATCTGGCGGCTATCCAAGAGGTCGACGGCGTCGAGACGGCCGAGGGCATCTACACCGAGACCGCCTACACCGCCGTGGGCACAACGCGCGAGCGCGTGGTCGTGCAGAGCCTTTCCAAGGAGAATATCGATCAGCCGGTGCTGGTGAGCGGCGATTTGCCCGAGAGTGCCGGTGAGGTTGCGGTGACATCGAAGTTTCTGAAGGCTTCGGGCAAAAAGCTCGGCGATACCGTGAGCTTTGCCGCCAATGACGCGAGCTCGTCGAACCAAAGCGCCAAGGACCAGTTTGCCGCGGGCGATTACACCATTACGGCCGAGGTCCTCGATTCCACCGATGTGAGCTCCGACTCGACCGTCAACGACTTTCGCGCTGCTTCGGCTGCGGACTATAAGTTCTATGTGAGCGAGGATGCCGCGACATCTTCCTCCTACTCCGCCGTCCACGTGATTGTTGAGGGAGCCAAGAGCCTCAACTCCTATTCCGATGCCTACACGACAAAGATCAACGAGGTCAAGAGTAATATCGAGGAGATCCGCGATGAGCGCGAGAGGGCGCGTGTTCAGGAACTGACGGTCGACACGCCGGCAAGCTTGGATGCGGCTGAGCGCCAGACGAATATGCTCTTTGGGATAGAGCAGGACAACATCAATCGCATGGCCGAGGGCAGCGAGGAGCGCGTTCAGGCACAGGCCGATTTGAACCAGCGCCGCGCAGCCGCCGACCAGCAATTTGCCGATGCCCGTACCGAGCTTTCCGATCTGGGCGAATGCACTTGGTACATCCAAGACCGCGATAGCATCACAAGCTACTCGAGCGTGGAGAGCGACAGCTCTTCGATCGAAGCCATCGCCACGGTTTTCCCATTCATCTTCTTTGTCGTCGCCGTGCTCATTAGCCTTACCACCGCCACGCGCATGGTCGAGGAGGAGCGCACGCTCATTGGTCTGTACAAGGCGCTCGGCTATTCACGCGGGCGTATCCTGTCCAAATACGTGAACTATGCGCTGTGGGCTTGTCTGATCGGCGGCGTGCTCGGCAATATCATCGGATTTGTGGGCCTGCCGCTGTTCCTGTTTACGGTGTTCGACGACATGTACTCGCTGCCCCAGATGCTGCTTTCGTACGACATCGTGTCGTCGATTGTGTCGGTGGCGCTGTTTGCCGTGGGCGTGGTGGGCGCCACGATTATCGCCTGCCGCCACGAGATGGCCGAGACCCCAGCCTCGCTCATGCGCCCCAAGGCTCCGCGCGCCGGCTCGCGCATCTTGCTCGAGCGCATCGGCTTTATCTGGCGCCGCATGGGCTTTTTGAACAAGGTGGCGGCGCGTAACCTGTTCCGCTACAAAAAGCGCGCCTTTATGACCATCTTCGGTATCGCCGGCTGCACAGCGCTCGTGATCTGCGGCATGGGCATCCGTGACACGTCGGTGGCGCTTTCGCCCAAACAGTACGGGCATATCACGCGCTACGACCTGCTGGCGGTCGCCAATCCCGACGATTTTTCGCAGACGTGCGCGGCATTGGATGAGCGCAGCGCGGCCAATGATTCCAACGTGACCGTGACTTCGACGCTGCCGATTATGACCGACAACGTCACCTTTACGTTTGGCGGCAAGAGCGAGACTGTGCAGCTCATCGTGATTCCCGACGACCGCACGGGTGACTTGGGCGATTACGTGCGCCTGGAGGATGAGTCCAAAGAACCGCTGTCTTTGCGTGACGGAGACGTGTATCTGAGCAAGAGTTCACAGCTGGTACTGGGGATTCAGCCGGGCGATACGGCGCACGTCCAGGATTCGTCGCTCAATGTTGCCAAGGTCAAAGTCAGCGACATCTCGCTCAACTATCTGGGCAACACGCTCTATATGACGCAGGGCACCTATGAGCGCGCGTTCGGCCGAAGCGCGCGTCTTAACGGCGTCTTTGTGCTGCTTAAGGGCTCGTCGGCCGACCAGATTGCGTTTAGCAAGAATCTTAAGAGTGACGGTTGGCTCACCATCTCGAGCACGGCCGAACATTGGCAGAACTACGAGGCGAACTTCGCTATTATCAATTCCGTCGTGGTGCTCGTGACCTTTATGGCGGCGTGCCTGTCGTTTGTGGTGGTGTTTACGCTGTCCAACACGAATATCTCCGAGCGCGAGCGCGAGCTGGCGACCATCAAGGTGCTGGGCTTCCGCCGTGGCGAGGTGCACCACTACGTCAACAAGGAGACGTTGATCCTCACGGCGATTGGCACCGCACTGGGCGTGCCGCTGGGTGGCCTGCTTGCCGAGAGCTTTACGTACATTCTGCAGATGCCGTCGCTGTACTTTGACGTCGAAGTCGAGCCGCTGAGCTACGTGCTTGCCGTGGTACTTTCCTTCGGCTTTACGATTATCGTCAACCTCGCCACCAACCGAACTCTCAACAAGATCGACATGGTCGGCGCCCTCAAGAGCGCCGAGTAACCTGTCCTGGGATTCAAGCTGTAGCGAGCTACCGGCGCACCCACATCCGCATTATTGCATAAACTGCCCCGTCGAATGCATATTTCGGCGGGGCGGTTGCTACTTGTCCACGGGTACCCCAGGGGGCGGCGTGCAAATTCCGGAGTATTCAGCATCCCGGGGTCCGCGGGCGCGGGGGCGGAAGTGCAAAACTGCGCTGAAAGCCCCGATTCTGAGCCCCAACGCCTCTAGAGCCGCTCGTTTTTTACAGGATGCGGCCCATGGTGCCTGCCTTTCGCCCAAAATCCAGTATGCAGGCACCCTTGGCTGCTGAATACTCCCAAAAATGCACGCCGCATCCTACCCTAGGCACCCGTAGCTACTCTGCGGGTGCGTGGCCTGATAGTAAGTTGCGGTGGAATAGTTTCTGTTTTATGGCTCTGCTATGCCAAACAGGAACTATTCCACCGCAACATATTGAGAGGGTTCTTGGCTGTTGTGCGCACTGACATTTGTCATGAAATGGCAGGCCATTAGGGGTTGCTACTGGTAGTTGCGGTAGGGTTGGGGCAGATTCTAACTAGAAATGGTGGTCGCTACCGGTTGTTTTCGGCATACTCGCCTCATTCGATTACGGTCACCACATGAAAGGAACCACCATGGACCTTGCGATGGCACAGCGTCTCGTCGATCGCCGCAAAGCTGCCGGTCTTTCTCAGGAGGCCCTTGCTGCCCAACTGGGCGTAAGTCGCCAGGCTGTCAGTAAATGGGAGCGCAGTGAGTCCTCACCCGATACCGATAACCTTATTGCGCTCGCCGCACTGTATGGCGTGTCGTTGGACGAGCTGTTGTATGGGGAAGCGGCTAGCGATGCCGACGACCTTGAGGACGGCAGTGCCGACACCGAGACAGCGGATGTGGCTGACGAGGCTGAGGCTTCTACTGAGCACGCCGATTGCGGCGACAAACCACTTGTCGATATTTCCCTCGCGCGCGGCATCCACGTCATTGATCCCAATAAAGGCGAGGAAGTCCATGTTGGCTGGAGCGGCATCCATGTGACCAACGACCGCAAGGGTGAAGAGGCGCACGTGGGGCCGGGCGGCGTACATATTGACACGCTAGAGGACGACGGGCACAGCGTGCACACCAATGCCGATGGCACCGTGGTTATCGACGGCGAACAATTCTCCAGCTGGAAAGAGGCGCGCGACAAGCTCGACCATCATGGCAAGCATTTCCACACCAAGCTCGGTCGCGCGTGGAATAAGTTCCCCTTCCCCGTGCTTGTCGCCCTCGCCTATCTGGCGCTCGGCATTATTTGCGGCGTGTGGACTACGGGACTTTTCCTCGTCTTTTTGATTCCCGTCTACTACGCGCTTGGCGATTTCATCGACCGACGTCATCTGTCAAAGCTTGTCGACGCCGTCTACCCGGCAGCTGCCATAACTTGGTTCCTCTACATGTGGCTCTGCCTGGGACAGCCCCATCCCGCATGGGTCATCCTCATCACGATTCCCATCGTAAAAGCGCTTATGCACTGGTGCCGCAAACAATGGAAGCAGCGCAAACAGGCCTAAACCGCCCTAACCCGCCAGCGCCACTCATCCGACACCGCCCGTCCCTTCCAAGTTGCGGTGATATAGGGACTGTTTTGAGGCTCCAAAGCGCCAAACAGTCCCTATATCACCGCAACTAACAAACAATTGGCTCAGTTCCGGCACGGAGATAAGCATTGAGCTGACCGCGCGCCAAGAAAAGGGCCTATTTACTACGTTTAGCCCGAAGGGGCCGACCATACCCGCCTTTTTCGAAAACTGGCAAGCTTTCTACCTGCGGTTTTATTTTTACAATCTTTGTCATGGTCGAGGGTGTGGTAGCAAACGTAGTAGATAGGTCCATTTTGTGGCAACGGATCATTCAAGCTCAATCTCGAAGGCTGAAGAGAGCCTCTCATCCACGCCTGCGAGCGAAAATCAAATAGAATGAAAGGCAAATGGAAAGCCCGTTTGACGAGCGGAGAACATATGTGCGACGTAGCCGAAAGCGACTGGAAGCTGTTTAAGAAAATGCTTCCTCAATGGCAAGAACGTTATATGGAAAAGCTCATCGGCCGGTACGTTGAGATGCTGAACGGCGACAGCGAAGCGTCCAGTAGATTTTGGGCGCTAGAAGAGCGTATCAATAGGGATAAGCTGTCCTCAGGAGTGCTGGTGAACGACCTTCGCCGCAGTACAATGCACCGTGAGATAGCCAATTTGCTTATCGACAGCGTGATTACCCTCGACGATCTTGACGGTTTTACCGAAGACATTAAAAGCTATGCGCAACACTGGACTGGCCAGTAAGAGCACTGAACGACAGACATTCCCAGCAAAGCGGGGCAAACGCCGGGCCACCTAATGGTTGTCCGGCGTTTGCCCAGATTAACCTGCCAAAGATGAACCTGTCCCTTTTTGGCGGGTTACTCGGCGCTTTTAAGAGCGCCGAGTAACCCGTTCTGGGATTCAAGCTGTAGCGAGCCACCGACGCGCCCATAGCCACTAAATTGCATAAACCGTCCTGCCGATTGCATATTTCGGCGGGGCGGTTGCTTTTTGCCTACGGGTAACCCAGGGGGCGGCGTGCAAATTCCGGAGAATTCGGCATCCCGGAGTCCGCGGGTGTGGGAGCGGGCGCACAAAAGCGCATTGAAAGCCTGACTTTGAGCTCCGGCGCCTCGAGGACCGCTCATTTTTTTTGCAGAATGCGGCCCGCGGCGCCTGTCTCTCGCCCAAAATCCAGTATGCAGGCACCCTCGGCTGCTGAATACTCCCAAAAATGCACGCCGCATCCTACCCCAGGCACTTGCAGCAAGAAGACGGATAGCCTCGGCTTCCCCAGTTACCGCAGGAGGCCCCAGGGCTTACCTCCCAAATCTTTCCGCAGGACGGAAGGACCCCGCCGCGCGAAGCGCGCAGCGGGGTCCTGACATGTCCGAGGACGATTTGGGAGGTAAGCCCTGGGGCCTCCGATGGGAGCAGTTCCAGCCGGGGCTATTCGTCGCCGAAGCTGATGCCCAACGCCTTGGCCTCGCGCACCAGGTCGCTCTGGGGATCGACATACTTGAGCTTGCCGGCGACATCCTCGAGCGGCATGTGGCACATCTTGCCGTCACGCAGGGCAATCATGTAGCCAAACTCGCCGCGCAGGCATCCCAGTGCTGCCTCGACGCCGCACTGGGTCGCAAAGATGCGGTCCTGAGCGTCGGGCTGACCGCCGCGCTGCGTGTGGCCGGGGATGGCGACGCGGGTCTCGCGACCGGTCTTGGCTTCGATCTCCTTGGCGATGTCGTAGACAATCGACGGACTCGTGCGCTCGGCGAGCTTTTTCTTGTACTCCTTCTTGGACAGCGCCGCGTCCTCCTTGGAGATAGCGCCCTCGGCGACGGCTACGATCGTAAAGCGGCTGCCGGTTTCCATGCGATGCTCGATGGTCTTGATGACGTTATCCATGTCGTAGGGGATTTCGGGAATCAAGATGACATCCGCACCGCCCGCGACGCCGGCGTACAGCGGAATCCAGCCAACCTTGTGGCCCATGATCTCGATGACAAACACGCGGCCGTGGCTCGAGGCGGTAGTGTGGATGTCGTCGATACACTTGGTGGCGACGTCGATGGCGCTCGTAAAGCCAAACGTCAGCTCGGTGCCCCAAGTGTCGTTATCGATGGTCTTGGGCAGGGCGATAACGTTGAGACCCTCTTCGCGCAGGCGGTTGGCGGTCTTGGTGGAGCCGTTGCCGCCCAGCATAAACAGGCAATCGAGTTGCAGCTTATGATAGGTGTGGACCATTGCCGGCACCTTCTCGACACCATCGGCCTCGGGGGTATCCAGACGCTTGAACGGTGTGCGGCTCGTGCCCAGGATGGTGCCGCCGCGGGTGAGGATACCGCTAAAATCGGCGGGCGTCATGACGCGGAACCTGCTGTAGATAAGGCCCTGGTAGCCGTCCTCAAAACCATAGATCTCGATAGGTTCTTCGCTATTGGTCATAAGCGTTTTGACGATGCCGCGCATGGTGGCGTTGAGTGCCTGGCAGTCGCCGCCACTGGTAAGAAGACCGATCCTGAGCATGATGAATCCTTCCGGGCAAGTTATAACATGCGCATAAGTTTACCCCCGCACACTGTTGATACGGGGGTAAAACGTGTTAGCTCAAGCGTATGGAAATGTAAGCAACGTCAGGGAACGTAAGGTCGACGGGCCTGGCTCCTTACAGTGCGAAGGCGTCGACGTCGCTCCAGTGGCGGCGCAGTGTAATAGCGGCGGCGGGCTCGGTATTGTCAAAGACGACCGACCATTGCGTATTGCTGGTGATGTCTTCCGGATTGGGCTCTTGCGCCGCAGCGCGAAGGGCCTTCCAAGCGACTGCCTCGTCCTGGGCACCGACATGGGCGTCAAGGACATCGGCGATTGCGACGGCGCGCTCTTTACCATGGCCCAGCTCGTCATTCTTTTGGTTGGGCAGCACTTCGTCGCCATAGCAAGCGTAGAAGTTCGTAACCTGGCGTACAGGAGTCGCTTTGAAAGCACGGTTCGGATCGCGCGGATCCCACTCTACTACGCGCGCGTCACCGGCGGCGTCGTTGATAAAGAAGTGGTAATCGCGTCCTGCCATGGCGTGCATGTCGTAGGCGGAAAGCAGGTCGACAGCTTCTTGCGTGGTGGCGGCACGGTCGAGCACCAGACGGATGGCGAGCGAGGTATTGATGACGGGGCGTTGCGTGTCCTGGTCACAGGGCTTGGAATCCAGAGTGAGTACGGCAATGGACACGCCGCATTCGTTAACACCGTCGAGCTGGGCAAACGGGCCCATGAGTGCGGCGGCGCGTCCGCCGACGGAGTCAAACGGAGTGTTATCGCCCAGGTTGTTAAGGGCAGCAAACCCGATGGAGGCATAGCCGTTGCGTGGGTGATTGCGCACCAGCAGCGCCGAGGTGTCGTCCTTAAAGTCGTAATTGCGACCGGTGCGCACGCGGCCTTCGGCATCTACGGCGACAAAAGCGCTGCAGGCAAACTGGGGCGCCTGGACATGTACCGGCACACCGGGCAGCACCTGCGCCACCACGGCATCGATGTAGGCCTGGTCGTCGCGCACGCCAGCGGCGATGATGCGATCAAGATCGTAGTCGTAGGCGATGTCGATTGCGTACAGGTCATAGCCATCCGCGTAGCCGGTCAAGCGTTTGAGCGACGCGGCGGACTTGATTTGCTTGTGATAAACGATACCGGTGGCAGCGGCAAGGCCGACGGCGACTCCCGCGACACCGCAGGCGATGGCAATGTTACGTGGCTTCATGACGGCTCCTCTCGTTCTGTTAGCGTAATTGTCGCAAAAGAAGCGTGGGCATGATGGCTCAACTTGGTGAGCGGCGCGGGATTAAACATGGAATGAAAGGCGCGGCGCTGGCGTGGCGGGGTATGCTGGAGGGGACCATCAACCCAGCGAAAGGGGAGAGCATGACGGATCAGGAAACGCCCGAGCGCGTGCACGTGACGGCCGACGATATCGAGGCCGCCAACGACCTTATCGACTTCATCGAGGCATGCCCCAGCATGTTCCATACGGCGGCGACCATTATGGCCGAGCTCGACGAGGCGGGCTTTACCTACCTGCCCGAGAATGCGGCGTGGGACATCGAGCCGGGCGGGCGTTATTACACGCAGCGCAACACCTCGAGCGTTGTTGCCTTTAAGGTGGGCGAGGACCTGGCCGCGACGTGGGGCGAGGACGGCGTTGCCGGCGACTACCATTTTCAGCTGACGGCGTCGCACAGCGACTCGCCGACGTTTAAGGTTAAGGCCGTGCCCGAGCTCGACGGCGCGGGCGAGACGCTGCGCCTGAACACCGAGGCCTACGGCGGCATGATCGACTACACCTGGTTCGACCGTCCGTTGGCACTCGCGGGCCGCGTGCTGGTACGCGAGGGCGACCGTATTGAGAGCCGCCTGCTTGCCACCGAGCGCGAGGTCGCTATTATCCCGAGCCTTGCCATCCACATGAACCGCGGCGTTAACGAGGGCTTTGCGCCTAATCGTGCTGTCGACCTGTGCCCGCTCATCAGCGCCGGTGACCTTAAGCAGGGCGACTTTGATGCTCTGATCGCCGACGAGCTGGACGTTGAGCCCGAGCAGATCCTGGGTCGCGACCTGTTCCTGGTCAATCGTCAGGATGCGCGCATTTGGGGCTGGGCCGACGAGTTTATCTCGACGCCCAAGCTTGACGACCTGGCCTGCGCCTACACCTCGCTGCAGGCATTTTTGGGTGCCGAGAACGCGCACGACGTCTCGGTCTTTTGTTGCTTCGATAACGAGGAGGTTGGCTCCGAGACCAAGCAAGGCGCCATGTCGACGTTCTTGGCCGACGCGCTGCGCCGCATTAACGGATCGCTGGGCTTTGACGACGAGTCGTACCATCGCGCCCTTGCCGCATCGATGCTTGTGAGCTGCGACAACGCGCATGCCGTGCACCCCAACCACGCTGAGAAGTGCGACGCCCGCAATCAGGTTGTGCTCAACGGCGGCATCGTCATCAAGGAAGCCGCCAACCAGCACTACTGCACCGATGCCTTTAGCCGCGCGGTGTTCCAGGCCATCTGCGATGACGCCGACGTGCCAACGCAGGCTTTCGCCAACAAGAGCGACATGGCCGGCGGTTCCACCCTGGGCAACCTGTCGAATATGCAGGCGAGCATGCATGCCGTGGACGTGGGCCTGCCGCAGCTGGCCATGCACTCGAGCTACGAGACCGGCGGCGTACGCGACGTGATGTACGCCATCCGCGCCCTCACCGCCTTCTACGAGCGAAACCTAACCATCAACGGCGCCGAAAGCGTGGAACTCTAAATGCGAGCCGAAGAAATGAAGGCCGAGCGTGGGGCTCAGCTTATTGATCGGGGTTTACAGCTGTTCGTCGCCGCTTGCCATGAGTCAGGGGTCGACGTTTCCAAGGCGCGACCAACGAGTGCTGAAGAACTCAAGCGTAACGCCTATTCGGACCGCTATGACGAGGAGACGGACTGGCTCTAATAAGCGAAGTGTCGAAAACGCTAGATGTATGTTTGATATCACTTTGGCGAGAGTGTCGCAGACAGAACTACCGGTATGGCGCAAGCCAACCTGACCCCATTGCACCAAACCTACCAAAAAGGGACAGGTTCATTTTGGCAGGTTTTATCTGGGCAAATGCCGCAATGCCAACAGCTGGACAGAATTGTTAAGACACCGCAGGTTGAGCAAACGTCAGCGAGCGACGTCCAGAGCGAACAAGTTGGCATGAAAAAGGCAAGGCATAGACCTTCTGGTCATGCCATGCCTTTTGAATGACAAATTGCCGCTCTGGCGGGCTCGCAGCGTCGAGGGGTTCCGGCTTTTGGTAAAACGCCGGAACAATCTAGTGCTCGATCCAACAACGTAAAGTTTCGCCGGCCTGCAGGTGACGCAGATTCTCCGCGGCGATGTCGACGACGTTGTTGAGCGTGGCGGCCAGGTGGAACCAGCCGGAGACGTGCGGCGTGATGAGCATGTTGGGCGCATCCCACAAGGGGCTTGTCTCAGGTAACGGTTCGGGATCGGTGACGTCGACCGCGGCGCCGGCAAGGTGTCCCGACTCCAGAGCGGCAACCAAATCGTCGACAACCACAAGATCGCCGCGGCCGCCGTTGGCAAAGAAGGAGCCCGGCTTCATCGCGGCAAAGAGCTCAGCGTTCGCCAGGCCGCGGGTCTCGGGTGTGCTGGGCATAAAGGATGCGACGATGTCAGCCTCGGCCAGGCGCTCGGGCAGGGCGTCCATGCCGTCCATGTCCTCAAACACAATGGGGTAGACAAGTGGATGGCGCTTGATGCCGCGGACGTGTGCACCCATGCTACGGCAGAGCGTGGCGAAGTGGCCGCCGATATCGCCCGCGCCCAGCACCAGCACGTTGGCGTTTTTGAGCGAGGTAACCGGCCCCAAATCCTCCCAGCGATGCTCGCGCTGCAGGTCCTGGTAGGCGGGCAGACGCTTCATCATGGAAAGGACCATGGCAAACATGTGCTCGCTTACGGCCTGACCGTAGGCGCCGATCGAGCAAGACAGCTTGGCGTCAGCCGGCACGGTGCCGGCGGCAAGGTAGTCGTCATAGCCGGCGGTCTGCAATTGCAACAGCTGGAGATGCTCGCATGCCGTGAGCATGCCAGGGTCGATGTTGCCCAGGATCACGTCGGCATCGGCGACCTGCTCGCGCGTGGCGGCGTCGGCGCTCGTGTAGACAAAGTCCTCGCCCGGAGCGCTCGACTCAAGAATTGCGCGATGACGGTCGTTGATGGGCAGCAAAACCAGGATGTTCACAAGCAGTCCTCTCCGCTCGACCTACCAAAAAGGGACAGGTTTATTTTGGCAGGTTTTATCAGGCAAAACGTTCAAATAAAAACGCCGGATGCAAGACGAGCGTACCCGTCAGCATCCGGCGCATCTACAGCTACCAGCTCAGCAGCTCGTAGCCGTCCTCGGTCACCACGAGCTGAACCTCGCACTGGGCCGAATCGCTGCCGTCCTTGGTGCGCACGCACCAACCGTCACCCTTGCTAATCTTGATGTCGGGCGCTCCGGCATTGACCATGGGCTCGATGGTAAAGACCATGCCAGGGGCCATGATGGTGTCCACGTCGGGCGCTTCGGTGGTAAAGCCCACAAACGGGTCCTCGTGGAACTCCTTACCGATGCCGTGTCCGCCGTACTCGCGCACCACGCTAAAGCCGGCGTCCTCGACCGTTTTTTGCACGGCCTCGGCCATCACGGATAGCGGTAGCCACGGCTTGACGGCAGCCAGGCCCGCTTCCACGCTGGCGCGGGTGACGTCGACCAGGCGCTGGCGGTCGGCCGAGACCTCGCCGATGCAGAACATGCGGCTCGAGTCGCTAAAGTAGCCGTCTAGGATCGTGGAGCAGTCCACGTTGATGATGTCGCCCTCGTGCAGCACGTCCGTATCGCAGGGGATACCGTGGCAGACGACGTCGTTGATCGAGGTGCACACGCTCTTTGGGTAGCCCTCGTAGTGGAGGTCGGCCGGTGTGCCACCGTGCTCGACGGTGTAGTCGTAGATCATCTGGTCGATCTGGTTGGTGGTCATGCCCGCGGCGATGTGCTCGCCTACGTAGTCGAGCACGCCCACGTTGATAGCGGCCGAGCGCTTGATGCCCTCGATATCGGCGGGCGTCTTGTAGAGCGTGCGGGGCAGAACCTCCCAGCCCTCTTCCCACAGGCGCTCGAGGCGCTCGTCGAAGGCGCTATGGCATTTCTTGTATTTTTTGCCGCTGCCGCACCAGCAGGCATCGTTGCGGCCGGGTACGGGTCCTTTGTCATACATGGCTAACTTCCTTTCATCCGCAGCTAGTATAGCCCACCCGCGCGTCCATAAAAGTTGCGGTGATATAGTTCCGATTTAAGCGGTTTAACAGCATAAATAGGAACTATATCACCGCAACTGATGGGGCGGGATGGCGGGCACTGGCTGCTGTGTGGTTTTGCTAGTAGCTCACCTGGCAGGGAATGCCGAGGGCGCGCACACGTGCAGCGATCGTGTCGAGCACCTCGGGCGCTGCTTTGGCAAGGCCGGCGACTGGCGTCTCGCGCGCCACCGTGTAGATGGTCGCCTCCTGCGGGCGAATGCGCTCGAGCGCCGCGAGCCAAGGGCCGACGTACTCCTCGCCGGTGTTGTCGATGAGCTTGCCCTGATACTCGCCGGTCAAAAAGATCGTCTGGATAATGACATGACCGTCAAAGCTTGCGAACGTCTCGATCTGGTGCTCGACGTCGTAGGGGCCAACAGGCTGGTCGAGCAGCTGGATAAACGCCGGGTCGACGGTATCGAACTTGAGGATGTTGTCGTCGACCATCATGAGCGCGTCGTGCACCTCGGGACGGTCGGCGCGCGTGCCGTTGGAGAGCACGGCGATCTTGGAGTTTGGGGCAAGCTGATCGCGCAGCGCGACGGCGCCGGCGATGGCCTGCGGAAACTCCGGTGCGGCGGTGGGCTCGCCGTTGCCTGCGAAGGTGATCACATCGGGGAGCTCGCCCTCGGCTGCCATCTCGCGCAGCTTGGCCTCCAGGGCGTCGAGCACCACAGCGGCCGAGTTATACGGCTGGTGGCAGGGGCGCTCGGCGTTGAGGCCGTTTTCGCAGTAAATGCAGTCGAACGTACAGATTTTGCCGCTGGCCGGCATCATGTTGACGCCGAGCGAAAGGCCCAGGCGACGGCTGCGGACGGGCCCAAAGATGGGGCTGGCATTTAAAAACGTAGACATAGGTAAAAGCTCCTCAAGACAATTGTGCCTAAGCATAGCATCGGCTCCAAAGCAAGGTGCGGGCTCTTGCTTTACAAGTTTCTTTTTTAACGTCGCTCATTATGCCGTGCCATGAAAAGCCTCGGGTCGGGTACAGTTAATCTGTTAACAAGGCGTAAGGCAATGCGGGTCTATCCAACCGTACTGACGTGCAACTGGATGGGCATTGATGACGGGGGCACAACATGGATTTTACGGTCGAGAATGCGGGCACCACGATTGCCTGTCGCGAATATGCCGGCCCGGATGTGTCGCCTGATACTCCTGCTTTGGTGTGCGTGCACGGTGCGTGCGTCGATGGTGTCTTTTTTGACGGCATCGCCCGCGAGCTCGCCTGCGACTATCGCGTCATTGCCTACGACCGCCGCGGTTGCGGCGAGAGCGGCGACGCTGCAGACGGACGCTACGACCTCACCGCCCAGGCCGCCGACCTGCAGGCTGTTATCGAGCATATTGGCGCTCCGGCAAACGTGCTTGCGCACAGTGCCGGTACGTTGGTGGCCCTGGAGCTTCTCCGTGCAAACCCCGCCATAATCTCGCGTGCGATTCTGCATGAACCCGCCGTGACGGATGAGGGCGCCGGCCTGGGCGCGGCTCCGGTTTTGCTCGAGATGATCGCCGCGGGAAAGGTCTCCAGGGCATTACGGGCCTTCCTGGGCGCCATCGGCGATTCGGACCCTGAGGCCCCCAAGTTAACCGAGGCAGAAGCCAAGCATGCCCTGCGCAACGGCCGCAGTTTCATGGCAAACGAATACGGGATTACTATGACCTGCGTTCCCGATTGGGATAGCGTTCGCGCGTCGAAAACGGTGGCCGCCGTGCTCTTGGGCGAGCTCTCGATTGGTACGCCCCGCGAGGCGGGAACGAGGATAGCGGCTGAGCTTTTGGACTGTCCACTCGTAATGGTTCCCGGCGCGCACAACGGCCTGCGCGATCGCCCGGCAGCGGCTGCCCAGACTGTCCGTGGCATCCTGGGGCTCTAGCAGCTGCAAAAAACAAAACAGGCTTCACCCGCAACCGTTTCGGCCGTGTTAACAAACGTGCTCAAAACCTCACGTCTGCGGCTTCAATCGCGCCGTCTGCCAACTCATAAAAATGTAACAGCATTCACGTGCTTACCTGCATCGACAAGGTGCTACTCTGGTACCGTTTGGAACCCACCGCTACCATGCGAACCTATCGAAAGGGCCCCATATGCTCAATAATCACGAGGTCAATCTAACCGGCGAGGAGGCTGCCGCCGAGGTCGCCCGCGTCGCGAAGACCTACCCCGTGGTGCGTTTGCTGTCGGCCGATCAGATTAAGAGCGAGCCTAACTGCTTGCTCGCCGGCGATCGCTGCCCTTGTCTGCGTCAGTCGAGTCTTGAGGCCTTGGCAGGTTCCGATGATGTATCGGAGCAGCTGCTCAATGATGGTGCCGAGTACCGCGCCCGTCTGCGCCCTCTGAAGGTCGAAGGCGAGCCTCATGTCTTGCTGATGGTGCGTCCGATCGATGGGCAAGAGGCTGCAGAAGAGGACCTTGTCTACACTGACGTGCTGACGAGTGTGCGCAATCGTCGATATTACGAGGAAAAGCTCCGTAGCGCCCGCATGAATGCCGGCGTTGCGATGATCGACCTTGATGATTTTAGGGCCTTCAACGATACGTGTGGCCGTCATGCCGGCGACCTCGCACTCGGTGCTGTGGCGACAGCCATACGCAGCGGAATTCGTTCGACTGACGAGCTTGTGCGCTATGGCTGCGACAAGTTTGTGGTCGTCATGCCCAATATTCCCTCCGATGACTTCGTCCGTCGCCTGCATCAGGTATCCGAAGCCGTTCATTCCACGATTATTCCGGGCCATGAGTACGTGAGCTTGACGGCATGTGTTGGTGGCGTTCGCATTCATGGCGAGACGGTCGATGAGGGCGTTGGCCGTGCTGTCCAGTTACTGAGCCGCGCTAAGGCAAAAGCCGGTACGGTCGTGACCGATGCCGATTCCATCGAGGCCTTCCAAAGCGAAAAGCCTTTGGTGCTAATTGTCGACGACTCCGAGATGAACCGAGCCATTCTCAACGAGATGCTCAAGGACGAGTATTGCATCCTCGAGGCCGATAACGGTCGCGCGGCGCTCGACATGGTCGACCGCTATGGCGATGAGCTGTCGCTCGTGCTGCTGGATATTGTCATGCCGGGCATAAGCGGCTTTGAGGTGCTGGCCGGTCTGTCGCGCCGATCGGGCATCGACAATCTGCCTGTCATCATGATTTCGAGCGAAGATTCCGATGATATGGTTCTGCGCGCGTACGAGCTGGGCGCCTCGGACTATATCAACCGCCCGTTTGACTCCCGTGTCGTGCGCCGCCGTGTGAGCAACACCATCCGCCTATACGCTAAACAGCGCCGCCTGACGAACCTGCTGTCCCAGCAGTACAACGAGCGCGTCAAGAACAGTCGCATGCTCATCGACATCATGGCCGGCGTCATGGAGCTTCGTAACGGCGAGAGCGGCAGGCACGTTACGAACATCGAGAAGCTGACCGAGCTGCTGCTTGGCTGTCTGGTCCAGCGTAGCGGCACGATCTCCCTCGACAATGAGGAGCGCTCCACGATCGCCCTGGCTTCGGCGCTGCACGATATCGGCAAGATGTCGATTGACGATGCGATTCTCAACAAGCCCGGACGCCTTACGCCCGAGGAGTTCGAGATTATGAAGACGCATACCACGATCGGCGCCGACATGCTGCGTGAGCTGGGTAGCCATCACGCCGGCAATGCGCTTATGGAATATGCGTACCAGATTGCGCGTTGGCACCACGAGCGCTGGGACGGCAAGGGTTATCCCGATGGCCTTAAGGGCGACGATATCCCCATCGCCGCGCAGGTGGTCTCGGTGGCTGACGTGTACGATGCACTGACGAGCGTGCGCGTGTACAAGGACGCTATCCCGCACGAGGAGGCGATCCAGATGATCCTGGACGGTAAGTGCGGCACCTTTAACCCGCTGCTGCTCGATTGTCTGCTCGAGGTGCAAGACCAAATTGCCGAGACGTTGGCACGCCCCGCTGACGTCGTTGCGTTTCCCACGATTTAGTTTGACCAAAGGAGTTTTTAATCCATGATTTCCATGCGTGAGGCGTATGAGAAGATCGGCGCTAATTATGATGACGCGTGTGCTCGGCTGATGGGCGGGGAAATGCTTGCCCGCTTTGCCCTCAAGTTTTTAGATGACGAGAGCATGGACAAGTTGGAAGCTGCCATGGCGGCAGGAGACGCCGAGGAAGCGTTTATGGCAGCGCACACGCTCAAGGGCGTGAGCCAGAACCTGGGATTCGATAATCTGTACGAGCCAGCGGTCGTGGTGACCGAGGCGCTGCGCGGCGCCGATGCCGTTGACGGCGCTCGCGAGGGAATGCATGCGCTGCAGCAGCAATATGCGGCTACGATGTCGGCCCTGCGCGAGGCGGCCGAATAAGAGCTTGCGGGCCTTGGGCTGCGTGCCGGCCTCATCTAGACAAAAGGGCGCCCCGCCGGACCATGTGGCCGGCGGGGCGCCCTTTTGTGTTGTGCTGTCCGTGAACTAACGAGCCTGCTTGACCTTTGCCGCCGCCTCGACAAACGACTTCCACAGGTTAAAGTCGGTCTCGAGCGTCTTCCACGTGTACTCAGGATGCCATTGCACGCCCAGGCAGAATGGCTGGCCTTCGACCTCGATGCACTCGGGAACGCCGTCGGTTGCCTTGGCGACCAAGCGCGTGCTTTTACCCAGACGGTCGACGCAGCAGTGATGTGCCGAGTTGGTCTGGATCAGCCTGTGCCCGCCAACCGCGCGCTCCAGCAGCGAGCCCGGCACGACCTCGACGGGGTGCACGGGATCGTTGAGCACGTGGGTATGGCGCCACTGCGTGCGGCCCTCGCGCGCACCCAGGCTCGGCACGTCCATGCACAAGGTGCCACCGGTGGCGACGTTGAGCAGCTGCGTGCCGCGGCAAGTGGTAAAGAGCGGCTTTTTGGCGCGGAGCACCTCGTCGACCAGCTTAAACTCAAAGCTATCGCGGATCTCGCAGCAGAGGGTAGGATCGTAAGGTCGATCATCGCCCCAGCGTTTGGGATTGACATCGGGGCCGCCGGGAATGGCGATGCCGTCGGCGATATCGACGTAATGACGGATGACCTCAATGTCCTCGGTGATGGACATCTGCAGCGGCAGGCCGCCAGCGGCAAGGATGGCATCGACAAAGACACTTGCGATTTCCTCGTTGGGGGAGAGCATCTCGGTTAAAAACGGCTCCGCCTCTTCCCAGCGCGGTGCGACGAGGATGAGTGGGCGGTCGGCGGGGGTGACGTCGACGTGCGGGGTATAGGACGATGAAGTGCGAGTTCCGATCATAGGTGTAACTTTCGAGTTTGGATGGTCATGGCGAGCGAACATGGCAATTGGGCTAGTGGCCCTTGATGGAGTTGAGGAAGTCCTGGGCGCGCTTGGTCTGGGGGTGGTCGAAGAACTCGTCGGGCGTGCCGGTTTCCACGATCTGGCCGTCGGCCATAAAGACGACGCGGTCGGCTACGCGGCGGGCGAAGTTCATCTCGTGCGTGATGACGATCATCGTCATACCTTGCTGTGCCAGGCGAACCATGACCTCGAGCACCTCGTTGATCATCTCGGGGTCAAGGGCACTCGTGGGCTCGTCAAAGAGCATGGCCTTGGGTTGCATGGCAAGCGAGCGGGCGATGGCTACGCGCTGTTGCTGGCCGCCCGAAAGCTGTGCGGGCACCTTATCGGCTTGCTCGGCCACGCCCACGCGGCTCAGCAGGTCCATGGCGCGCTCACGAGCCTCCTCCTTGGACACGCCCAGCACATCGACCGGTCCCAACATGACGTTCTGCAGTACGGTCATGTGTGCGAACAGGTTGAACTGTTGGAACACCATGCCCAGCTCGGCACGCATGCGGGCAAGGTCCTTGCCTTCCTGCGGCAGGGGCTCGCCCTCGATGAGGATCTCGCCCGAGTCTATGGTTTCCAGGCGGTTGATGGTGCGGCACATGGTCGACTTGCCCGAGCCCGAGGGGCCAATTACAACGACGACCTCGCCGCGGTCGACCGAGAGATTGATGTCGTTGAGGACGTGCAGATCGCCATAGTGCTTATCGACGTGCTTGAGCTCGATCAGCGGCTGATTGCCGGTAGAAGAAGTGCTCTGTGCCATGGTGCTCGGCTCCTTATGACTCGAAATGGTAAAGCGTTAGCGGATGATGGTCGCGCCGGTCTTGTGCGAAACGTAGACAGCGGCCTTGTTGATCGCGACGTTGATGAGGATATAGATGACCGCGATAACCAGGTAGACCGACACGAGGGCATCGTAGTTGGTAATGAGCACGCGGGCGTTTTGCATGAGGTCGGGGTAGCTCACCACATAGGCGACGGTGGTGTCTTTGACTACGACCACGAGCTGCGAAATCAACGACGGAATGATAAATCGAATCGCCTGCGGCAACACGATTTTAAAGGTGATTTTAGCTTTGGAGAGACCGAGCGCCTGGGCCGCCTCGACCTGGCCGCGCGGCACGGCATTGACGCCGGCGCGGAAGATTTCGGCAAGTACGCCGGCTGCAGCGAGCGCGACGGGGAGCGTGAGCATCCAAAACGACGGCAGCGCGATCTTGTACTGGGGCAGCACCAAAAAGAAGAAGTAGATGAACAGAAGGCTCGGCACGCCGCGGAAGAAATCGGTGAGCACGCGGCAGACCAGCTGCAGCGGCTTAATGTCGCTGGTGCGGCCGAGCATAAGGGCTAAGCCCAGTACCAGCGCAATGACGCCGGCGGTGAGTGCGACTTTAACGGTGCCCTCAAAGCCGGCAAGCAAGAACTTCCAGGTGGTGAGGTGCGTGAAGAAATACCAATAGTGGACCGAAAGCTGGCCGGTCACATAAAAGCGCTGCAGTACCAGGACGACGAGTGCGGCGACGGCAACAAGCGAGATGGCGGTGCCGATGCGAATCTTGGTGCGCATCTTGGGGCCGGGAGCCTCGTAGAGCGCATCGCGCATGGTGAGCGCGGAGGTGGGGTGCTTGCTCATCGGAGGATCCTCACCTTCTTATCGATGTAGTTGCCAATGTGGCTCACCACAAAGGCCGTGCCCAGGTAGCCGAGCGCCGAGATAAAGAACGCGGCGACGCCGCCGAGCGAGCGCGTGTTGATATAGCTCACCACGCCAGTGAGCTCTTGCGGTTTAAGCGGCACCTGGCTGCCCAAGGCGGTAGTGAGCATAACGGCGATAAAGAGGTTGGTCATGGGCAATACGCTTGAGCGCAGTGCCTGCGGAATCACGATCTTGGCGAGGATGCGATTAAAGCTCATGCCGAGCGAACGTGCGGCTTCGACCTGACCGACGCCAACGGTGTTGATGCCGCTCATAAAGTTTTCGGAACCAAAGGCTGAGCCCAAAAGGACCGTGGCGACGATAACGCAGGTGCGGTAGGGCAGGACGACCTTGAGCGGCGGCAGCGCGTAGACGACGATGATAAGCAGCGCGATGCCGGGGATGTTACGGAAGACCTGGACATACAGGTCGCCAAAGACGCGCAGCGGCTTGAGCGGCGACACGCGCATCACGGTGACGGCGACGGCCAGCACCATGGCGATGGCAAACGACTCAAGCGTCATGCCCCAGGTTGCGAGCAGCGCGTCGATATAGTTCTGGCCATAGAGCGACCAGAGTTCGGAGAGACTCATGCGGACCTCCCGCCGATAAGGAAAGGGGCTCCCGTGTGTACGGAAGCCCCGACAACTCAGTAAGGAAACAGTTTATCGCAATAAAGCGCATCGTGCGTTTCTGTATGGTTTCGTTGCGGCCGTTACCAGGCTCGCTGCCTAGGCGCCGATCTCGGGCAGCTCGGGAACGTTGGTGTCGCCCGTACGGTCGCCGATGCAGATCTGCCACAGCTCGGTCCAGGTGCCATCGTCCTCGATCTTCTTAAGGAAGTCGTTGACAAAGGCGACACCGTCGGAATCGAGCGGCAGGCCGATGCCATAGGGCTCCTTGTTGCCGAAGGGCTTGCCGGCGATCTTGTACTTACCGGGCTCGCGGACCAGGGCGCTCTGCTGCATGTTGTTATCGATGACGTAGGCGTCAACGCGGCCCTGCTGGAGTGCCTGGCGGGCCTCCTCGTCGGTCTTGAACTCCTGCTGGCTGGCCTTGGGGGCAAACTCCTCCAGGATAGCGGGGCCGTTGGAACCGGACTGGACGGCGACGTTCTTGTCGGCCAGGTCGTCGACGCTTTTGATGTCGTCGTTATCGGCGAGCACCAGGATGGCCTGCTGGGTGTAGTAGTAGGGGCCGGCGAAGGAGACGAGCTTCTTGCGCTCGTCAGTGATGGTGTAGGTGGCAAAGACGGCGTCGACCTGGCCGTTCTGCAGGACGGACTCGCGCGTGTCCGAGGTCACCTGGGTGATCTCGACCTTGTTCTCGCCCAGAATGTAGTTGGACAGGAGCTGCGCGATGCCGGCGTCGAAGCCGCGGGTCTTGCCGTCCTTCTCGTTGAGGAGGGAGAAGAGCGTGGAGGTCTGAACGCCACCGATCTTAAAGACGCCGGCGTCTTTGACGGCCGTGGCCCAGGTGCTGGCGGCGATGGCGTCGTCATCGGCCTTGGGGCCGTCGTTGACGAGCTTGTCGAATGCCTTGGCGTCGAGCGTGGTGGAAGCCTCGGTATCTTCGGAGCTCTTGGAGGAGCCGGCGGCGGAACCCTTGTCGGCTTTGGCGCTGGTGTCGGAGCAGCCGGCAAGACCAAGGCCGGCGACGGTTGCGAAGGTGGCGGCGACAAAGCCGCGGCGGTCGAGAACGACCTGCTGGGAGAGGTTCTTGCTCATAGGAGAACACCTTTCTCAATAAAATCCCTAGCGGTTGAGTAGAGTTATACCCTATCGCGCTCAAATGGGTCAACACGAAATAACTCAGAAACATACTTACCTTATGGGTTATTCAACCTACCAAAAAGGGACAGGCACCTTTGTGGTGGTTCTTGCAGATGTGGTGGCATGCCTCGCTGCTTTGTCTCGATCTGTAACATCTGCAGCCGTTTTTGCCGAGTAACTGTTACAGATCGAGATTATCTCTTCAGGGGAATTCGAATGTCTCAATCTGTAACATCTGGACGGACAAAAGGTCTCTATCTGTTACAGATTGAGACAAAGGTCTGGGACTAAGACGTCTTATCTAGATCTGTAACAGTTAGACGGGAATTCGGGTCCTAGGTGTTACAGATTGAGATAATCGCGCCGCGAAAACAAAAACCTCCGCAGGGGTACTTCCCTTGCGGAGGTTTTTCTACTCGTTGAGCAGCCTTACGGCTTCGGCAGCCATGTTCTCGACCGTCATGCCGTTCTGGGCGAGCAGCTCGTTGGGGTCGTAGCGGTCGGGGAAGCCCTTGGCGATGCCGAAGGTGCGCGTACGTAACGGCGTGCATGCCAGATAGCACGCCACGCGTTCGCCCCAGCCGCCGTCCAAGATGCCGTCCTCGAGGGTGACGACAACGCGATGCTCGGCGGCAAGGCTGTCGAGGAACTCGCGGTCGAGCTCGGTTGCAAAGCGCGGGTTGACGAGCGTGGCCTCGATACCGTACTCGGCAGCCAAGCGGTTTGCCACGCGCTCGCCCAGCTCAAAGAAATCACCGAGTGCGAGCACTGCTACGTCGCGACCCTGGCGAACCACGTTGTAGTGAACGGCACTGTAGTCGGTGTCTTCGGTGGGCGCAAGGTCGGGACGGCTCACCAGGCCAATGCCCGGTACGCGGATCGCCACGGGATGCTCGCGGTGGTCGAGCGACCAGCTCAGCATGGACAGGTATTCCTCCATGCAGGCCGGCGCCAAGTAGTGCATGTTAGGAAGTCCGCCCAGCATGGAAATATCAAAGAACGAAAGGTGTGTCTCAGATGTGGTGCCAAAGATCGACGCGCCAAACACCAAGATGGTTGCGGGGGCATCGTTGAGGCACAGGTCGTGCCACAGCTCGTCGTAGGCGCGCTGCAAAAACGTGCCGTACACACCAAAGACTGGCTTGGCGCCTGAGCGCGCAAGCGCGGTGGCAAAAGTTACGGCGTGCTCCTCGGCAATGCCCACGTCGACAAACTGCTTGCCGGCGGCAGCGCGAAGCTCGGGTGTAAAGCCCATGATGTAGGGCGTGGCGGCCGTGATGCCCACGACCTGCGGATCGCGCTCGATGGCGGCGCTGAGCGCCTCGCCCGTAATATCGGCATAGGTGCGCGGCGCGGGCTCGCTCGGATGACCCGGGCAGAGCTTGCGCCCAGTCGCCATGTCAAAGGGGCCTACGTGATGCCAGCGCTCGGGGTCACTTTGCGCCGGCTCAAAACCCTTGCCCTTGGCGGTTGAGACGTGCAACACGATGGGATGGTCGATGTCGCGCAGCTCCTGCAGTGTGTCGACCAGGGCCAACACATCGTTACCGGCGTCCAGATAGCGGTAGTCGAGCCCCATCGCGCGGAAAACGTTGCGCTCGCAGGTGCCGTTGCTGGCGCGCAGCTCGGCCAGATTGCGATAGAGGCCGCCATGGTTCTCGGCGATGGACTGGTCGTTGTCATTGACGATGATGATCAGGTTGCTGTCGAGCTCGGCGGCGTTGTTAAAGCCCTCAAACGCCAGACCGCCCGAAAGCGAGCCGTCGCCAATAACAGTAATGACGTTATACGTGTCGCCCGCCAGGTCACGAGCGTGCGCCAGGCCGCAGCCCAGGCTCACCGACGTGGAGGTATGGCCCATGGCGAACAGGTCGTGCTCGGACTCGTCGGGATTGGCAAAGCCAGAAGCCTCACCATAACGCTCCGGATCGATATAAGTGTACGCGCGCCCGGTCAGCGCCTTGTGGGCGTAGGTCTGGTGCGAAACGTCAAAGACAATCTTGTCGATGGGGGAGTTAAATACGCGATGAAGCGCAACCGTAAGCTCAACGACGCCCAAGTTGGGGGCAACGTGCCCGCCGACGGCGGCGGAGCTTTCGAGGATTGCCTGGCGGATCTCGCCGCAGAGCAGCGGAAGCTCGGCGCGGTCGAGAGCCTTGACGTCCTCGGGCGTTGTCGTTTGCGTAAGCAGCATCGTTGTGGGTTACTCCATGCGAATCGAGCACCGGCGCTCCCTCGGCCGGCACAATTGCACAAAACAGTCTCGCACATTTTGGCGTTTGATATGTGACGGCGGCGCGGTAATTCGTCAACTGGCGGGGCAAAACGTTTTGTGCGATGCCATACTGATGTGTTCCATGATGTTTTTTCGATTGTGCACAGGCCGTGGCTTGTCGCCGTGAGTCGCTGGAAGGAGACAGCATGTCCGATGTCGTTCGTGCCGAGAAAATCGCGTGCGAAGTAGACCATGCTGCCCGTCAACTGGCACAGGCGGGCCGTCTGGACCTGACGCGCGAGTTTATCCAGCATGGCGACGTGACGGTCTATGCGCATGTGATTTCGGTGGCGCGGGCGAGCCTGTCCTTTGCCGAGCGTCTTGACCGTGTTGGTGTTTCGGTCGACCGCGCCTCGCTGCTGCGCGGGGCCCTGCTGCACGATTACTTTCTCTACGATTGGCACGATCCCGATCCGAGCCATCGTCTACACGGATTTCGGCATCCATTTTTTGCCCTGGCACGTGCCGAAGAGGATTTTGAGCTGACGCCGCGCGAGCGGAATATCATCGCGCGCCATATGTTTCCGCTGGTACCGGTGCCGCCGACGTGTCGCGAGGCATGGATTGTGTGCCTGGCTGATAAGTGGTGCGCGCTGTGCGAGACGGTCGCCGGCCGTCTGCCACGCAAGGACGAGGCGGACGATGGCGTGAGCAGCGAATCGAGCGAGAAGAGGAGAGGGTAGACGGTGGGGACCGCGATCGACATGGCATTTGACGGCGCGACGCTTGCCGCCTGTCCGCTCTCGGCGCTGGTGCTCTCGTTTGCCTTCTACGGGTTTTGCGGCTGGGCGTGGGAGTCGACGGTCTGCGCCATGCTCAATCACGGACGATTTGCCAACAGCGGCTTTTTGCTGGGACCGTGTTGCCCCATCTATGGCGCGGGCGGCATTGCCTGCTGGCTTTTGCTGCGCGGGATTCCGGATGCCTCGAGCCAGTTTGTCGCCGCGGCGCTTGTATGCAGCGTGATTGAGTACAGCGTGGGCGTGCTGTTGGAAAAAACAACGGGCGCTCGCTTTTGGGACTATTCGCACCTGCCGTTTAACCTGCACGGGCGCATCTGCCTGTACTGGGCCTGCGCGTTTGGCCTGGGTGCGTTGTGCATTTGCCGTTTAGTGGAGCCGGCATTGCTGGGGCTGCTAGGCCATCTGCCGGTTCTGATTGTGCGGCTGTCCGCCTTTATCGTTGCGGTTGCGATGATGGTCGACGCGGCATGCTCGTTGGCCAGCTGGCGCCGCCTGTCCGATCAGCTGGAGCGTGTGCGCACCGACCTTGCCGACCGCATCAATGAGTCGCTTGCCGATGCGTCTGACTCCATGCTCGAGCGCATTCCCGAATCGACGATTGACTCGGTGGCACAGACGCATATCCGTAGCCGTGCCGTTAACGCGTGGCTGGCCGAGCTGGGCGACGCGGCCCTCGATGCCTTACGCGAGAAGGCCTCGATGCCGACGTTTATCTCGGACGGTGCTCGCGGCCTAGCGCTTGCCGCCCGCCGCGTGGCCGATGCCGCGCCGAGCATGCCGCGTCCGTCGTTCAGCCGTCGCCTTGCCGGCAAGCGTATGAGCCGTCCGGTGCCGAGTGTGTTACTCAGCCGCCGCGACCTACGCTTCTTTAACGCTTTCCCGCGTCTGCGCATCAATCGCTACGAAGGTGTCATTCGAGCAACTAATCTCCGCGACCGAGCTCGCGAGCTGTTCCGGCGCTAGCCAGAGCGGGGCCAAACGCGCCCTTCTCGCTCGCGTATTTCCCGTTCGTTTCGCGCCCGTTGCCGCGCCGTTTCCAGGATTGCGGCACCGTTTCCATTCGACAACGCAGCGTTTAACAACGCCGTATCTGGTCTACACCAGTTGTCCCTCGGCCGCATTATGGGCGCCGACAACGTTCATGCGACCAAGGGGGAGCGAATGTACGATACGGGATCGACAACGTTTATGCTCATCTGCACCATGCTCGTGTTTTTAATGACACCGGGCCTGGCGTTTTTCTATGGCGGCCTGTCCAGGCGCAAAAATGTCATCAACACCATGCTTATGTGCTTTGGCGCCATTGGCCTGGTGGGCGTGCTGTGGATTGTCGCCGGCTGGTCGCTGGCCTATGGCGGCGACGGCTCGAGTCCGTTTATTGGAGGCTTTGACCAGCTGCTGTGCCTGCCGGTGCTCGGCCAGGTGCTGCAGGCGGCCGAGGGCAACGCCGCGGACGGTGCCGTCTACCCTCAGATCATCAACATCGCCTTCCAGATGGCGTTTGCCATGATCACGGCTGCTATCGTCACGGGCAGCCTGGCCGGCCGCGTTAAGTTTGGTGCCATGACGGCCTTCCTGGGCATTTGGCTGCTCGTGGTCTATGCGCCGCTTGCCCACATGGTTTGGGGCGGCGAGGGCTCCTTTATCGGCGACATCATCGGCGCGCTCGACTTTGCCGGCGGCGACGTGGTACACATTTCGTCCGGCCTGACGGGCCTGATCCTTTGCTTAATGCTCGGCCGTCGTCGTGGCTTTGGCATGGTGAGCTACCGTCCGCATAACGTGCCGTTTGTGGCGCTGGGCGCCGGGCTGCTTTGGTTTGGCTGGTTTGGCTTTAACGGCGGCAGCGAGTTTAAGGCCGATGCTGTGGCGGCACTCGCCATCCTCAACACCGTGACGGCCAGCGCAGCGGGCATGGTCTCGTGGCTTGCTGTCGAGCGCGTGCACACCGGTCGCCCCACGCTGGTGGGTGCCAGCACCGGTCTGGTCGCGGGCCTCGTGGTGGTCACGCCCGGTGCGGGCTTTGTCGAGCCGTGGGCGGCGCTGGTCATGGGCCTGATCGTCTCGCCCGTCTGCTATTTGGCTATCAGCCATCTTAAGACCAAGTTCGGCTACGACGATGCGCTCGACGCGTTTGGCTGCCACGGTATCGGCGGCATCTTGGGCGGCGTGCTTACGGGCCTGTTCTGCGTGCCGGAGCTCTCGTGGACCGGTAAGGGCGGCCTGTTCTACACGGGCGATGTCTCGCTGCTCATCTCACAGATCTTGGGCATTGTGGTGACGGTCGCTATTGTGCTGGTGCTCGATTTGGTGATCGCCGCGGTGGTCAAGGCACTGTTCCACGGCAGCCCGCGCGTTGACGAGGCCGACGAGGCGCTGGGCCTGGATGCGAGTCAGCACGGCGAAAGCGCATATCCTTCGTTCTCCGGACTCGATTAGCAGCACGGCTTTCCCAGGCACCCGACCTTGCCCCTCAAACCGTCGCTTGCGTACCAAAGTACGCGGCGCTCCTCTTTCGGGGCAATCTCGGGTACCTGGAAAACCCGTGCCATGTGAGGGACAATTCATTTCTTTTTTTGAAGAGAGGAATTCACTATGAAGAAGATTACGGCGATCGTTCGTGCCGAGAAGCTTGAGGTTCTTAAAGACGCGCTGTTTGCTGCTGATGTTCGCGGTATGACTATCAACCAGGTGCAGGGCTGCGGTGCGCAACATGGCTGGAAGGAATACGTGCGCGGCAACGAGTTGCTTGTCAACACGATCCCTAAGGTGCAGTTCACCCTTATCTGCGCCGATGAACATGTCGACGGAATTGTCGACATCATCTGCAGCGCCGCTCGCACCGGAGCCGTTGGAGACGGCAAGATTTGGGTCGAACCGGTCGAGGAGGTAATCCGCATCCGTACCGGCGAACACGGCCCCGCCGCGGTGTAGGACAATCTTTCGCCTGATGGGCGTGCCTCTCTTGGGGCGCGCCCGTTCTCGTCTACAATATCGTGCAGACGAAGGAGAGGCATGTCCATGATCAAGATGTTTGCGAGTGACTTAGACGGAACGCTGCTGAACGCCCTGCACGAGGCAGATGGGACCATCCGCCGCGCCATTCGCGAGCTGACCGATGCCGGACTCCACGTGGTTCCCGCGACCGGACGCTCGACGCTGCCGATCGGCGAGCATGGCTTTACGGGCCTGACGCTTGACGCCTGCTGCTCCAATGGGTCCATCGTGCGCGACAGCCATGGCGAGGTGCTCAAGACCTGGACCATCGACCCACAGATCACCGAGGAGCTGCTCAAGGAGTTCCCGGATATCTGTTTTGACTGCTCCACGCCCGATGGCATGTTTTCGAGCGGATCGTTCGAGATGCACCAGGCGGGTTTTAAGAAGGACAGCCCTATCAAGCGCATCGTGATGCGCGGCATGCGCGCACGTGGCGGGTATCACGAGGAGCAGTAT
This sequence comes from uncultured Collinsella sp., assembly GCA_902462065.1. Classification (GTDB taxonomy): domain Bacteria; phylum Actinomycetota; class Coriobacteriia; order Coriobacteriales; family Coriobacteriaceae; genus Collinsella. Next base: position 32,715 of record CABQAK010000024.1, read on the forward strand.
TTCGACCAGTCGATCGGTGATATCCTGCGCCACGATGTATGCAAGATCAACTGCCGCGTGACCTCGCCCGAGCTGGAGCGCAATCTTAAGGCGTATTTGGCCGAGCGCTCGGACCGCGTGGTCAACGCGCCGTTCGATCCGGTGATGTTCGAGATCACGGACGTGGCGTGCAACAAGGGCGAGAGCGTGGCCTGGCTGGCGGGCTACTACGGTATTGCCGAGGACGAGGTCGCGGTCTATGGCGACGGCGGCAACGATATCGCCATGCTCAAGCGTTTCCGCCACAGCTACGCGACCAAAAACGCAAGCGATGCAGCCAAGGCCGCCGCGAGCGCGACCATCGGCAGCTGCATGGTCCACGCCGTCTCCAAACACATGCTCGCTACCATGCACAAGCAAAACTCCCGCACCATCATCGAATAATGTGACAAAGGGACAGCCCCTTTGTCACAAGTACCCTGCACCCTTGGCATGCGAACATATATTCGTATATATAACTAAGTTTTGATAGAATCGGTATCGTTGACGGCGGTTCAATGTGCCGGGCAGCGCTCTCCATCTGATGGGAGGTGATGCCCATGACCGATTTGATTGATTTCGTGAGACTTCTGACCGCTTTGGTCTCGTTCTTCACGGCGCTTGTCGGCCTTTCCGAGGCACTTAAGCAGCGTTCGAAGCGCAACAGAAGGGGTCGCCGCCGCTAAGGCGTTGACCCCCTAATGCAAACAACGGCGCTGCCCAGCTTTCCAGAACTTGGGCTGCCGTCGACACTATTCTACCCACGAATGACATTTTGAACAATTGGCAATGCCGCTCCAAAAGCCAGGCACAACTGGCACAACCTAGGCGGTCGCTGAATGTGACAAAGGGGCTGCCCTTTGTCACATCAAAAATATTGCCTTTACGTGTTGGTGCACACGGTGTGCAATAATACTCGCACTGTGCAATAGCGCACAGGCTGAGTAACAAGGAGGACGCTTGTCCCAGCTCGAGAAATGCGATCGCCGGTCCCTTCGCTCGCAGCGTGCCCTTCGCCAGGCACTTGCCAGCGAGCTTGCCGAAAGCGGCGACCTTTCGCGCATTAATGTCGCGTCGCTCACCGAGCGCGCTGGCCTTACGCGCCGCACGTTCTATTCGCACTACCGCGATATTCCCGACTTTATCAATCAAATCGAGGACGGCTTGCTGGCCGAGATCCATGAGCGCATTGAGCTCATCACTGCAGCTCAGCTGCCTGATCTCTATCACAATATCGATGAGCTCGAGCCAGCGCCCGGTTCGGTTGAGCTGCTGCGTTATCTTGCGGCCAACCGCGACTTAATCGGTGCGCTGTTGGGTCCGGGCGGCGACCAGGCCTTCATTAAAAGGATCATCGACACCGCTCGTGAGGCTGTGGTGCCGCGTGCGCAGACGGGCATTTTGGGCCTGGCGCTGGGCACGTTCTTTGACTACTACGTCACCTACGTCGTGAGTGCCGAGGTCGGCATGATTCAGCGCTGGTTTGAGCGCGGACTCACCGAATCGCCCGAGGCCATGGCGCGCATTATGACGGTGCTCGCTTTTGTGCGCCCTGGTGACCTGTATGGCCAACCCATCGATATCAACGTGCCGGAATACGGTATGAAGCTATTGAACTTGCAGCTCGAGGATGCGGCTGACACCGCCGCAACCGTCGGGTCCAACAACTAAGAGGAGAGACAGATGAGCAAACTCGTCGAGGGCATCAAGGACCGCATGGTCGCTGCTGCACGCGAGGCCGCGCCCGCCGTGGTGGACGCCGTCTTCTATCTCCCGGCCCTGGCGGGGATGTACA
>CABQAK010000025.1 GCA_902462065.1 uncultured Collinsella sp.
GCTGCCCGCACCGGCGCCCGCCTTGTAGGGCACCGACAGCTTGCGGCTCTTGGGAAAGTTCACCGCACCATAGCGGGTCTTAAGCTCAAAGGCCACCTTCTTGGGCACGTCGACGCCCAAAAACGTGATGCGACCGCCACTGAGCGTGACGCTCTCGAGCCCCAGGCGCTCGCCGCGAATACGGATGCGCGCGCGGTTGAACAGGTTGAGCCCCGCCAACGGCAGTTCACCGTGCGCGGCCTCGGTCTCTTCCTGTACCTCGTCGATGCTCTCCAGGTCCTCGGCCGCTGCGAGCTTACGGTACACGAGCACGCGCTGATCCACCGCCGGCATGTACTCCTCGGACAAGAAGTAGTCGGCCGGCAGGTTAATGCCCACGCTCGCCGCCTCCACGCCGGCATTGTCATCGCCACGCGCCTCGGCCACTGCCTGGCCCAGCATCTGCGTAAACAGGTCAAAGCCCACGCTCGACAGGTTGCCGTGCTGCTCGGCGCCCATAAGCGAGCCGGCACCACGGATCTCCAGGTCGCGCATGGCGATGCGCATGCCGCTGCCCAGGTCTTGGAACTCGGACAGTGCGGTCAGGCGCGCCGTCGCCTCCTCGGTGAGCGGCAGCTCGCCCGGGAACATAAAGTACGCGTAGGCCTGCGTGGCAGAACGGCCCACACGGCCCTTGAGCTGGTAGAGCTGCGCCAAACCCAGGCGCTGCGAATCCTCGATGATCAGCGTGTTGGCGGTCGCGTTGTCGATGCCACTCTCCACGATGGTCGTGGCGATGAGCACGTCGATCTTTTTGGTCGCGAACTCGATCATCACATCCTCAACCTCGCGCGGGCTCATCTTGCCGTGCGCCACGCCCACGCGCGCCTCGGGCGCGGCCTCGTGCACGCGCGCCACGGCGTCGTCGATGGTCTTGACGCGGTTGGACACGTAGTACACCTGACCGCCGCGGCCCACCTCCAGGCGAATCGCCGCACTTACCACGTCAGGGTCGTACTCCCCCACGTGCACGATCACGGGACGACGCCCGGTCGGCGGCGTGGTGATCAGGCTCATGTCGCGCACGCCACTCGTGGCCATCTGCATGGTACGTGGGATGGGCGTGGCCGAAAGCGTGAGCACATCGATCTGTTCGCGCAGGTTCTTGAGCTGCTCCTTGTGCTGCACGCCAAAGCGCTGTTCCTCATCGATGATCACCAGGCCCAGGTTCTTGGGGTTCACATCGGCCGAAAGCAGACGATGCGTGCCGATGAGCACGTCGATCGTGCCCTCGGCAAACGCCTTGAGCGCGCGCTTCTGCTGCGCCGGTGTGCGAAAGCGGCTGAGTACCTCGACCTCAAGGCCAAACGGGGCAAAACGCTCAAAGAACGTCTCGTAGTGCTGCTGGGCCAGAATGGTCGTGGGGCAGAGCACCATGACCTGGCGGCCGGAGTCCACGCACTTAAACGCCGCGCGCAGGGCGACCTCGGTCTTGCCAAAGCCCACGTCGCCGCACAGCAGGCGGTCCATGGGCTTGGGCGCCTCCATGTCGGCCTTAATGTCGGCGATGGCCTCCAGCTGGTCGCGCGTCTCGTCGTAAGGGAAGCTCTCCTCCATCTCGATCTGCTCGGGTGTGTCGGGCGGGCAGGCGATACCGGTAATCGACGAGCGGCGCGTATACAGATCGACCAGGTCAAACGCCAGCTTTTTGGCGTTTTTGCGCGCCTTGTTCGTGGCACGCGTCCAGTCGGCGGTGTTGAGCCTGGTCAGGCGCGGCTTGTCGCCGTCGGGGCCAACATAGCGCGTGATACGGTCGACCTGCTCGAGCGGCACGTAGAGTTTGTCGCCGTCGGCATATTCCAGCAAAAAGTAGTCGCGTTCCTTGCCGCCCACTTCCTGACGCGCGATCTCGCTAAAGAGCGCGATGCCGTGAGTGGCGTGCACCACGTAGTCGCCCGGCTTAAACGGGAACGTGATCTGCGTAATGTCCACCTTGCGGCGGCTGCGCGCGCGGTTGGCGTCCATGCGGGCGTTGAGGTCGGCAATCGAGAACACGGCCAGGTTGGCATCGGGCACCACCACGCCCTGCGGCAGGGCGGCATCGACAAAGGTCACGCGTCCGCGCGAGATGGTGGGCACGGCGGCACCGGCGGCTGCCTGGGCGGCACCCGCCTCGAGCGAGCGGGCGTTGAGTGCGTCGGCCTTACGCTCGCGAATGGAAGCGTGGGCCTCCTGGCGTGCGGCACGGTCGGCGGAATCCGCCGCTGCCACGCGCACGCGGTCGCCGATAGCGCCGGCATTTTCGGGCGCCGCGGTCAGCGATTCCTCAAAGGTAATGCCCTCGTCGCCAAAGGTGAGCTCCATCGACTCACGCGCGCCGCGGTCGGGAATGGCAAACACGCAGGCATAGCGCTTGCCCACGACCTCCTGGATGCGCGTCATAAAACGGTTGTCCGAGCCTGCGATGGCAGGCTGCTCAATCTTGAGCTCGGCCGTCACCGCGCCGCCGGCACGAATGAGGCTTACGTAGTTCAGGCGCTGCTGGGCACCAAAATCGAGCTGTTGAGCGCGCACGTACAGACCGTCCAGGCGGTCAATCCCCGCCTCGCCGGCACGGGCCTCGATATCCTCGTAGGCACGCAGGCAGTCGTCGAACAGCGAGCGCGGCTCGGACAAAACCACAAGCGCCTTGCCGCTCACGTGTGCCAACGGGCTTACGGTCTGGCCGTACATCACCGGCAAAAAGCGGTCGAGCTCGGGCGTGACGATGCGTGCATCCACCATCTCGAGCAGCGCTGCCAGCTTGCTATCGTCCTGGCTGGCGCGGTAGAGCGCCACGTGCATGTTGTGGACCGCCTCATCGGTAAGCGCCAGCTCACGGCAGGGGAAGATCTCGATACTGTCCTCGTTGCCGATGGTTTGGCCCGTGGAGCTCACCATGCGGCGGATGCGGTCAATCTCGTCGCCAAAGAACTCGATGCGTACGGGCGCCTTTTCCTGTGCGGGGAACACCTCGACGGTGTCGCCGTGCACGCGGAACAGACCGGGCGCGTCGGCGGCGCCGGCATTGGTGTAGCCCATGCCCACCAGGCGCTGCGGCACCTCGTCAAAAGGAATCTCCTCGCCCACCGCAAAAGTGGTGGACTCCCAATAGCGACTCTCGACCGGCGGCACGCAGCGCAGCAGCGCACGGGCCGAGGCAACCATGATGCAGTTGTCCCCGCGCACGATGCGCCCCAGAGCCTCGCAGCGCTGCGCCACCACGGCGTCGTCGGGCGCCTGCTCGCGCCACGGATAGTCCTTGCGCTCGGGAAAACGGCACACATGCGCCAAGCCCACATAGGCGGCCAGACTGCGCGCGGCGCGATCGGCCGCATCCTCGCCACTCACAATGTAGACCGTGGGGCGCGGGCGGCGCGCAAACTGGGCGGCCGCCATAAGCGTGCGGCCCGACTGCGACACAGCCAGCGTCACGTCCTCGCCGGCATCGAGTCCGGCCTCGACGGTCTGCAAGGCCTCGGCAGTGTAGAGCTGCGCGGCTATACGGTGAATGAGCATGCTGTTCCTCCGGCATCGCAACGCCAAAAGCCCGCCGGGGCAAGCTCGGCGGGTATGCGGCGGATTTCATTGCCTGTCATGGTAGCGCATGGAAAGGACTCCGGCTCAAGGGCAAACCCAGCCCCGCAAAAAACGCCAGACGAAGATGCGTTCCGCCCTACCCCGCTACGCGCACGCTGGGACACAAATCCGCCAGCGGGCACTCGTCGCACTTGGGTTTGCGGGCGTCGCAGATCTCACGGCCAAAGGTGATCCACTGGTGGTTGACCGACTCCCAATACTCGTGCGGCAAAATCTTGAGCAGATCTTGCTCGGTCTTGAGCGGCTCCTTGGCATGCGTCTTGGGGCTCAGCATCAGGCGGTGCGCGATGCGGTTGACGTGCGTATCGACCGCGATGCCCTCGACAATGCCAAACCCCACGTTGAGCACGATGTTCGCCGTTTTGCGCCCCACACCCGGCAGCTTGACGAGTTCCTTCATGTCGGCAGGTACCTCGCCGCCGTAATCGGCAACGATCATCTGCGCGGCCTCCACGGCGTGTTTGGCCTTGCTCTTATAAAAGCCAAGCGACTTGATGGTATCCGCCACATCGACCACACTCGCCCCCGCCATGGCCTCGGACGTGGGCCACTGGGCAAACAGCTTCGGCGTCACCTTGTTGACCTGTGCGTCGGTCGTCTGCGCCGAGAGCAGCACCGCGATGAGCAGCCTAAAGGGATTCTCGTGGTCCAAAAAGCACTCGACCGGGCCATAGCGACGGTTGAGGCGCTCGCACACCTCGATGGCGCGCTCGCGTTTGGCGGCATTGGTCTCGCGTGGCATAACGACTCCTCGGCTCAACGGCATAACAAACCTATGGGCACGATTGTCCCACGTATGGGGTCTTTACGCCTCCAAAAATGCGCCGGTCTGGCGGCTCCACAGGCTTGCGTATTCGCCGCCTGCCTCGACAAGCTGCGCATGCGTGCCGTCCTCGACAATCTCGCCGTCCGCCAGCACCACGATGCGGTCGAGCGCCGCCACGGTGGACAGGCGATGCGCCACCACAATGGAGGTGCGGCCGCGCATCAGGTTCTCGAGCGCCTCCTGCACCAGCGCCTCGGACTCACTGTCCAGGGCAGACGTCGCCTCGTCGAGCACCAGGATCGGCGCGTCGGTCAGGATAGCGCGGGCGATGGCCACGCGCTGACGTTGGCCGCCCGAAAGCTTGACGCCGCGCTCGCCCACCATGGTGTCAAAGCCGTTGGGCAGGCGGTCGATAAACTCAGTCGCATTAGCCAAGCGAGCCGCCTCGCGAATCTGTTCGTCGGTGGCGTCGGGGCGGCCGTAGGCGATATTCTCGCGAATGGAGCGGTGGAACAGCAGCGCCTCCTGCGGCACGTAGGCAACCTGGCGACGCAGGCTCTGCTGCGTGCAGCGCGAGACGTCCTGACCGTCCACGAGCACGCGGCCGCCCTGAACATCGTCTAGGCGCAGCAGCAGTTTGGTGAGCGTCGTCTTACCCGAGCCCGATTTGCCCACCAGGCCCACGCGCTGGCCCGCCGCCACGTGAAGCGTCAGGTCGTCGAACACGTTCTCGCCCGCCGCGGCGTCACGGTATGCAAAGCTCAGGTGCTCAAAATCAATCGCACCTTCGGTCACTTTAAGCTCGGGAGCGTTCTCGTCGTCTGCCACCAGACGCGGCTCGTCCAGCACACGCGTCATCTCGGCCGCATCGCCCAGCGCGCGGTTGATGCGCTGCATCATGGAGCTTACGTAGTTCAGACGCATGGTGAGGTTATAGGTGTAGGTAAAGATCATGACGAGCGAGCCGGCCGAGATGCCAAACCACGCGTTGCCGCCCGCCACGAACACACTCACCACGGCCATGGTGATGACGATAAGACCCGAGGTCGTAAAGTTGCGCTGCATCATGGCGTGCATCGAGACCGTCTCGGCATCGCGCGCGGCACGATCGGCGGCGTCGAACAGATCGCGTTCAAAGTCCTCGCGCCCGCAGGTCTTGACGGCCAAGATGTTCGTGACCGCGTCGGAGAGCACGCCCGAGAGCTTGTTCTGCGCGGCGGACGTCGCGGCCGAAAGCGGCATGATGCGCTTGTACATAAGCCAGACGAACGCAATGTAGACGACCATGATGCCCACCAGGATCACGGTAAACGTCGGCACCACCGGAGCGAGCGCCGCTACCGTGCAGACAACCGAGGTGATGGTGGGAATGAGCGAATACACCGTCACGTCGACCAGACCCGTGTAGCCGCTCATAAAACGGCTTGTCTGGCTCACAAGCGATCCGCCAAAGCGGCTGGTATGGAATGTCATGGATTGGTTGGAGAGCGTGTCGAAGCATAGACGCGCCAGGTGATAGTTGCCTGCGATCTCGAGCTTGTAGACGGTGTAGTCCTGTAGCTTGGAGAGGATCTGACCCACCAGGTTGACGAGTACGAGCGCCAGGATATAGGGGCCGAAGACCTCAAACACCTGGTCACCCGCCACGGGACCGGCTTGAACGCGGTCGACAATGAGGGCCATCACATAGGTATTGGCAAACGTCAGCAAAAAGATGTAGCCCGCCGACGAGAACACCGAGAGAAAGACAATCAGCGGCTGCGTGCGCGTGACACCCCAAAACCGCTGCAGCGTGCGGCGCACGGTGGAGCGGCTGAGCGGGCTGGTGCTTCTCTGAGACATGGGCTTCCTTTCGCGTCTGATAGGGCGAAACGCCATTGTTGCACATTGGAGCACGCTTCAGACAAGTGCGATACGAAAAGCGGTGGGGCACCCGCGTTTGTGCCGATGCCCCACCGTCTTGTTGCAATTAGTCCTCGTCTTCTTGGTCTGTGGGAAGGCCCGCGGGCGTGAGTCCCAAGATCTCATCGGCTTGGTCGGCGTCTTCCAGCGCGTCGATGTCCTTGAGCTTGCGCTCCATAACGTTGGTGCGCGTGGTGATGATGCCCTCGACCGTTTTGCCCGCGGTCTCGATTTGCTGGTGGGCGCGGCGCAGCGCCTTTTGATAGCGCGGCAGCTCGGCCTTGACGGCGGAGAGCACGCGCAGTACGTCGTCGGTACGTTTTTGCAGCCTAAACGTCTGGTAGCTCATCTGCAGGCTGTTGAGAATGGCGGCCATAGTGCTGGGACCGGCAACGTTGACATGATAGTCGCGGCCCAGGGTTTCGATGAGCCCGGGTCGGCTGACGACCTCGGCGTACAGCCCCTCAAACGGCACGAACATGATGCCAAAGTTGGTCGTTGCCGGCACACTCAGGTACTTTTCGCAGATGTCCTTTGCCTCGCGTTTCACCATCATATCGAGCGTCTTGCGCGCTGCGGCAACGGCCTCCGCATCGCCCGACTCCTGGGCGTCGAGCAGATGCTCGTACGCGTCGCCCGGGAATTTGGAGTCGATCGGCAGCAGCACGGGATCGCCCTCGTCTACCGGCAGCTTGACGGCAAACTCAACGCGCTCCGAGGCGCCGGGCCTGGTGGCAACGTTTTCCAGATACTGGTCGGGTGTGAGGATGTCCGTCAGGATCGCACCCAGCTGTACCTCGCCCAAAATGCCGCGCGCTTTTACATTGCCCAGCACACGCTTGAGGTCGCCTACGCCGGTGGCGATAGATTGCATATCGCCCAGGCCCTTGTACACGGCCTCGAGCTGGTCGCTCACCTGCTTAAACGATGCCGAAAGTCGGTCGTTGAGCGTGCGAGAGAGCTTCTCGTCCACCGTCGCGCGCATCTGATCGAGCTGCACGTTGTTGTCTTCGCGGATGGCACCCAGCTGAGCATCGACCGTCTCGCGCACCTTGTCCAGGCGATGCTCGATGCCCTCGCGATTGGCGCCGAGCTGTTGGGCGGTCTCGCGGCGCAGATCATCCATCCGGTCACCGGCTTGCGAGAACTCGCGCGCGATGGTCAGGTAACGTTGCTGCTCTACGGCCGCATCGGTCGTCTGCTGCTGCGCGATGGCATTGGCCGTGCGACGGGTTTCGGCCAGCGCGACGTTCAGGGCATCGAGCGCTTTGTTAGCCTGCTCGAGTGCTGCCAGCGTTTCCGCGCTACTGTCGCCACGCTCCCGCAACTCGGCACGCAGGCTCTTGAGTTGGAGGGCGCAAGCCACAGCAACCCCCACCGCCACCAAGGCGATCACAACAAGCACAATATCAATAGCAGACATAAACTCCGCCCAACAAACCCAATCGAGCACCAATCAAAACCGCGATCAATCTTACCCCGCCATACGCACCGGGCGCCCGGTCCCTTCTTGGGCGCCCCTCTCCTCCGCATATTCCATAATGCGGCGCGCCGTCTCCCTGCTCACCTTTGAGTCATCACCGGCTAAATATGCGTACACGTTTCCCTTATTCAGATTCAAATCGCGGCAGAGACCGTAGCGCGTTACGCCCGATTCCTCTAGCGCTCCCAACGTTCTTTTTCGCATCAGGGCGTTGATCCTTCTGTCCGCCACTGGCTTTTCCTTCACCGCTCTATACGCACGCCAAACGTTGGCATAACGATTAGGAAGTTTATCCTCGGCGCATAGAGATGCCAGGCTACCCGTTTGGGCGTACAAGGACAAAACGCCTCGGTAACCCTCTTCCATCCACGAACCCTCGGATAAGCCCAGAACGTATTCGGCTTTACCCTGTGCCAAAGCGAGCAAAAACAGGGGCTCCGCCACGCGCGGCGCAACCGTCGTCGCTTGCTTAACCAGTTTTCTAAAACTGAGCGACTGCTGTCCGGATAGCTCTCGGCAATAGCCTTTTAAGAATCCCTCAAAGGTCAGATTCAACCGAGCACCTCCTTTTTGTATTGCCTGTATGCACAGACCATCTCTTGATAACTCCGCTCCGAAGGCGACGACGCCAGTGCTTCTCCCTCGTCGAATATAAGCCGTTCGAGCAGCCCCCAATCAAGTCGGTCGACGAATGCCTGACTATGAAGATCGATGATGTCGTTCGGACGGAAGGCATAGAGCTTCATTACCGCCAGATCCTCCAAGGATGGCGTAAAGTACCTGATAAAACGCGCCCCAATATCCAAGGGGATCAAACGATCTTCGTAATTGAATGGCATCTGATTACAATATGCCACCGCCATACCATTCACCTCGGGGTATCGAGCTATGATCTCGCGGAGGCACCTGTCCGCCTCAAACACATCGATGTCATGTGTAACCGAACGATTCGTCACATCGTTTAGCATGAAGGCGCTTCCTCCCACCAATACAACGCTCGGCCTGTCGTCTCTTGGACCTATTTCCAGCTCTGCCTCTTCGTCAATGCCCAACAGAGTCTGCTCTAAATCCTGCTTATACATAACAAATCCTATTATTATTCAACTTCAATAATACTATTCAGTCGCACGACAGGACCAACAGGATGCAAGAATTCCGCTCGTGGCGATAATCCCTACACCCTAGAAGTCCTAATGTTACAAACGCTAGCTCTCCCAGCCGGTGCGGATGGTTGTTATGACGTCGCCTAGGCGCTGGCCCAGGGCCGCTAGATGTTGGAGCACCTCGTTGGGCGATGCGCCGTTGAGGATGCACGTGAGGGCATACGACGCCAGAAAGATGACCGCAAGCCCCAGCGGGATGAGCACGATCATCGCCAATGTGCGCAGGCGCTGGCCCACGCGGCGACGACGCGCACGACGCTTGTCGAACGCGAGCTCCTGCGCATATGAATCTTGCTGTACGGAATAGGCCTCTGGTGCCGATTCGCCCGCAGGCGAAACCACAGGCGTGGCATTTTGCGCAGGGGGCTGGGCTGCCGCCCCCTGCATTTGCATCTCCATGAGTCGTTGCTGCTGACGCAGCATGCGCTCAGCTTGTTGCTGCGGAGTCTCAAGAAACAGATCCATGCTGGCCTCCAAAATCGGAGCATTCGACGCTTACGACCAGCATCCCGCACCGCCATGACCGCGACAACGCAATCGCCGGCAATAGCCACAAAGTTTCTTTTGCTCAAAAGCTGTCGAAAAGCTCAACAACTCCCCTACCAGCACTTTCTCTGAGCTTTTTTCGTCAGCAATCTTTTGGCCTTCCACCCTTACGCCAACTGACCAAAATCTAACCAAAAGCTTGACGGAAATTGTGAAGACAGGGACCCCATACAAAAACGTGCCGCCCCAAAAGGGGCGGCACGCTAACTTCTTATCAGTTTTTCAGTAGCAAGCACGCGACGACCCGAAGCCGGAACACAGGGTAGGGAAACACCTTTACCTCGCGCGACCTGCGCAGCCGTGAGCGAGAGGGAAAGGTGTTTCCCCGCCCCGTGCTCCGCAGTCGGTGGAGGCAGCTTTAGATGCCCGCGAGACCTCGGGTGGCGGTGGCGCACATAAACGCCAAGGCTAGAATCACGAGCGAGCCCGCGATGTCTGCCAGCACGCCCATTGCACGGCGTTCAAACAACCAGCTCTCAAAGTGCGGGGCGACGTTGCGCCAAACACGCCACAGCAAGATGCCCATACCGATGACGCCCGGGATATTGAGCAGTAGGATCTCGGAGCACAAAAGACCGATCAGGTTACCGGCGGCAAAGCCCGCATCACCCTCGCAGTATTTGCGGTAGACCATATACAGCATGTACGCCACAAACGGCTGCAAGCACGCAGAAATAAACGAGACCACCATCGAGGGGTCCTGCGAAAAGACCTCGGTGAGTTTATCGACACTCGTGGCGTCCTTCGAAGCCAAGAATAAACCGATAACCACAAGGGGCACCACGCCCAAAATTACCTCGACCAGAGTAAACAACTTGGCAGTCAAATCCTCACTAGCCGAATTCAAATGAGGCGCCCACTCAGGATGAGCATGCGCGCCGACTTTCTTGTCCTTCTCGGCACGATCGGCCTTTTTACCCTCGGCAACCCGACGACCAGGATCCTTGCGAGTTCCCGCCGCAGCAACCCGAGCCCGAGACTTCTTGCCCATAAAAAACACCCCATCAGGTAGTAGATAAACTAAAAGTCGCCACCCAGTGTACCCCCTAAACAACGGCGCCGCCCCAACCCGGAGCAAGCCCCGTCAACCAAATAACCGAACCATCAACCAAATGGCCGCAACCCAATCCCTATACAAAACGTGCCGCCCAAAAGGGGCGGCACACAAACTTCTAATCAGCTTTTCTGTAGCGAGCACGCGACGACCCAAAGCGGGCCGGGAGGGCGGGATTACCTTCCCTCAACGCGACCCTGCGGAGCCGTGAGCGGGGAGGGAAGGTAATCCCGCCCTCCCGGCCCAGCTCATGCCAGCGCCACGCGCTAGTAGTTCACCACCTGCTCCTCAAAGTACGCCTTCGGGTGGTTACACACCGGGCACACCTCAGGCGCCTCGGCACCAACGTGCAGGTGCCCGCAGTTCAGGCACTTCCATACCTTCACGCCCTCACGCTCAAACACCTCGCCCGACTCGATGCGCTCGACGAGTTTGTTGTAGCGCTCCTCGTGGGCCTTCTCGACGGCGGCGACACCACGGAACTTCTCGGCGATCTCGGCAAAGCCCTCCTCCTCGGCGGTCTTGGCGAACTCGTCGTACATCGTGGTCCACTCGTAGTTCTCGCCCGCGGCGGCGTCGCGCAGGTTGTCCAGAGTGCCCGGAACGGCGCCGTCGTGCAGATACTTAAACCACAGCTTGGCGTGCTCGGACTCGTTGCCCGCCGTCTCGGCAAAGATATTCGAAATCTGAACGTAGCCATCCTTCTTGGCCTTAGATGCGTAGTAGCGATACTTGGTGTGTGCCTGGGACTCACCGGCAAAAGCGGTCTCGAGGTTCTTCTTGGTTTGGGAATTCTCAAAATCCATAGGTGTACTTCCCTTCAACACGTGCCGCCCATAGGCTTTGAGCGACCTTGTCTTTAGGATGCCCTCAAGCCGCGAATTTAAACCTTACAATCCCGTTCTTCAGATTTGAGCGGGCTACACACTCAACCAACGATCGTCCTCGGCTCGGCAAAAGCCCTCGCGCTCCAGGTCAGCTAGAATGCCCGCGATCAAGTCGCACTCGACCGGCCCGCGACCGGCTGCCGCTTCCATCTCGTTAACGCCCACCACGGCATCAGCAAGCGTAATCCCCGCCGGCTGCCCATCGCGCGCTGCCAACAACATACGCACGATATGCGCGCGCTTTTGGCGGCGCGAGCCCTCAAACTTGGACTGACGACTATAGCCCGCCGACCGCCTGGACGGATTGGGCAGTGTCTTTTTAAGATACGCGCCGTAATCCAGCAATGCGTAATACCACGCGCGCGGCGTGTCGGCATCGTCTTGAGGCGCGGCAAAGGGCGCGATCTCGTCCGCCGCCGCACCGGGGACCGCCGGACAGGCAGCTTGGATCAGCGGCACCAGTTCGCGATCGGGAACGGCCGGCACATCGGGAAAGAAATGATGCAAAAAGACCGTGCGCACATTGGTCTCCAAATACACGCCCGGAAGATCAAACGCAAACGAACGGATACCCTGCGCCGTTGCCGGGCCAATACCAGGCAGAGCGACCAAGTCACGCGTCTCACGCGGAAACTCCCCGTCCCAGTCCTCTACAACGCGCTGAGCGGCCCCGTGAAGCGCCAGAGCGCGTCGGTTGTAGCCCATGCCCTGCCAAGCGTCCAAAACATCGGAAGGCGCGGCCTGGGCGAGCGCCTGCACAGTCGGAAAACGATCGAGCCACACCGGCATGCGCGCCTCCACACGCGGCACCTGTGTTTGCTGCAGCATGACCTCAGAAAGCCAAATGATGTACGGATCGCGTGTGCGGCGCCACGGAAGGTCGCGATAACGCAGGACCCCTTCCGAACGAATCATCGAACGAAAGGGGTCCTGAATCATGGCTATGCTCCTTATGCGGCGCTATTCCTCCCGGCAAGCGCACGTACAGGTGGCGTACTCGGGAAACGCATCGCGGTCGGCGAACTTGGGATCGACGGCCGGGAACTGGCGGTGAGCGACGATATCGCCCAGCGAAACGGAATCGAGGTAGTCGCGCATCAGCGCTTGAGCTCCGGCCCACAGGGGATGATAGCAGCACGCGCCCATGCGCGCACAGTCGCCATCGGGCGCGGTGCAATCGTTCATGACCATGGGGCCCTGAACGGCCTCGACGACCTGGCGGATGGTGACATCGTCGGGGCTGACCTTAAGACGCATGCCGCCATGGACGCCACGCAGGCTCTCCACAATACCGGCCTGAACCAAACCATGCTGGATCGAACGGGCAAACGAATACGGGACATTGACCTCTTCGGCGGCGGTGCGAACAGAAAGCAGACGCTCCGGGTCCTCGGCAAGCATCGCGAGCATGCGAAGGGCGTAATCAGTCTTCCTCGATATGTCCATTTTTCCCCTTTCAAGGAATAGGAACAGCTCGAACGAGCTCCGGGGCCGAGCTTACGTCGAGACGCTAAATGACCGCCAGGACATGCAAATGGTAAATCGGATATCCACTGAGTGCCGCGCTTGGAGCGAAATGCATCAGATGCGGCGCACAGTGCAATTTAGTATAACCCAACCCCCTGTCTCGTAGAACAGGTGTTGCGCAACAAAGCTGTTGTTCAGACAGATATACTTATTAGATTTTACTTGCGTTCCCGAAGGCGCGGGGATTCTGGGCGAAGATACACCAGGGCGATCGTTCTATCGAAACAAAGTGCATCAAACGCAAAAAGCCACGTCCGAAGACGTGGCTTTAATTGCGTTGGCGGGAAGTACGGGGCTCGAACCCGCGACCTCCGACGTGACAGGCCGGCGCTCTAACCAAACTGAGCTAACTCCCCAGGCAGACGTTCGCGTTTGTTTCCGCTCGCGTGCGCTGCGGGGATTAGTATACACAGAAGTCTGTCCGGCGCGCAACAACTTTTTTGAAAAAATTTTTTGGGCCATCCGGGAGGGTCTCCGGGGCTGAGGGCGGGGGTTAAGTTTGCTGCTCTACAGTCCTGCGCAAGACGGAAAGCACATTAAGTGCTTTCCTTTGCGTGCGGAACTCGCGACAAACTTAACCCCCGCCCTCAGCCCCGGAGACCCTCCCTGCCGTCACTTTGTTCGAGCCGTTGTTGTTGCTCGCCGCTTCGCGGCTCGGCGGCCCCGTTCTCCACGGCGGGGTTGTCTAAGGTTCTTGTTGAAGCTCGGCCATTGACTCAAATGGAAACGGGGGACGCATCTGCATCCCCCGTTTTTGTTGTGATTACTCTAGGTCAATAAACTTAGTGCTTAGGATCTTGCCGTCTTTTACTAGCATCCTGGCCATGGTGGGGCCTCGGGTGCCTCTGGGGTAGCTGGCGCTACCCGGGTTGAGGACTAAGCAACGGCCCACTTGGGCTTCTTTGGTTACGTGGGTGTGGCCGTTGATGGCTACGTCTACGGATCCCACCGGAAGGTCTTCGCGGTAGTGGGCTACGGCGAATTTAAGGCCTTCGTAGGTAAAGAGCGCAAGACGGTCTACATCGGGGCCGTAGTCGCGGTAGTAATCGTTGTTACCCAGTACGGCCCGCACGGGGGCGATGGTGCATAGGTGCTCGTAGTCCATCTCTGACGTGAGGTCGCCGGCGTGGATGATCAGGTCTGCGCCCTCAAGCTCATCCAGGAGCGCAGGCGAAAGATAGCCGTGGGTGTCCGAGATGATGTCGATGCGCTTGGCGCTTGCACTGTTCATGGGATCCCTTCCACAAAAAACGATTCGGCAGATACATACAAAAAAGGCCCCACGGCTCCGCAGACGATGGGTCTACAGGGCTGCGGGGCCAGTGTGCTAGAGACTCAGAGCCTTCTTGAGCGGCACGACGCGGCGGCGCGAAACCGGCACGCGTTCGTCGACGCCCGTAATGCCCAGCTGGATGGCGCCCGAGGGCACCGTCTCCACATCCGTAACGCACGCCAAGTTGACGATATAGCGGCGGTGAACACGGAAGAAGCCAAAGTCGCAGAGCTTGGCCTCAAACTGCGCCAGCGAGGTCGTCGACAAAAAGCGATCATCGACGGTATAGATGCAGGAGTAATCGTCCTTGGCCATGATAAAGCGAATGTCATCCACGGGAATGAGCACCTTGCGGCCGCCCTTTTCCACCGGGATACGCTCGATGGTCACCTTGCTGTCCGTAACCGGCTTGGCGCGTTGCATGACCTTCTCGATCGCGCGATCCAAGCGAGCTTCCTCGACCGGCTTCATCAGATAATCGACGGCATCCACGTCGAATGCCTCGACCGCATGGTCACTATACGCAGTCACAAACACGATCGCCGGCGGATTTTTGAGCTTATGCAGCGCCTCGGCAAGTTGCAGGCCCGAGGCACCGGGCATCGAGATATCGAGAAACACGACATCCACGCGACTTTCCATAAGCATCTCGATGGCGGAGCGGACGCTCGACGCCTCCGTGATCGTGCCGATCTTGCCCGTTTGCTCGAGCAGGAAGCGAAGCTCCGAGCGAGCCGGTGCCTCATCATCCACAATCATCGCACGCAGCATAGGGATAAAACCTTTCGTCAACTAACTACGCCGGGCATCCGTCGCATGACGTTGAGCCCGTAGCCCTTTATTTTACTCTTGAATGTCAAAGATGCTCTCTGACAAATCAAGATGAAGGAGCACTTTGGTGCCCTTGCCCGGCGCCGATTCGACACGCGTATAGGAGTGCGGCCCATAAAAGCGATGGATGCGCTCCGAAATATTGTGCATGGCCACACCGGCGCCGCCACCCTGGGGAGAGCTGGCGTCGGGACGGGCAGAGCGCTCGTCAAACAGTCTGGCGGCGGTACCCTCATCCATGCCCACGCCATTATCGGCCACGGCAATCAAGATTGCATCCTCGCCGTCTTGGTGAACGGTCACGTCGATCCTCAGGGCGTCGTCATCGCCCATACCATGACGTACGGCGTTCTCGACAATCGGCTGGATCACGAACGCCGGCACCAGCGTATCTTCCACGTCCTCGGACACATCGAACGTCGCAAGCACGCGGTCCTCGCCAAAGCGGGCCTTCTCAAAGGTAAGGTAGCGCCTGGTCTGTGCAACCTCGCGCGAGACCGGAATAAGCGATCCCGAGTTGTCGAGCGTGGCACGATAGAACGATGAGAACTCACGAAGCAGTTCGCGGGCCCGCAGCGGGTCGGTGCGCGTAAACGATGCAATGGTGTTCAGCGTGTTGAACAGGAAGTGTGGGTTAATCTGCGCCTGCAGCGCACGCACCTCGGCGCGCGCTGTGAGTTCCTTTTGCACCTCGAGCTCGTGGATGGCGAGCTGCGTGGACAAGATCTCGGCAAAGCCCGAGGCAAGCGCGTACTGGGTACGGTCGACGGCGCGCGGGGTCTTGTAGTAGAACTTGAGCGTGCCGACGGTACGATCGCCCACCTTGATGGGGGCGATAATGCCGGCGGGGACTTGGTTGTGCGAGCCATCCGAGCCCACGACATCCACCATACGGTTGAACGACTGCACGATGCCATGTTCGATAACGTAGCGTGTGGCAAGCGTGTGGATGGGAGAATCTGGCAGTAGTTTTTCCTCAAACTCGCCCGCGCAGGCCAACACGTTGCCCTCGTCGGTGATGGCCACCGTCATGGCGCGCGTCTCGGGCAAAATGCGCCGGCACACCAAACGCGCCGACTCCTGCGTCAGACCGCCCTTAATGTCCTCGAGCATGGCCGAGGCCACCGAGAGCGTCTCCTCGGTGTACTGGGAGCGCACCGAATCGGGATTGAGCGTCAAAAAGATAAAGATGCACAGAAAGATGCACAGCAGCGCGCAGGCAATCACCGTGGCGATCGGCTCGATACCGGTCACCAAGGCAAAAATAAAGTACACCAGCACGCAAATGGCGCAGGCAACGGCAATGATGCGAAAGATTGATATTGAACTATCGCGCTGGGCGCGGCGGTCGATCATTCGGCCCCCTCCAGGATACTGATCAGTTGTGCGTCACGCCAAAGCCCATCCATGATCTTGGGCCAAAAGCTCTGGAAACGCAGGTAGCTTGCGGCGTTTTGGCGCGCGTAGGTCTTGGCCTCGTCAATACCGTGGCGCCAGATGCGCAGGTAGCCCTCATGCTCGCGGGTAAACACGCTGCGGACCATAGCGGTCTTGCGCACGCGGTCGTCGAGCTCGCGCGAAATCCACGGGCCCGGGTAGGGCATGAGTGATGCCGCCGTAACGGGAATGAGCTCCTTTTGATGCGCGGCGAATGTCAACTTGGCCCGTTCGTAGTACCAACGGTATACATCCTGCATAAAGCGCGGTGAGCGCTTTTCGGACTCCGGAGGCAGATGGCGCACGGTCCACTCGTTATCGAACCACACGTCGTAGCCAAACATGCGCATGTTAAAGAGGTAATCCAAGTCCTCGCCGCGGGTGATAAACGGGTCAAAGGCCACACGCGTAAAGGCGCGGGCGTGCAGGGCCATCACGCCGCCGCACACGTAGTTGGAGCGCGAGATGCGGGTGCCCGAGAGCGCCTTTTTCATCCAACGGTTGAACTCGATGGGCTTGGTCCACCAACGATGGCAGATGCCCGCCTTGTCCATGGGAGCCAGCGGCGAGCCGTCGCGATCGTAGAAATAGCCGCTCTTGACCAAGATCGGCAAGCCCTGACGCGTCTGCTGCCCCAACGCATAGGTCGCGCGCTTCATAAAGTCGGCGTCGATGACAGTCTCATCGTCATCCAAAAAGATAACCGCGTCATGCCCCAGCACAGCGGCACAGGCTAGCCCCATGTTGCGGATGGCACCGTAGCCTCGCAGGCTCACGCACTCGCCCGAACCCTTGGGCGCGATCTGAGCAACCCGGTCTGCAATGCGCGAGGCCTGGGTGTTGGTGACAACGGTGACCTTGAGCGTGGGATGCGCGTCGACAATCTCGCGCACGCGCAGCGACACATCGGCTGTGGCAGAAACGGGACAGACCACCAAAAGGATGATGCGCGGGATGTCACGTACCTGCTCAAGCGAGGCCAGGCAGCGGTCGAGTTCGGGATTGTCGGCGTTGAGTCGCGTCGAATGGTCATAGGTGCCAGGGGCGTTTGCGCAAGCGTCATCGCCCGCCCAATACGTTGGAATCACGACTGTGGCGTTCATGCCTTACCCTCCCTGCAACACAAAAACGGGACGCCGCCAAACACAGGCGACGCCCCGCGACCTAGCTGATTCCATCATACCCACTTGGGCAAATCATTGCTCGCAAGTCGCAATGTTTATTGCGGATAACCCCAAAAGAGTACCGTGGACAGGCACAATAGCCGCTCGCTCCTATGCGGCATGCTCTGCCGCCCGAGTCATGCGGGACAGGCGGACCAGCAGCATAAAGCCAACGATCAGCAGCACGCCAATGGAAAGGACGCCCAGCGACGGGTTGCCGGTCAGCGAGGTGACGACCGACACTAGGAAAGTGCCCATGACGCTTGCATAGCGACCGAAGATGTCAAAGAAGCCGTAGTACTCGTTGGACTTTTCCTTGGGGATAATGCGACCAAAGTAGCTACGGCTAAGCGCCTGCACGCCGCCCTGGAACAGGCCGACCATAATGGCAAGCACCCAGAATTCAAAGGCGGTCTTTAGGAAGAACGCGGCGAACAGCACAATGCCCATGTAGGCGGCGACTGCCACCAGGATCATGTTGAGCGTGCCCACGCGTCCGGCGAGCTTGCCGTAGATGATGGCGGACGGAAAGGCCACGAACTGCGTGACGAGCAGCGCCAGGACCAACTGGGTCGAATCGATGCCCAAAGCCGAGCCGTAGCTGGTAGCCATGGAAATGACCGTGTGCACACCGTCGATATAGAAGAAGAACGCAATCATGTAGACCAGCACGGTCTTGTTGTGGGCGATCTCGCGCATGGTGTGTCCGACCTCGGAGAACACACCGCCCACGATGTGGCCGATGGTGTCCTCGGGACCGCGCTCGCGACCGTACTTTTGCTTATAGGTGCGAATGAGCGGCAGGGTAAAGATGAGCCACCAGGCACCAGTGATGATAAACGACAGACGCGTTGCCAGCATGGTAGGGACGCCAAGAGCGGGGCCACCCATGATGAGCGCCAGGCAGATGACGAACGGCACGGTGGAACCGATGTAGCCCCAGGCATAGCCCGAGCTGGACACGGCGTCCATGCGCTCGTCGGTGGTAATGTCGGGCAGCATGGCGTCGTAGAACGTCATAGAAGAGTTAAGGCCGATGGTGCACAGCACGTACACGGTCAAAAATGCCATGGCGGACATTGGGATAGCCTGCGCCAAGCAAAGCACCAGGCCCGTGAGGAAGAAGCCCAAGAAGAGCTTGATCTTGTTGCCGGCGTAGTCGGCAAGCGCGCCCAGAATGGGCATGAGCATGGCGATGACCAGCGAGGCAATCGTCTGCGCATTGCCCCAGGCGACCACCAGGTCGGCCGAAGAAGCGCCGGTATTGATGGCGTTAAAGTAAATGGGCACCACCGAGGTATTGAGCAGCACGAGGGCCGAATTGCCCACATCATACATAACCCAGTTACGCTCGAGCTTGGTGTATTTCATGGACAGGGACCCTTCGTATTCGCCCGATATGCAGTTAGTTCATCGTACCCCAATTGTCCAGAACCGCCGGTAAGGATTCGGCAAAGGGGCACGCACGGGCCCTATTCCTCGCGGTCGAACTCCTCATCGGCATTGAGCACGCGACCGCTGTAGTTGACGTGACTGGTCACGGCATCCATGTCACCGGTCTCGATAAAACGTGCGACCGTGCACTCGTAATCGACCAGCGCGCGATCAAAGACCTCGGGGAAACTCTCGTTCGAGACCTCGTCGGTAAAGGGATTCTTCCATGTCAGATGGCCCAGGTTACCGGTGCGCTCGGGCAGCTCCGTCGTCACGCGATGGGCAAGGCCATCGAGCAGCGAGTAGTCGTGCACCAAGCCCTCAACCAGCGAGATCGCGCGCGTCTTTGCGGAGCCGGCCGGCTCAATCGCGCGGTAAAGTCGCTGCATATTGGCAACGGCAGCACCGTACTCCCCCGCCGGAATGTCAATGCCGTACACGCGTCCGGCAACATAGCTCATCAGCACGCCGGCCACGCGATTGATGCGATCGGTGGTGACGATCTCGCCCGCCGGCGGGTAATCGTCGACCGTAGCGCCGGCGCGTTTAAGCTGCAGCATCAGTACATCCAGGTCGCTCTCGATCACGGCATGAACCTGACTGCTCGAATCCTCAAGCTCTGAATCGGACTCCACGATGCCAAACTGCTGCTCATAGACAAAAGGATGGGCGTTGCGGTCGAGCACGTAATGAGACAGCAGGCCCAGCGCAAAGGCGCGACCCAAGCTGGCGTCGCGCGGCAGCAGATGCGACACGCCGTCGCGCAGGCACGCGAACTGGCGAGACATGCGCGACCGATGCATGACCTGCGCCAGCAGCGTGCAGTCGGAAACACGCGGTGTCAGAATGTGAAAGAAAAACGGGTCGGGGCCTTGGTTGCCCAAGATAAAGGCAATGCGCTCTTCATCGGACGTGATGACGCCCTGCGGAAGACGGTCGATGCTTTCCTCGCCAAACAGATGATGGGTGATAAGCGCGGGCATAATGATCCTTTCGATTTCATTCGATGCCACCCATTATGCCCACCGCGCGCCCATGCCAAACCTGCGATGGTAAACGACGGCACGCAGACCGTCTACGCAAGCCCCAAGTGTGCTTTAACCTCGGCAGCGCGACGGCGGGACACGGGCACCGTCGAGGTTACGCGATCGAGCCTGAGCTCCATAAGACCCGTGGAACCGATCTCGACATTGTGCACGTCCTCCAAATTGACCAGATAGCTGCGGTGGACACGGATAAAGCCCTCGGGGGCCAGGCGCCGCTCGAGCGAGGAAATCGACTCATTGATCAGGTATGTTCCCTCGGCGCAGACGGCGTTGCAAAAATCGGCACGCGCCTCAAAGTAGCAGACGTCTGCGGCGGGAATGAACACCTTTTTGCCCCCGCGGTCCACCGTCAGACGCAAAGGCTGGCGCGGAGCGTGGATAACACGACGGACACCCAAGGCTGCCTCGATCTTGTCGAGTGCCTTTGACAGGCGTGCGTCCTCGACCGGCTTGACGATATAATCGACGGCATCGAGGTTATAGGCATCGGCCGCATACTCGGCAAACGCCGTCACAAACACAACCACCGGCGGCGTCTTTAGGTTCTGCAGCGTCTCGGCAAGCTCAATTCCCGAGCGACCGGGCATGGTAATGTCTAAAAATAGCACGTCGGGCTTGTTCGACAGAATCGACTCCACGGCTTCGGTGACATTGCCCGCCTCGGCAATCTGGCCCACACGCGTATCCTTTTCCAACAGATAGCGTAGCTCGGCCCTAATGGGAGGTTCGTCATCAACCACCAAGATGTTCCAGCCTTCGGACATATGTGCTTCCCCTCTTTTTCTCTCAATCCAACCGCGCGCTACACCTTCATCGGCGCCGGCTCATGCGGCTCGCCGTTCAGCTCGACGATGACCTGTGTTCCCACGCCTTCCTGGGACTTCACGCGCATGCCAGAATCTTCTCCGTAAAAGAAATGGATGCGCTGAAGCACGTTGAAGAGCGCCAGGCCGCAACCTCGCTTGATGGATCCGTCGGCGGTAATGCTCTCGGGCTCCTCTCGGCGATGCTGCTCAAACAGATGCGCGCAGACTTCTTCGCTCATACCGATGCCGTCATCTTCGACGATGATCTCCAAGCCGTCATCGGTCTCAAAAGCCCTAACACGAATAGAAAGCGGCTCGGTCTCGCGCTGCGCATGCTTGATGCAGTTTTCGAGCAACGGCTGCAAGATAAACGGCGGCACCATGCAATCGCGCACCTCAAAGTCGATATCGACCGAGACGCGCAGACGGCCGTCGCCATACCGGGCCTGCATAAGATTGATATAACGGGTGCCCTGTTCCACCTCATGCTCGAGCGTGGTGAGCGTATCGGAGTCAGAAAGCGTCTGACGATAGTAATTGGAAAAATCGATGAGCAGCGATCGCGCCTTGTCGGGCTCGGTTCGAACGAGCGACACGATCGTGCTAATGGTGTTGAACAGAAAATGCGGGTCGACCTGCGACTGCAGGGCCCGAAGCTCCACGCGGGCTGTGAGCTCGTCCTGGCGCTCGAGCTCAAAGCTGGCGAGCTGCGTGGAGATGAGATCGGCAAAACCCGAGGCCAACGCCGTCTGGCGCATATCGATGCTGCTCAGGCGGGGATAGTACAGCTCGAGCGTACCCACGCAATGCCCGCGCACGGTAAGCGGCGCGACAATGCCGGCGCGCAGGCGGGGAAAATAGCCGCCCGTCTCATTGGAGGCGTCGCGCGAAAATACACTCTGCTCGCCGGACTCGATCACGTTGAGCGTGGTCTTGAGCACAACCGGGGTGCCGGCAGGGCACTTTGCCGAGTCCTCGCCCCAGCTTGCCAACACCTGTTTGCCATCGGTAAAGCAGATGGCAGAGGCGATGGTCTCGGACAGGATAATTTTAGAGGCGCCCAGGGCCGCTTCGGGCGTAAGGCCGCGCGACGTGTAGGCGAATATTTTTGATGCGATGGCGAGCGTACGGTCGGTTGCGCACGATGTGAGGTCGTCGGGGACCACAAAGACATACGAGAAAAAGAAGCACAGCATGACCAGGCCGGCAATAACGACAACGCCCGGAACGGGATTGGGATTATCGGTTAAATCCCAGATAAGCAGCAGGATAAGCGCCGGAACGACAATACCGAGCAGGATGGCCTGAACCACATGCTGGGCCGTACGAAAGACCTTGGTAGAGTTGTAGCTCTTGCCCAGAATCAGCCTGTTTAAATCCACCGTCATCCCCTCTTGTCCTTAGCACCCATAGCAATAAAGAGGGCCGCAAGCGACCCTCTCCATTGCATTATGCAATCAAAAACTGTGTTTTACATCCAGCCATCGACAAACGGTATCTTAGGCGCTGTATTTGTTGGCCTCGCCAAAGGTGCCAGCCTCGACGATCCAGCCGTCCTTCATGATGACGTCCATGTTGTCGGTGTTGAGCACGTGGATGTCGGCGGCGACGTCACCGTTGACAACCAGCAGGTCGGCGCACTTGCCGGCCTCGATGGAACCGGTCTCGTCCTCGATGTGGCACATCTTGGCACCGTTGAGGGTGGCGCAGGTGATGGTCTCGACCGGAGTGAAGCCGATCTTGTCGACGAACTCGTACATCTCCTCGATGGAGCAGGTGCCGTACGGGGTGACGAAGGAGAAGGAGTCGGAGCCGATCGTCATGACGACGCCGCGCTTCTTGGCCTCGCGCAGGCAGTCGTAGTTGCGCTGCAGCTCCTTCTCGACCAGGGTGCCCTCGTACTTGTCGTGCAGCTCGGGGACGTAGACGGGCGGATAGGTGGCGTACCAGGTGGGCAGGAAGGCGATCGTCGGGGTGAAGAAGGTGCCCTGCTCGGCCATGAGGTCCATGGTGCGCTCATCGATATCGAAGCCGTGAATCAGCTGCTCGCAGCCAAAGCGAACGGAGTCGTAGGCGGCGGCGTGGTTGTTGTAGCAGTGACTCCACACGGGGATGCCGACCATCTTTGCCTCTTCGACCACGGCCTGGATCTCCTCGGAGCAATAGTGCTGGTCGCGACCGGAATCCCAACGCCAGATGCCGCCACCGGTAGCCCAGATCTTTATGGCATCGGGGTTCTCGCGCAGGCGACGACGGACGGCCTTGCGCAGATCCCAAGGACCATCGACCTGGTCGCCCCAGGGATGGGATTCCTTGTTGAGCTCCTGGGTGCAGTGGTGGGAGTCACCGTGGCCGGCAACACGGCAGAAGCCGAGTCCGGTGGCCAGAACGCGCGGGCCCTTGAAGACGCCCTTGTCGATGCAGTCGCGAATCTGGATACCAAAGCGGCCGATCTCGCAGACGGTGGTGAGGCCGTGGGTGAGGCAGTCGTAGGCCTGCTTGACGGCGACGGCCTGCTTCTCGAGGAGCGGCTGCATGACCCAGTCGGTGTCATCGTCGGTCAGGTTGCCCGAGAAGTGCAGGTGGGTGTCGATCAGGCCGGGAAGGACGGTCTTGCCGGTGGCGTCGATAACCTCAACGCCCTCGGGAAGGTCCTGCATAGCACCGGCATACTCGATCTTGCCGTTGTCGTCGACGAGAACGAGGGAGTTCTCGACCGGCTCGGCACCGGTACCGTCGATGAGCTTACCGCCAACGATTGCGTACTTAGTGGACATGGTTCCTCCTTATGGATCCATATAGTGGGCGAGGCCATGTTGGGTTATGGCCTCACAAAGCTACCCAAGTGGTGCCGGGTTCGGTGCGCGGAAGAGAGGGGTCCGCGCACCCGATCCGCCCCGGCTAGGCGTTATTTTTTGCGGGAATTGGTGAAGGCCATGAGGGCCAGGCCAACGGCCAGCCAGCCGATCACGATGCTCCACTCCACCATGTTGAGGGAGGCGGGAGAGAACGGGACCACGAGCAGGCCAATGATGACGGCGCAGGCAGCGACAGCGAGGCTGATGCCAAACTTGCCGCCGGGCACCTCGTAGGGACGAGGCAGGTCGGGCTCGGTGAAGCGCATGCGCAGGCAAGCGAGGGCGACCATGCCGCAGGAGAAGATGAAGGCGAGAGCCGACACGTTGGTCAGAGGGATGAGCATGTTCTTGCCCAGGAACGGACCGATGACGGTGATGACGCCCAGAACGGCGCAGGCGAGCTTGGGAGCGCCGGACTTGGGATCGACCTCGGCGAACTTCTCGGGCAGCTGGCCCTTGCGGCCCATGGCGAGCATGATGCGGCTCGTAGCGCCGTAGAAGGAGTTCATCGGGCCCATGGGTCCAAGCGTGGCGATGACGAGCATGGCCAGGTACAGGAGCATGTTGATGCCCTTGAGGCAGGCAAGCGCGGGAACCGGGCTCTTAACAAACTCATGCCAGTCGAGGATGGTGCCGAACGAGTAGATGCAGACCATGTAGAAGCCGCCGGCGGCCAGCAGGGCCAGGGAGATGATCTTGCCGAACTTGTTCCAGTTGAGGCCCTCGGCTGCTTCCTCAGCCTGCTGAGGAATGGTATCGAAGCCGGCGTAGAAGAACGGGGTCAAAACCAGGACCGACACGATGCCGGCGAACAGGCTGGTGCCCTCGGTAGCGGGCTTGCCGCCGCCAGCACCGGTGACCTGGGAGAACACGGGCATGGCGTGTTCCGGCGAACCGGTGAACAGCGAGACGCCCATGGCAAGCAGCATGCCGCAGAGCAGGGCCTTGGTCAGGAAGGCCTGGAGCTTGGCGGCCGAGCTGGCACCGCGGAAGTTGAGGAAGATGACGTAGGCTGCAAAGCCGAGCGCGATCAACGTCGGGAACAGGTAAACGTCGGCGCCCAGGATGGTGTAGAGCTTGACGGCGCGCAGCCACTCAAGGCCGGGCAGGCTGCCGAACATCTCGGACACGAGGGTCGAGATGGCGATGGCCTCCCACGGGCACAGGATGCCGTTGCCCAGGGCCAGGAGCCAGCCAGTGATGTAGCTCATCGTACGGCCAAAGCTACGATCGACATACTCGACGATGCCGCCCGAAATGGGGATAGCAGCCGTGAGCTCACCGAAAACAGCTCCGACGGGCACGAGGAAGATCGCGCCCAAGAGGAATGCGATCATAGCGGGAACGGGACCGCCGCCCACGACCATCCAGTCGCCGACCTGCAGAACCCAGCCGGTACCGATGATGGCACCGAAACCGATGGTGAAGAAGTTCCAGAGCGAAAGCGTTTTCTTCATGCCACCGTTACCTTCGACTGCAACTTCTGCGTTCTTGTCCGCCATTGTTCCCCTCCTTTCCTTATTGACGCCTCTTTGGCGTCACCCCTTGCGCGGTCTGTTTTGCCGCGCACTTTTATTTCGTGGCTTTAAGATACGGCCTCGGCGTCGCGCTACCGCTTATGGCTCGACCGAAGGCAGAACTCGCATATGAGTGGCGCCGTTTTTGGGACGAACGGCACGGTTTGCCGCTCATTGTTGTCGCCCGTCCGACGGGCGTACGCTCATTGGACGCATATAGAAATGTTTTTGAGGCCGTGTGTTTTGCGCCTTTCGTACCGTTTACCGAGCTTTTGACGCTCGGACCCATTTGTTGCACATCCTTTTTGTAGGATAGACAGGTTATACATGAGACAAGGCGGTACGAATGGCATACGGATACAACGACGGTGATCAACGGCGACAAAGCGTTCGCCTTGCTGGCCGCACCACGCCGATGCCCAGAAGTGCCACGAGCAGCAATCCGCAACGCCCTCAAGAGCAACCCGGGCCTTCGTCTCGGCAGCAGACAAACAGAACACGGCAGAGCGGCCGTCCGAGCACGGGCACAAGCGCACAGCAAGATAGCCGCTTGGGCGCGCGCACTCGACAGCGCCAAGCCGAGGTTCCGCAACTGCGCCGCAACGGCGCACGTCAGCCCGGCATCCATATCAACCGCTTCTTTTCGCATCCCCAAGGCGGACGCGACGGCAAGCCCTACCGCTCGACATCGTACGTGAATGCCCCCGCCCTGCCGGCTCGTCGGCTTTGCCTCGCACTGTGCTCTATCCTCATCTGTCTGGTCTTTGTGCTTATGAGCTCCTGTATGTCCCACGGCTCGGCCGGTCTCGAGCCCACCGCCGAGGACAAGCTGCTCAAGGCCCCCGTCGCGCCCGGTTATTCTTTCGCCTTTTCGACTCCGCGCTCGCAATGGCAAGCCGGCACGATGCCCCATATCTATCAGATCGACCCTGCGTGGTCGGAGCTGCCCTATGCCGGTGGCACTATTCGCGAAAACGCTTGCGGTCCCACTTGCCTCACCATGGTCTATATCTTTAAGACCGGCCGCACCGATATGACACCGGTCGACATGTGCGCCCTTTCCGAGGCGGGCAACTATGCCCCCACCGGCGCCACCGAATGGTCATTTATGACGCGCGGCGCATGGCAGCTGGGCCTTAACGGAACGGAGCTTCATAACGATCGCGACTCGATGACTCAGGTGCTGCGTTCGGGAGCGCCCGTCATCGCCGCCGTTCGGCCGGGCACCTTTACCAACGTGGGCCACTACATTGTGCTTTACGGTATTGACGACGCCGACCAGATTGAAGTCTTCGATCCCAACTCGGCCAGCCGCAGCGCCCGACGCTGGGGCGTCGTAGAGGTCCTCAACGAAGTCGAAGCCATGTGGGCCTACTACTAGTCACTGGGGACAGACTTAAATGAGTGGTCTCTGGATGCCCGGAACTGCTGGCACGGAAAGCGCACCCCGCTTTGAAGTTCGATAGCGGGATGCGCTTTCCGTTAGCGGCCTGTTTGGGAAACTGGGGGCCATTTTTCGGGCAAATTCCGGGATGTATTTTCCGGTTGAGGGCCCCGGGGAAACTGTGCCCCATTTTGGACGCTCATTGTGAGATGCACTTTCCGCAGTTGATTGGTGCTACTCATTTAAGTCTGTCCCCAATGACTACCGATAGCAAAAGCCCCGCAGTCGGAGCGGACTGCGGGGCTCATGAAGAGAGGCTAGTCTGTGGGCGCCTTGCCTGGCGCCCACGAGAGAGACAACGGAGTAGAGACTACTCGTGGATGCGGGTACCGGAGAGGCCGGCCATGGTCTCGGCGGCCTTGTCCAGGGCGCCGATGATGCAGGTGCGGCCCTTGCGGGAGCGGGCGAACTTGATGGCAGCGCGGACCTTGGGCTCCATGGAGCCCTTGCCGAACTGGCCCTCGTCGGCCAGGCGCTCGGCCTCGTCGGCGGTGAGGTCCTCGAGCTCCTCCTGGTTGGGCTTGCCAAAGTTGATGGCGACATGCTCAACGGCGGTCAGCAGGAACAGGACGTCGGCGTCGCAGTCCTCGGCCAGCAGCTCGCCGCCCAGATCCTTGTCGATAACGGCGGGAACGCCCTTGTAGCAGCCCTTGTTCTCGTAGTCGCGGACGACGGGGATGCCGCCGCCACCGCAGGCGATGACGATGAACTCGTTGTCGAGCAGGTTGAGGATGGAGTCAGCCTCGACGATCTTCTTGGGATCGGGGGAGGCGACGACGCGACGCCAGCCGCGGCCGGAGTCCTCGACGAAGACCTTGGAGGGGTCCTCGGCCATGAACTCCTTGGCCTGCTCCTCGGTGTAGAAGGGGCCGATCGGCTTGGTCGGGTTCTTGAACGCGGGATCGTCCGGGTCGCACTCGATCTGGGTGACGACGGTGGCGGCGTGCCAACGCTTATAGCGCTTGTGCATCTCGCGGCCGATGCCCTGCTGCAGGTGGTAGCCGATGTAGCCCTGGGACATGGCGCCGCACTCGGGCAGCGGCATCTCGGGGGTGCCGATGGCGTCGTGGGCGGCGGCGAAGGCGTTCTGGATCATGCCGACCTGCGGGCCGTTGCCGTGGGTGATGATGATCTCGTTACCCTGCTCGATGAGGCCGAGGAGGGCGTGGGCGGTGTTGCTCACGGCCTCGATCTGCTCGACGGGGTTGTTGCCGAGGGCGTTGCCGCCGAGGGCGACGACGATACGATCGGGCTTGCCAAGAGGCTTAGACATTGCTGGAATCCTTTCTGTAAAAGGCCTACAACCCATTAATAACCCGCGTCCGTGCGATACGCGAGTTTATTAAGGTTTATATTCTCTTTATCGCTCATTTTATTCATTTTGAAAATAGCGGAACGGTGAACGGTCGTTTTTATCCGCTCAGCGTACAGAACCCCAGCTCAGGCATATCTACGCCATTTACGTGCAACTTTATTTAAATGCAGCAAGGATTATGTCGGATTATGCAAACTACATCTCTGCTAAACACAAAACGGACAGCGTAAAATCTTACTCGCACTATACGAGATTCTATGCACTTATAAGTCGAGTATGCACCCCTGCAAAAACAAGGGGCTTTTCATCCAGCAAAAGGAATAAAGAAGAGCTCCGAAAAGACGGCAGCAACCCTGTCCTCCCCCGCGTCCCAAAGTGGCGCGAGGTTTCGCGGCAAAGCCGCGAAACAGCGAAAGGGACGGAACACCCGGCCAACTACGTCCTTCATCCGCCCACACAATCCGAGGACGCAGTCGTAGCAGGATCTGAGGGCTGACCTTCGCGGACACTCCGCAGGACGAAAGAACCCCCGCCGCACGTAGTGCGCAGCGGGGGTTCTTTCATGTCCGAGGACGTCCGCGAAGGTCAGCCCTCAGATCCTGCGGTGCGAGACCTAGGCCTCGTTGTACACCGTCTTGAGCTTCAGCAGGTGCTGATAGCGGTCCATAGCGGCCTGCTCATTCTCCTTGAAGAGCTCCTCGGCGCGCTCGGGGAAGGAACGCGTCAGCGAAGCGTAACGGGCCTCGTTCATCAGGAACTCCTGATAACCGCCCGCGGGCTCCTTGGAATCGAGCGAGAACTTCTTGCCGGCAGCAGCCTCGGGGTTGAAGCGGAAGAGGTTCCAGTAACCGCACTCGACAGCCTTCTTCATCTCGGCCTGGCAGTTCTGCATGCCACCCTTCTTGATGGAGTGCATCTCGCAGGGGCTGTAGCCGATGATGAGGGACGGGCCGTCATAGGCCTCGGCCTCGTGGATGGCCTTGAGGGTCTGAGCCGGGTTGGCGCCCATGGCGACCTGCGCCACGTAGACGTAGCCATAGCTCATGGCGATCTCGGCCAGGGACTTCTTCTTGGTCACCTTGCCGGCAGCAGCAAACTGAGCGACCTGGCCCAGGTTCGAGGCCTTGGAGGCCTGGCCACCGGTGTTGGAGTAAACCTCGGTGTCGAAGACGAAGACGTTGACGTTGTGGCCGGAAGCCAGGACGTGGTCCAGGCCACCGAAGCCGATGTCGTAGGCCCAGCCGTCGCCGCCGAAGATCCAGAAGGACTTCTTGGTGAGGTAAGCCTTGTCGGCAAGGATCGCCTTGGAAGCGTCGCAGCCGCACTTCTCGAGCTCGGCAACGTAGGCAGCGGCAGCGGTCTTGGAGGCCTCGGCGTCGTTGACGGAGTCGATCCAAGCCTGACCGGCGGCCTTGAGCTCATCGGACGGGCCATCGGCAGCGATGATGTCCTGGGTAGCGGCGATCAGCTTGTGCTGAACGGCCTCGTAGCCCACGGCCATGCCCAGACCGTGCTCGGCATTGTCCTCGAACAGGGAGTTGTTCCACGCCGGGCCGTGACCGTCCTTGTCCTTGCAGTAAGGAGCGGTGGCAGCGGGGTTGCCCCAAATGGAGGAGCAGCCGGTGGCGTTGGAAATGAACATGCGGTCGCCGGCGACCTGGGTCACCAGACGTGCATAGGCGGTCTCGGCGCAGCCGGCGCAGGAGCCGGAGAACTCCAGGTAGGGCTGCTTAAACTGGCTGCCCTTGACGTTGGCCGCGATGAGCTCCTTCTTCTCGGAGACGTTCTCGACCATGTAGTCCCAAACGGGCTGCTGGTCCATCTCCTGCTCGGTGGGAACCATCTCGAGGGCGCCCTTGGGGCAGACCTTGACGCAGTTGGTGCAACCCATGCAGTCGAGCGGGGACACAGCCATAGTGAACTTCATGCCCTTGGCCTTGGGGCCCATGGCGTCGAGCGTGCGGGTAGCCTCGGGCGCGGCGGCAGCCTCGTCCTCGGTCATCGCGAACGGACGGATGGTGGCATGCGGGCACACATAGGCGCACTGGTTGCACTGGATGCACTTGGTCTCGTCCCAGTGGGGAACGACCACGGCGACGCCGCGCTTCTCGTATGCGGAGGCGCCCAGCTCAAACTGGCCGTCGGCGCAATCGACGAAGGCGGAAACAGGCAGGCTGTCGCCGTCCATGCGATCGATGGGCTCGAGCAGGTTCTTGACCTGCTGGGCGATAGCGGACTTGGTCTCCTCGGAGAGCTCGACGGGAGCGGCATCCTCGGCGGTAGCCCAGTCGGCCGGAACCTCGAACTTACGGAAGGCGGTAGCGCCGGCATCGATGGCCTTGTGGTTGGCGTCGACGATAGCCTGGCCCTTCTTCATGTAGGACTTGGTAGCCGCGTCCTTCATGTACTGCAGGGCGTCCTCGGCGGGCAGGACCTTGGCCAGCGCGAAGAAGGCGGACTGGAGCACCGTGTTGGTGCGCTTGCCCATGCCGACCTTAGCGGCCAGGTCGATAGCGTCGATCAGGTAGACGTTGACGTTGTTGTTCGCGATGTAGCGCTTGGCCACGGCGGGCATGTGCTCGGCGAACTCCTCGTCGCTCCACTGGCAGTTGACCAGGAAGGTGCCGCCCGGCTTGACGTCGCGGACCATCTTGAAGCCCTTAACGATGTAGCTGGGGTTGTGGCAAGCGACAAAGTCGGCCTTGGTCACGTAGTACGGCGAACGGATCGGAGAATCACCAAAGCGCAGGTGCGAGACGGTGACGCCGCCGGTCTTCTTGGAGTCGTACTGGAAGTAGGCCTGGACGTACTTGTCGGTGTGGTCGCCGATGATCTTGATCGAGTTCTTGTTGGCGCCGACGGTACCGTCGCCACCCAGACCCCAGAACTTGCACTCGATGGTGCCGGGGGCTGCGGTGTTGGGCGCATCCTCGGCCTCGGGCAGGCTCAGGTTGGTCACGTCATCGACAATGCCGATGGTGAACTCGCGCTTGGGCTCGTCCTTCTTGAGCTCCTCGAAGACAGCGAACGCGGACGCGGGAGGCGTGTCCTTGCTGCCCAGGCCATAACGGCCGCCGACGACCTTGATGCCCGTCTTGCCGGCCTCGTAGAGAGCGGAGACGACGTCCTGGTAGAGCGGCTCGCCGATGGAACCCGGCTCCTTGGTACGGTCCATGACGGCGATCTTCTGGACGGTCTCGGGGAGAACGTCGACGAAGTGCTTGATGGAGAACGGACGGAACAGACGAACCTTGACCAGGCCGACCTTCTCGCCGTGAGCGTTGAGGTAGTCGATGACTTCCTCGAGCACGTCGCAGAAGGAGCCCATGCACACGACGACGCGGTCGGCATCGGGAGCGCCGTAGTAGTTGAACAGGCCGTAATCGGTGCCGAGCTTCTCGTTGATCTTCTTCATGTAGCCCTCGACGACGGCAGGGAGCTCGTCGTAGACCTTGTTGCAGGCCTCGCGGTTCTGGAAGAAGATGTCGCCGTTCTCGTGGCTACCGCGGGTGTGCGGGTGCTCAGGGTTGAGCGCGTGGTCGCGGAAAGCCTGGACAGCGTCCATGTCGCACATCTCGGCCAGATCCTTGTAGTCCCACATGGCGACCTTCTGGATCTCGTGGCTGGTGCGGAAGCCGTCGAAGAAGTTAAGGAACGGAGTCTTGCCCTCGATGGCGGCAAGGTGGGCCACCGGCGAGAGGTCCATGACCTCCTGGACGTTGCCCTCGGCGAGCATGGCGAAACCGGTCTGGCGGCAGGCCATGACGTCGGAGTGATCACCGAAGATGTTCAGGGCGTGGGAAGCGACGCAACGCGCGGAGACGTGAAAGACGCCCGGGAGCTGCTCGCCCGCGATCTTGTACATGTTCGGGATCATCAGGAGCAGGCCCTGAGAAGCCGTATAGGTGGTGGTCAGAGCACCGGCGCCCAGCGAACCGTGAACGGTACCGGCTGCGCCTGCCTCGGACTCCATCTCGACGACCTTGACCGGGGTGCCAAAGATGTTCTTGCGACCCTGGGCCGCCCACTGGTCGACATGGTCGGCCATCGGGCTGGACGGCGTAATGGGATAAATTCCCGCTACCTCGGTGTACGCATACGAAACATATGCGGCCGCCTCGTTGCCGTCCATAGACTTAAACTTACGCGCCATATACCCCTCTCCTCTCATATAGGTATACAGGCCCCGGCGATCGCCGGGATGTTGGCGTGATGGGATTTTCGCTGTTGCTTCCAATCATCTGGCAGGCGAACTCAGCAGCAGGTACATGGCGTGGAGAGAAGGCATGCCGAGGCGAGGAGGGCTGCACGCGCTCCACAGGCCCAGCTACCCGTCTTGCACATGACCGAGCGCCGCAAAGGCCGCATGCCGGATGCTCCCGGGCACGCCCCGGCGATGGGAAGCGCCCGCAACGGAAATCCGCATGCGGGTTTATTGTACCCCGCCGTCAAGTGTAATTTCGGCAAATATAGGTGGCCGGTAAAGGTTTACCTCGGGTGACTATTGTGCGCCCGGCACCGACGGGCACAGTCCCCTGGAACCCCACAGCAGTTGCGGTGAAATAGGGAGTGTTTTTGCTGTTAACGGCCTTAATCAGTCCCTATTTCACCGCAAGTTATTGGGGGGATGAGTTAGAGGGCACCGAGGAGGATGGCGTAGGTGGTGGATTCGCCGAGTTTGAGCTCGTCACCGGGGCTGAGCCGGGCGGAGCGGCCGGGCTCTACTTGAATACACACACTCGTGGCCCCGTTTACCACCACGGTGCCGTTCGTGGACGACAGGTCCTCGACAAACCATGCGCCAGAATCGTCGCACCAGATATGGGCATGGCGGGCCGAGACGTCGTCACCGACGTCGGTGATGTCGCCCTCCCCCGTTGCCAGCGCGCCGATCTCAACACCTTCCTCACTCGGCTGAATCCAGCGCGGGGCGCTCACCACGTAGCCGTTTTGCACGCGCAGCAGTCCCAGCGGATGCGCCGGCGCGACCTCGTGCTCGCCCGACTTGGAACCAAGGCGGGCGTGAGAGCAAACGGCATAGGGAACGAATCTTGCGGATGTACTCCTCGACGTCAGGCAGGTAAGCCCCACGAAGTCACCGGGGAGGCCCAAGCGGCCCGGCACCACTTCCAGATTCTGACCAGGGCGAGTCGTTCGCCGGTGGCTGAAGGCTCGCTCCCACCCAAAAGGGGAGATTCGCGTTGTTCCCCAATCGCTCTCGCATCTTTCATTTTGCTCGAGGTGGGCTATAAAAACTTTCCTGGTGAAAGGCGGCGATTGGTTTCCTTTCTTTCTAGAGGAGCGCGCCTGTAATCTGTTTTCATCCTAAATCAAGTTGAGATCGGACCTTCCAGAGGCAAGTCGACTCAAACTGCGAGGCTCCATGTTGGAATAAAGAGCGCTGTCGAAGTGCCAACAACACAAAGCTTGCCAGTCTCAAATAGAACCTTTTGGGAGTCCGATTGGGCCGCACACCGAATCCCCGCTGGTGGTTTTTTATAGCTGCGTAACAATAAACAAGGTTAGTGCCAGTCCAGCATGAAATTGAGGAACGTATGCATTTTTTCTCAGTAAGTGATCGTCGTTACTGCTTCGATGAGGTCACTCGCAATTGCTTTCAGGTTGACCAAGCATCAGAAGATGCGCTTCGCATATTTGAAGCATCGGGAAGAACGGTCAACTCGAAGTTGCTAACAAAGTCACTTGCTGCGAAAGGCTACGACCAAACGACCATAGCAGAACTTGAAGGCGACATTGATGAGTATCAACGATTGTCTGAGCGGACTTTCTTAACAAAAGACACGCCTCGAAAACTTAGATCCATCGAACTCCACGTTTCACATGCATGCAACCTTGGTTGTAGTTACTGTTTTGCCGGTAAAGGAGATTATGGAACGTCTCCTCTGCTGATGACAGACGAGATAGCCTTCAAGGCGGTCGACTACCTCGTCGCAAGTTCATCGGAAAACGAAACGCTTGCGATCGTCTTTTTTGGTGGGGAACCCATGATTAACGAGCCGCTGATATGGAAAACGGTCGACTATTCAAAAAGAATATACCCCAATAGAAACTTTACCTATTCTATTACGACCAACGGAACGCTTTTGAATGACACTGCTGTGAATTCTTTCAAGGAGCACGGGTTTTCTGTTCTGATTAGTCTCGATGGTACAGGATGCAAGCACGATGCATCGCGCCCGTACAAGACGGGAGGCGGCTCTTTCTCCGATATCGACAAAAACGTTCGTCGTTTTTCCGAGTCGTTCCCCTTCGGCGCAAGAGCGACCTTAACAAATAATAACTGTAACCTTGTTGAAGACTATCTTCAGTTTAAAGAGATGGGCTTCAGCCTTGATTATCAACCTTATCCGAACACCTCCCACATTCATCCGTACATGTACGG
>CABQAK010000026.1 GCA_902462065.1 uncultured Collinsella sp.
CCGAGCGCGAGCGCATCGCCGCCGAGAAGGCACGTGAGGAGGAGCGCCGCCAGTTTGCCGCAGCCCAGGCTGCCGAGGAGGCTGCCCGCGCCGAGGCCGAGGCCAAGAAGAAGGCCGAGCAGGAGCGCCTTGCCCGCGAGAAGGAGGAGGCTGCCCGCGAGGCCCAGCGCCGCGCCGTTCCCGCTTCCGACTCCGGTTCGCGCTTCCGTTCGCTGCTCGACCAGATCGCCGCACAGGAGACCGTGCTCAAGGAGAAGAAAGACGCCGAGGACAAGGCCAAGGCCGAGCGCGCCGCCGAGCGCGGTAACCGTCGTGGCGGCAACAACGACCGCCGCGGTGGCCGTCGTAACGATCGCAACGCCTCCGACAACAACTCCGAGCGCAACGCCTCCGAGAGCCGTCCGCACAGCCATCGCACCAACGCCAGCAACAACGTCGCTGCTGGCATGGACTTCCCCAACCCCGACAAGCAGGGCAAGGGCAAGAAGCGCAAGGGCGGTCACAACAACGAAGAGGACCACTACAGCCGCATGGCTCGCGAGGCCGAGGAGTACAGCCGCGAGAAGGTGCTCGAGGAGGCTCGTGCTGCCGTCGAGGAGGCCTCTCGCGAGTCCACCGGTCGCCGCAAGAAGCGCAAGGAGAAGCGCGAGCGCGAGGCTGCCAAGGCTCAGGAGGAGCGCAAGATAGAGGAGGCGCTGGCCCAGGGCGTGAACCCCGAGGACCTCGACGCCATCAAGGTCTCCCAGGGCGTTACCGTCCAGGAGCTTGCCGAGGCGCTCGACGTTCCGGCCAACGACATTATCAAGCGCCTGTTCCTGCTGGGTACGCCGCTCACCATGACGCAGTCCATGTCCGACGACCTCGTCGAGCTTGTTGCCGACGACCTGGGCCGTCAGATCAAGATCATCACCCCCGAGGAGGAGAACACCTTCTCGTTCTACGACGATCCCGCCGACCTCAAGCCGCGTGCCCCGGTCGTCACCGTCATGGGTCACGTCGACCACGGCAAGACGTCGCTGCTCGACGCCATCCGTCACACTGGCGTTGCTGCCGGCGAGGCGGGCGGCATTACGCAGGCCATCGGCGCTTCGCAGGTCATGATCAACGACCGCAAGATCACCTTCATCGATACCCCGGGTCACGCTACCTTTACGGCCATGCGTGCCCGTGGCGCCAAGGTGACCGACATTGTCATTCTGATCGTGGCTGCCGACGACGGCGTCATGCCCCAGACGGTCGAGTCCATCAACCACGCCAAGGCCGCCGGCGTTCCCATCGTCGTCGCCGTCAACAAGATCGATAAGCCGGGCGCCAACCCCGACCGCGTGCGCCAGGAGCTCACCGAGTACGGCGTCATCCCCGAGGAGTGGGGCGGACAGAACATGTTCGTCAACATCTCGGCCAAGCAGAAGATCGGCATTGATGACCTTCTGGAGACCGTGCTGCTCCAGGCAGACGTGCTCGAGCTCAAGGCTAACCCGGACACCTTTGCCTCCGGCAACGTCCTCGAGGCCAAGCTCGACAAGGGCCGCGGCTCGGTCGCTACCGTGCTCGTGACCCGCGGTACCCTGCACGTGGGCGATACGCTGGTCGCTGGCCTCACCTACGGCCGCGTCCGCGCCATGCTCGACCCCAAGGGTCGCGCCGTCACCGAGGCCGGTCCCTCCGACGCCGTCGAGATCCTGGGCCTGCAGTCCGTGCCCAACGCCGGCGACGAGTTCCGCGTGTTCGAGGATGAGCGCGAGGCTCGCGCCCTTGCCGACGAGCGTTCGCTCAAGGCCCGTATCGAGGAGCAGAGCCGCGTCAAGCACGTCACGCTCGAGAACCTCTTCGAGACCATTGCCGACGCCGAGGTCAAGGAGCTCAACCTGATCATCAAGGCCGACGTCCAGGGTTCCATCGAGGCCCTTCAGGACTCGCTCGACAAGATGGATCAGTCCGAGGTTCGCATCAACACGATCCACTCCGCCGTTGGCGCCATCAACGAGACCGACGTCGTCCTGGCCGACGCCTCCAACGCCATCATCATCGGCTTTGGCGTCCGTCCCGACGGTAAGGCCCGCTCCGCCGCCGAGCGCGAGGGTGTCGAGATCCGTTGCTACGACGTCATCTACAAGTGCCTCGAGGAGCTCGACGCCGCCCGTATCGGCATGCTCAAGCCCACCGAGGTCGAGGTTGCTACGGGTACCGCGACCGTCCTGGACACCTTCAAGGTGCCCAAAGTCGGTATCGCCGCCGGTGTCCGCGTCGAAGAGGGCGAGATCGCCGCGACCGATTCCGTGCGCCTGGTGCGCGACGGCATCGTGGTCTTCAACGGCAAGATCGCCTCGATGCGCCACTACAAGGACGAGGCCAAGAGTCTCAAGAGCGGTTCCGAGGGCGGCATTGGCCTGGAGAACTTCCAGGACATCAAGCCCGGCGACCAGATCGAGGGTTACCGTATCGACCAGGTTGCCCGTACCGAGTAGGGGGTAGCGCTATGAAGCAAACGCAGGCAACCCGCCGACTGGGCGAGCAGCTTCGCGAGAAGCTTGGTTATATCCTGCTCTTTGAGGTTTCCGATCCGCGCCTCGACCTGGTCACTCTGACTGCGGTCGAGGTCGCGGTGGACCGTTCGTTCGCGCGTGTGTACGTGTCGTGCGATGCGAGCCGCTACGACGAGGTCATGGAGGCGCTCGCAAGCGCTAAGGGCCGTATTCGCAGCCTGTTGGCTCGCTCGCTCGATTGGCGTGTCACGCCCGAACTCGATTTTCGCATCGATCGCTCAACCGATGAGGCCGAGCGCATCACGCGTGCGCTGGAAAACGTTCCCGCCACGCTTGCGATCGAAAAGGACGAGGACGGCTATCCGATAGCGGATGCCGCCCAGGAGGCAGCTTTAGATGACTAATTCCGCCGACCTCGCCTCGTGCGAGTCTGCAGATATTCAGCGACGCATCCTCGAGCTCATCGAGGGTGCGTCCTCCATTGCGATTTCGGGACATACTTCTCCCGATGGCGATGCCCTGGGCTCCGTATTGGGTCTGGGCCTTTCGCTCATGAAGTTTTTCCCCAACAAGGACATTGCGCTGCTGCTGGCAGACGATGACCCGGTTCCGCGCATCTACCGATTTATGGAAGGCTCCGATCGCCTGGTGCCGGCATCTGCGTACACTGGCAATCCGGACCTGTTCATCTCGGTGGACGTACCGGTCGTCGAGCGTCTCAATAATTCCGCCGAGGTGCTTCGTCGCTCCAAGCATGTGGTGTGTTTCGACCACCATCCGGCGCGCGAGGAGTTTGCCGAGCTCAGCCTGAGGCGCGTCGATGCCGCGGCCTGCGCCATGATCATCGACCGTTTCTTGGACAATTGCGGCATTGTCGCACGTGATGGCGTTGCGACCTGCCTGCTGTGTGGCTTGGTTACCGATACCGGCCGTTTTCAGTACCAAAACGCCGATGCCGCCGCGTTCCATGCGGCCTCGCGACTGGTTGCCCACGGTGCCGATCCGGCGCGTGTGGCACTCGAGGTATATCAGAGCATGCGCGTTGAGTTTTTGCACCTCAAGTCCATCGTTATGGGCCGCATCAAGACGGTGGCCCACGGGCGCGTGGCGTATAGCTACGCGTACCAGAGTGACCTTGAGGCTTGCGGTGTCACCTCGGATGAGTGCGACGGCCTGGTTGACGTGGTGCGCTCGGTGATGGGCGTGGAGGTCTGCCTGTTCCTGAAGGGCATTGAGGGCGATACCAAGGTGCGCGGCAACCTGCGCTCCAAGGGCGACCTCAATGTGTCTGAGATCGCTGCTGCCTTTGGCGGAGGTGGACATTCCGCTGCCGCCGGTTTCTCCAACAACGGAACGATTCTCGAGACGCTCACCGTGGCACTTCCCATGCTGGCCGAGCTGGTAGGGGAGGATCCCGCTTCGGTGACCGTCGAGCTTTAACTTTTTGGATGGTACATGGCTCGTCGTATGCCTTCACAACTGAATATGCTGCTCGCCGTCGATAAGCCGGTGGGCTGCACGTCCCACGATGTGGTCTCGCAATGCCGACGCGCCCTCCATGAGCGGCGCGTCGGCCATGCCGGCACGCTCGACCCCATGGCATCGGGTGTCATGGTGGTGGGCGTGGGCCAGGCCACTCGCCTGCTGGGCATGCTCACGCTCGATACCAAAAGCTACGTCGCCGATATTTCGTTTGGCGCCGAGACGAATACCGATGACGCGGAGGGCGAGGCGGTCCGCACGGTGGCTGTTGCCAACGAGCTCCGCGATCCTGCCTATGCCCGTGAGCACTTGGCCGCCATGCTGGGTCCGCAGATGCAGGTGCCGCCGGCGTTTTCGGCTATCTCGGTCAATGGCGTTCGCGCTTATAAGTCTGCTCGCGAGGGCAATGCGGTGGACCTACCTCCGCGCCCCGTCGAGGTCTATGCCGCCGACCTGATCGCCGTGGGCGGCGAAGGTGATACGTGCGTGTGGACCGTGGCGTTCTCGGTGAGCAAGGGAACCTATATCCGAGCGCTCGCTCGCGACCTGGGCCGCGCCTGCGAGAGCGCCGCGCACATTTCCGCGCTGCGCCGTACGGCCTCCGGTGTTGTTTCCATCGGCGCTTGTCATGCGGTCGAGGAGCTTTCTCCCGAGTTCGCGGCTGGCTTTGCCCTGGACCCCATTGCGGCTCTGGGCGCCACGCGTGTTGACTTGCCGGGCAATCTTGCCGACGACCTGCTCTGCGGCCGACGCATTCCCGTTGAGCGTGCGCTTGCCGATTTCGATGCCTTGAAGGCGCCGTTTGCGTTGGTGCTCGATGGGGGACTCAAGGCGCTCGCCCGCATTGAGGGTGGCCGCTTTGTTATGGAGCACGTATTTCCGCAGGCAATCGGCGGTGTTCGATGATGTTGTCCGCTCGCGAGCTCGCGCGTGTCTTTTTCGCGGGCGAGTCGGACGAGGCTCGCATCGTTGCTGCCGATGCGTTTGATGAGTGCGAGCACCTGGGTGCCGCATCAATCGCCATTGGCGTGTTCGATGGCGTGCACCGTGGACACCAGGAGCTCATTGCGGCGCTTGTCCGTGATGCCCGTGCCCATGGCTGCAAGGCAGTCGTAGTTACCTTCGATCCCGACCCGGACGTTGTGGTGAGCTCTTCGCCCGCTCAAAAATTGATGACGACGGCCGACCGTCTGCATGCCTTGGCTCAGACCGGGGTCGATGTGGTGGTGGCCGTTCCCTTTACGCCAGAGGTTGCGGTACTCGACCATGTTGGTTTTCTTGCGCTGCTGTCGCGCGTGGTTGACATTCGCTCGATTCGCGTTGGCAGCGA
This sequence comes from uncultured Collinsella sp., assembly GCA_902462065.1. GTDB lineage: Bacteria > Actinomycetota > Coriobacteriia > Coriobacteriales > Coriobacteriaceae > Collinsella. Next base: position 5,299 of record CABQAK010000026.1, read on the forward strand.
CTTTAGGCTGGGTCGCGGCGGTGCATCTGGTGTTGCCGAGATGCGCGCCTGGGGTGCCGTGCATGGCGTTGATGTGTATGGTCACGACCTACTTTGCGAGGGCGGCGAGGCCATTTGCGCCACCCGTATCCGTCATGAGCTGGGACAGGGCCATGTGGAGCTTGCTGCTGAGTTACTCGGCCGTCCGTATATGGTGCGCGGCGGTGTTATTCGCGGCCGTCACGAGGGTTCTGGCATGGGCTTTCCCACGGCAAACCTACAAGTTCCCGATGGTATTCAGGTGCCTGCGGACGGCGTGTATGAGGGCCTGGTGCTGGTCGATGATACCGTGTGGCCCTCTGCCGTGAACGTCGGCCTGCCGCCAACGTATGCTGACGATGCAGCATCTGCGCATCTCGAGGCTAATTTAATTGGTTATTCGGGCGACCTTTACGGCTCTTCTGTTTCGCTGGCGTTTACGCGTTGGCTGCGTCCCTCGCGTCTGTTCGATTCGCTGGATGAGTTGATCGCGACCGTCGAGGGTAATATCGAGGACATTCGTCACAACTTGAGTGAGCAGGGGGTGAGCATCCGTGATTAGCGATGAGGAAAAAGACCAGGTACGCGCTGCGTCCGACTTAGTCGCCATCGTGCAGGAAACGGTTGAGCTCAAGCCTCGCGGCCATGAGTTTTGGGGTTGCTGTCCCTTTCATGGCGAAAAGACGCCGTCCTTCCACATTATTCCCGCCACGCAGGTGTGGCACTGCTTTGGTTGCGGCGAGGGTGGCGACGTCTTCACCTATATCATGAAGCGCGAGAACCTGAGCTTTCCCGAGTCAATTCGTTATTTGGCCGATCGCGCGGGTATTGAGCTGCATGACACCGGAGATCGCCGCGAGCGCGGTACCAAGCGTGCCCGCATCTACGATCTGTGCGCCGAGACCGCTCAGTTCTACCACACCATGCTTATGCGCGGTAAGGATGGCCGTCCGCGCGAGTACTTTGCCAGCCGCGGCATGGGTGGTGACGTCTGCCGCCGCTACTGCCTGGGTTTTGCGCCGGGCCGCAACGCGCTGGTGTCGCACCTGTCCCAGGCGGGTTTTACCCCGCAGGAGATGATCGACGCCAACGTTGCCGTGAGCCGCGGGCGAGGGCAGCTTGCCGACCGCTTCTACGACCGCGTGATGTTCCCCATCTTTGACGAGCAGGGTCACAACATTGCCTTTGGCGGTCGCATCATGGGTGATGGCCAACCCAAGTACCTTAATACCGCCGAGACGAGCGTGTTCCATAAAAAGCGAAACCTATACGGCTTTAACTGGGCCAAGGAGTATATCGTCGCGCAGGATACCGCCATCGTGGTGGAGGGATATACCGACTGCATCGCCTGCTGGGAAGCGGGGATTAAAAACGTTGTCGCTACGCTGGGCACTGCGCTCACGGAGCATCACGTCAAGACGCTCACCCGTTTTGCCAAGCGCATTGTGTATATGTTCGATGGCGACGCCGCTGGTCAAAAGGCCGCCCGTCGTGCGATTCAGTTTATCGAGCAGGATTCGATGGATCTGCGCTGCGTGGTGCTCCCCGACGGCAACGACCCCATGGAGTTCATCACCGCACATGGTGGCGAGGCACTGCAGACGCGCATCGACGCTGCCGAGCCGCTTATGGACTTTGTCTACCGTTCGCTGCAGGAGTCGAGCGACATCACCACGCCGGGCGGTCGCGCCAAGGCGCTGGAGGACGCGCTGACGCTCATCTATCCGCTTCGTGACAGCTATATGATCGATACTTACTTTATCCAGATTGCCGATCTGCTGGGTTTGGATCTGGAGACCGTGCGTGCGAGCTCGGGTCGTGTGTTTCGCGATGTCGCCAAGCGCGAAGATGCGGAACGACGTCGTGAGCAGAACTATGAGCGCCAGCGGGCACAGGCTGAGCGGTCCAGCGGGACGGGCAGCCGGGCGTCGAGTTCTCGCGACGCCGGTCGCGGTGCTTGGGCATCGGGCGCGACGCCGGCAGTTGCGGTGCCGGTCGAAGAAGAGCCGTACGACTACGTCCCGCTCGATGCCTACGGTGCCGCGCCCGTGGAGGTCGTCGACGACCTGCCGCCGATCGATGTGCCCGATGGTATGGGCGCTGTGCCTGCGGCTGTCGGTTCGGGCGCACCGGCTGCGGCGGCGCCGATGGTTCTTACCGATCTTGAACGCAAGTCCTTGGCAGGGGAGCGCGAGCTGTTGACGATGCTCACGAGCTACCCCGACCTGTTCCGCACGCATGCCGACCGCATCTGCTCCATCGAGTGGGTTGACCCACGTCACGAGTCCATCGCATGGGCCGTTCTGGCAACGCCACCGGGAACCGATCCTGCAGCCTGCATGGATGCGGCGCGCTCAGTGTGTCCCGATGCGGCAACGCTTGTGAGTGCCGGACGCATCTCGGCGACGAGCAAGCACCCCACCGAGACGAACATCGTGTTTATGCTCGATACGCTCGAGCTCTACACCATCAAGCGCCGCATGCGTGCCGCACAGGCCAAGCTGCGCCAGGACCGTTCGCTCGATGATGGGGCCCGTCGTGCGCTGACCGTGCAGGCCGCGCAGGACTCGCAGCGTCAGCGCGAACTGCAAAAGTCGATCGGCGGCGTGGCGGACCCGTTCCGTTTGATCGGTCTGGAGGCCGCAGGCACCGAACAGGCCTAGATGTTGTGGTCAACCAGCGTATTCTCGCCTATATCCAGTCCTCTTTTTGGGTATAGACGTCTATGTGTGTGCTAAAGTATTGAGTCCTGTGGACTATGAAGGGAGAATCTGTGCCAAAAAAGACTGAGAGCACGGGTACTGGGCTGGAATCCTACGTTGCAAAGCTTATGGGCAACGGCTCAAACAGGACTTCGGTAACCGAGGACGAGATTCAGGTCGCCCTGAAGGATATCGATGTTTCTGACGAGCAGCTCACCGCGGTGTATTCCGCGCTGCGCAACAGCGGCATCCAGATTATCTCCGCGAGCGGTAACGACGACGCCCCCATGGACGTCGACGATGACGATAACGATACCGATGATTTCGATGACGACGACGAGCACGATTCCGGCTCGCTCGACGATCATGAGCTCAAGATGGCCCGTCAGGCCGACGCCGAGATGGGTTCTTCCAAGAGCAAGAAGAAGCGCACCGTGCGCACGTCCCGTTCGCGTTCGCGCGTGCGCGGCATCGATGCCTCCACGGTGATGCTGACCGGCGACCCGGTCCGTATGTACCTCAAGGAGATCGGTAAGGTCGACCTGCTGACCGCTTCCGAAGAGGTCGATCTGGCCATGAAGATCGAGGCCGGTCTCGAGGCCACCGAGAAGCTCGAGGCTGCCGAGGCAGGCGAGCTCGAGCTCACGCGTGCCGAGATGCGTCGTCTTACGCGCATTGAGAACGTGGGCCTCGAAGCCAAGCAGGCACTCATCAGCGCAAACCTGCGTCTGGTCGTCTCCATCGCCAAGCGCTATGTTGGCCGCGGCATGCTGTTCCTGGACCTGATCCAGGAGGGCAACCTCGGTCTGATTCGCGCCGTCGAGAAGTTCGACTACCAGAAGGGCTTTAAGTTCTCCACGTACGCCACGTGGTGGATCCGTCAGGCCATCACGCGCGCTATCGCCGACCAGGCCCGTACCATCCGTATTCCCGTGCACATGGTCGAGACCATCAACAAGCTCGTCCGCGTGCAGCGCCAGCTTCTCCAGGACCTGGGTCGCGACCCGACCCCCGAGGAGATCGGTGCCGAGATGGACATGAGCGCCGACCGCGTCCGCGAGATCCAGAAGATCTCGCAGGAGCCCGTTTCGCTCGAGACCCCCATCGGCGAGGAAGAGGATTCCCAGCTGGGCGACTTTATCGAGGACTCCCAGGCCATCGTTCCGCCCGATGCCGCCAGCTTCTCCATGCTGCAGGAGCAGCTCACCCAGGTGCTCGACTCGCTTGCCGATCGTGAGCGCAAGGTTATCGAGCTACGCTTTGGCCTTGTCGACGGACATCCCCGTACGCTCGAGGAAGTCGGCCGCGAGTTTGGCGTCACGCGCGAGCGCATCCGCCAAATCGAGTCCAAGACCCTGGCCAAGCTCCGCCACCCGAGCCGCTCGAGCAAGCTGAAAGACTATATTGAGTCTTAACCTCGCAAGCAAGAAGCGCCCTCAAGCACATCCGCTTGAGGGCGCTTTTATGTAGTCGTTGGGGACGTTCTTGAATGACTAGTCGTTTAAGAACGTCCCCAATGACTGGGTCGGAAAATTTCTTAAAAAAGTTCTTGCCCTTCGCCAGATCGTCCGTATAATAAACTTCGTTGCTTGAGAGCACGCACCTATTCCTCGGTAGCTCAATGGTAGAGCACGCGGCTGTTAACCGCGCTGTTGTAGGTTCGAGTCCTACCCGGGGAGCCAGAATTTTCCAGCCCTTTCCGTTGGGCTTTAAATTCCTCGGTAGCTCAATGGTAGAGCACGCGGCTGTTAACCGCGCTGTTGTAGGTTCGAGTCCTACCCGGGGAGCCAGGTTGTAAAACCCGTCGCTTATGCGGCGGGTTTTTTCATGTCGCGATCGCTTGGCGCGAACGTTACCGTATCAACATTTCGTGTCGAGGATGTAATCCCGAGGCCCGCCACCTCAACATGGCGCGGTCGTTGTAGAATATTGCAATGATTGCTCCCACGACATGGTGCCGCGAGCACCAAGAAAAGGAGATTCTTGTGTCTGAGACCATTAACGGCAGCCTGAGCGTCTCGAACGACGTTATTGCCGATATTGCCGGTTATGCCGCGATGACGTGCTATGGCGTCGTCGGTATGGCCGAGCAGCTCCAGGGCGCCGAGAGCGTGCGCCTGCTTGCCGGTCAGCGCCTCCGCAAGGGTGTGCTTGTCTCCGCCGACGAGGACGGCCTTACGGTCGACCTTCACGTCGTGCTCGAGAACGGCGTCAACATGAAGTCCGTCTGCCACAATCTTTCGAGCTCCGTTGCCTTCACTTTGCAGGAGATCGCCCAGATCGATCCCGCCAGCCTTAAGATCGGCATCCATATCGACGCGCTCAAGAGCCGTCTGAACTAGCATCCGAAAACGGAGATTCAAATACCCATGATTGCAAAGACCATTCGCACCTGTTTTCCGATCGCTGCGGCTGCCGTTTCCGACAAGGCCGAGGAGATCAACAAGCTCAACGTCTTCCCCGTACCCGACGGCGATACCGGCACCAACATGTCGCTCACGCTCGCCTCGGTGACCAAGGAGCTCTCCGCCCTTCCCGCCGATGCCGACATGGAGGCCATCGCCGGCGCCATCACTCACGGCTCCCTCATGGGCGCCCGCGGTAACTCCGGCGTCATCACGTCGCAGATTCTGCGCGGCGTGGCCGAGGGCCTCGTCTCTGCCGATGAACCCATCACCTCCGCCAACATCGCTTATGCGTTCCGTCGTGCCGTCAAGGTCGCCTTCCAGGCCGTCCGCAAGCCCATCGAGGGCACGATCCTCACGGTACTGCGCGACGTCTCGACCAAGGCCGACGAGTGCGAAAAGAAGAAGTTCTCGGCCGAGGACGCGCTCGATGCCATCGTTGTCGAGGCCTACCAGTCTGTCGCCCGCACGCCCGACCTGCTGCCGGTTCTGAAGGAGAACGGCGTGGTCGACTCCGGCGCCTTTGGCTTTGCCATCTTCCTGGAGAACTTTGTTGCCGCTGGGCTCGGCCGTAGCACCGTTGTCGAGGATTTCTCCGCCACGTTTGATTCTGCCGGCTCTGCCCGCGATGCGGCCCTCGGTCGCGTTGAGATCGAGGCCAACGATGACTGGGAGGGCTCGGAGTTCCGCTACTGCAACGAGTTCCTCTTTAAGGCCGATGCCCCGTTTGACGAGGACGAGTGCCTTAAGTTCCTGGGCTCCATGGGCGACTGCGAGTTGCTCGTGGGTGCCTATCCCGACTACAAGATCCACGTGCACTCCAACACCCCCAACCTGGTGCTCGAGCACATGCTGCAGCTTGGTCAGATCTATGAGGTCTTTATCCACAACATGGAGATGGAGGCCCACGACCGTACCGCTAAGATCCACGAGGAACAGGAGAAGGCCGCCGAGCCCGCGAAGGCCCTGGGCTTTGTCGCCGTTGCCGCCGGTTCCGGTGAGGCCGACATCCTCAAGTCCCTCGGCGTCGACGTGATCGTCTCGGGTGGCCAGACCATGAACCCCTCGACCGCCGACCTGTTGGGCGCCGTCGACCAGGTCAACGCGACCTCGGTCATCATCCTGCCCAATAACGGCAACATCCGCATGGCTGCCGATGCCGCAGCCTCTGCCTGCACCGACAAGAAGGTCGCCGTCGTTCCCACCAAGACCGTCCCGCAGGCGTTCTCCGCGCTGTTCGCCGTCCTGCCCGATTCTGAGCTCGAGGACGCCGTTGCCGCCATGGTTGACGCCATCAGCGAGGTCCGCGATGGCGAGGTCACCCGCGCCGTGCGCGACTCCAGCGCCTCGGACGGCTCTCCGATTCACTCCGGTGACGTCTTGGGCATCATCGCCGGCTCCATCGACGTGGTCGGTTCCGACGTGAAGCAGGTCACGCTCGACTGCATCAACCGCATGCAGGAGGAAGAGGAAGGCGACGCGCTGACGATTCTGGCCGGCGAGGAGCTATCCGACGAGGCCTTCCAGGAGATCGTCGACGCCATCGAGGAGGCTCAGCCCGATCTGGAGATCGACGCCCATCGTGGCGAGCAGCCGCTCTATCCCGTGATCTTCTCGATCGAGTAGGCTCTGCCTATGTCCGAGCTGTGCTCCGTGCCGCGCGTCTCGGAGCGCTTTGCCCAGAGCAATGCGCTCGACGAGGATATCGCGCGACTCAAATATGTTTCGGGTAAACGTGAGGAGGCCCTTCGCCGTCTGGGAATTCGGACGGTGGGGGACCTCCTTCTCCATATCCCTCATCGATACCTGGACTTTACCCGTTCTTGGTCTATCGAGATGGCGCCCATCGGTACTGTGTGCACCATCATCGCCACGGTCGACCGTATCGTCCAAAAACAGCCGCGTCCGCGCATGCAGGTGACCGAGGTCTCACTCGTTGACGAGACGGGCGTGCTGCAGGTCGCCTTTTTCCGCCAGCCCTGGATTGCCCAGCAGCTTAAGCAGGGCGACCGCCTGGCCGTGATGGGCAAGGTTGAGTTTGCCTACGGTTTTAAGCAGATGGCCTCTCCGCACTTTGAAAAGCTCGAGGAAGGGCGTGCTGCGGGTACCATTTTGCCGGTCCATTATGTGAGTGACGGCGTGAGCCAGGCGTGGATGCGCCGCATCGTAAGCGGCGCGCTCGAGGTCGTCGGCAATCCCTTCGACCCGATTCCCGCACGCTTGCGCGTCAAGCGCCGCCTGATGAGCAATGCCCGCGCGCTTCGATCGATCCACTTTCCATCGAGTATGGCTGAGCGGGATATCGCGCGACGTCGCCTTGCTTATGAGGAGTGCCTTTACCTTCAGCTGGCGCTGCGCCTGCGCAACGATGGCGGCCTAGTCGATGTGGTGCCCTATGCCCACACCGCGGGCGAGCACCTGGCCGCACTCAAGCAAGCCCTGCCCTTTTCGCTGAGCGACGAGCAGGAGGTCGCGTTCCAAGATATCCTGCGCGATATGTGCGATGGCGGGCGTGTGATGAACCGCCTGCTGCTGGGCGATGTCGGTACCGGTAAGACCGCCGTTGCCGCCTGCGCGCTGGCTGTGGCTGCTGATAGCGGCACGCAGGCCTGTGTTATGGCGCCCACGGGCGTGCTGGCGCGCCAATATGCCGATAAGACCGGCCCTCTGCTCTCTCAGGCCGGCATGTCCTGGGCGCTTCTGACGGGTGCCACGCCGGCCGCAGAGCGCGAGCGCATCCATGCACAGCTGGAATCGGGCGAGATTGACGTGCTCTTTGGCACCCATGCGGTGCTTTCGGATGACGTTGCGTTCAAGCATCTGTCGCTTGTCGTCATCGACGAGCAGCACCGGTTTGGCGTCGGCCAACGTAACGCCCTACGCGCGAAGGGCCCCGGTGCCGATCTGCTCGTTATGACGGCAACGCCAATCCCGCGTACGCTGGCGCTTTCGGTCTACGGCGATCTGGACACGAGTATCATCCGCCATCGGCCCGTCCCTGGCGCTGGCGTGACGACACGCGTGCTCACCGAGTCGAGCCGCGACCTCGCCTATGGCGCCATCCGCGAGGCACATGCAAAGGGCCAGCAGGCCTACGTGATTTGCCCACTTGTGGAGCCGAGTGATTCGGCCGATGAGCTGGAAGACGTACCTGGTATCGCCCGCGACGACGAGGGCCGCGTGACGGTCCCCGTGCCGCTGCACGATACGGCAACCGAGCTCGATCGCCTGCGTCTGGCGTTGCCGGGTCTTGTCATCGAGCGCCTTCACGGCCGCATGCCGGCGGGGGAGAAGGATCGTGTGATCGACGCCTTTAAGCGTGGCGAGATCGACGTGCTCGTCTCGACTACGGTGGTCGAGGTGGGCGTCGACGTGCCTAACGCCACCGTCATGGTCATCGAGAACGGCGAGCGCTTTGGGTTGGCTGCGCTGCACCAGCTGCGCGGTCGCGTGGGCCGTGGCAGCGTGTCGGGCACGTGCCTGGTCATGACGCACTCCAAGGGCAACGGTGGCGCTTCGGCAGCGCAAGATCGCCTGCAATCGCTCGAAAAAACCTCTGATGGCTTTACACTCGCCCAGATGGACCTGCGCCTGCGCCATGAGGGCGAAATCCTGGGGTACCGCCAGCACGGCGGTGTGACCCTGCGCTTTGTCGACCTGGATGCCGACGAGGAGCTGATCGAGTGGGCCCATTTGGACGCGGTCGAGCTCTTGCGGTATGCTTGTAGACTTGACTCCGTGGCGACGCGCCCCCTGCGCGACGCGGTCGCCATGCGTTATCGACATATTTTTAAGGAGGTCAGCGGAGGATGAGAATCATCGGCGGCGAATGGCGCGGTCGTAAGATCGAGGAGCCCCGTGGTCGCGATGTCACCCGCCCCACGACTGATCGCGTACGCGAGGCGTGCGCATCTATGGTCATGTCGGTATTCGACTTCGATCTGGACGAGGTCCGCGTGCTGGACGCCTTTGGCGGCTCCGGTGCCTTAGGGTTAGAGATGCTCTCTCGTGGGGCCCGCTCGCTCACGACGTTTGAGATCGATCGCAACGCCGCGCGGCTCATTACCAAGAATATCGAGTCGCTCTGCCGCGACCGTGCGCGTTGGCGCGTGGTCACGGGCGACATGCTGGCGAGTGCCTCGCGCGGTCGTGTACCGGGCGGCCCCTTTGATCTGGTCCTGCTCGACCCGCCCTATGCTTTTGGTGCCGAGCCGGTCGAGGAACTGCTGCAGAACCTGGCCCAGCAGGGTTTACTTGCACCTGGCGCTTACGCCTTGTTTGAGCATGCCGCTGCCGATGCGGGCGCGCATCCGGCAGGCTTTGAGACTGTACGTGAGAAGCGCTACGGCATTACCTCGGTTGACCTGCTTCGTTGGGTCGGCGATAACGATGGCGAGGGCGATAACGCCGGCACCGATGCTGACAACAACGATGCCACGACGTTTCAGGAGGATGCTCATGAGTGACACCATCAACCGCGTGATCGTCCCGGGCACCTTTGATCCCATCACGTTTGGCCATATCGATGTGATCCGCCGCGCCCGCCGCATCTTTCCCAGCGTGATCGTCGCTGTTGCCGAGTCGCAGGGTAAAAACGGTGTGGGCACCACGTTTACGCTCGATGAGCGCGTGGCGCTGGCCCGCGAGGCGCTTGGTGATATCGACGGCGTCGAGGTCCTGCCCTTTACCGGCCTCTTGGTCGACTTCGCTCGCGAGCAGGGGGCGGGGGCTGTGGTCAAGGGCCTGCGCGCCATGACCGACTTTGAGTACGAGCTGCAGCAGGCCGACCTCAACTATCGCTTGGATAACGAGCTGGAGTCCATCTTTGTCATGAGCGCGCCGCAGTACGGCTATATCTCGAGCTCGGTTGTTCGCCAGATCGCCTCGCTCGGTAGTGACGTATCGACGTTTGTCCCGCCCAACGTGGCCGAAGCGCTCAAACATCGCTTTTCGTGACGTTTCTTATTGCCTGGTGGCATGTGGTAAACTAGCACGATGATATGTTACCTATGAAAGGAGACCGGATGCCGGGCGAGAATTTTCCTGGCGATAGGATCGTCAGCTTGGTCGATGAGCTCGAAGGGCTGATCGAGGAAGCCAAGCCGCCTTTCGGCAAGAACGCTCAGTTCAAGGTCATCGACGCCGACGTGTTCTTCAACATCCTCGACGAGATCCGCATGAGCTATCCCGAGGAGTGGCAGAAGTCCCGCCGTATCCTTAAGGAGCGCGAGGAGCTCATGGCTTCCGCCGCCGCTCAGGCCGATTCCATCATCGCTGACGCTCAGCAGCAGGCCCTCACCATTGCCGGTGAGCAGGAGATCGTCCGCCTTGCGCAGCAGCAGGCCGACGACATCCGCGATCGTGCCCAGCAGTACGAGCGCGAGACGCGTTATGCTGCCGAGGACTATGCAGAGCAGGTCTTTACGCACCTGGAGGAGAACCTCAAGAGCCTGACCGGCACCGTTACCCGTTGCCGTCAGCAGCTCAACGAGGGTGCCGCCCAACAGAATGGTCAGTGGTAATGGCTGAGTTCCCGAGCGTTACCGTCGATCTTTCCGAGCAGCTCGAGTTTCCTGGAGATTCGTATCCGCTGACCGGTAAGGTCGATGTCGCCACCTACACGGTGGGCGAGAAGGAGTACCAGCTTCAGGACGGCATCGACTACGACGTTGTCTTTACCAATGCCGGTACCGGTGTCTTGCTCACGGGCATGGTCCGCGCGCACGCCACCGGCGAGTGCGACCGTTGCCTGGAGCCCGCCTCGTTTGATATCGCCGGCGAGATCGAGGAGTTCTACCTCTTTGAGGAGCCCGAGGATCCCGAGGCCTACGAGGACGGCTACGAGCTCCTGGGTGAGGACCGTCTCGTCGATCTGGGTGAGCCCATCAATGACGCGGTCGTTATGGACACCCCGTTTGTGGTGCTCTGCAAGCCCGATTGCCGCGGTCTGTGCCCCACTTGCGGCTGCAATCTCAACGTCGAGCAATGCGATTGCGCCGCCCAGGCAGAGGCAGAATGGGCCGCTGCCACGGAAAATCCATTTGCAGCATTGAAGAATCTCAAGCTTGATGAGTAAAACTGTGGTAGTATCGCTACTTGCGCGTAATCGCCACACTGGATAGTTCATAAGGAAGGTCACTATGCCCGTACCTAAACAAAAGCAGGGTCGTATCCGCACTCACACCCGTCGTTCCGCCAACATGAAGATCTCGGCTGCGGCTCAGTCCACGTGCCCTCGTTGCGGCGCTGTCAAGCTTCCGCACCACGTGTGCCCCAGCTGCGGTTTCTACAAGGACCGCGAGGTTATCGTTACCGAGTAACGGTATACTCTGGATGCGATGCCGTTCCAAATGGAACCACAATGGCCGGCTCAATGAGTCGGCCATTTTTGTATAAGGAGCATGTATATGAGTAACGTTCGCGTTTGTGTAGACGTTGTGGGCGGAGACGAGAAACCTCAGGTTGTTCTCGATGGTATCGAGGCTGCACTTGCTGCCGATCCCGATATCGAGGTCTTGGCAGCTGGCCCCGCCGAAATCGTCAATCCCTTTGCCGCTTCCCATGCGCGCGTCGAGGCCCTGGAGGCACCCGACGTTATCGCCATGGATGACGATCCCATTCGCGCCGTGATGACTAAGCGCAAGTCCTCGATTGTGCTTTCTTGCCGCGCCATTAAGAAGGGCAACGCGGACGCGTTTTTCTCTGCCGGCTCCACCGGCGCCATGGCCGCCGCTGCCACCGCCTACGTGACGCCGTTTAGGTATCAGGCCGAAGGCAAGAAGCAGCCGGTGCGCCCCTGTCTGACCAATGCGCTGCCCAATCGCGCCGGCGGTCTGACGGTGCTGTGCGATATGGGCGCCAACCCCGATGTCGAGGTCGATGACATGGTACGTTTTGCCCAGATGGGTAGCGCCTATGCCCGTGTCGTCCTGGGCATCGAGCATCCCCGCGTGGGTCTGCTTGCCAACGGCACCGAGGACGAGAAGGGCTCCAACTTTACCAAGGCCTGCTTCCCGGCCATGAAAGCCGCCGTTCCCGGCTTTGTTGGTAACTGCGAGGGAACGGACATCACCTCGGGTAACTTCGATGTCGTCGTTGCCGATGGTATGTCGGGCAATATTGCGCTCAAGGCCACCGAGGGCGCTGCCAAGTTTTTGCTGCAGGAGCTCAAGGGCGCCTTTATGGCTTCGCTCGGCACCAAGATTGCCGCGCTGCTCATCAAAAAGCAGATGCGCGAGATTAAGGCCAAGCTTTCGGGCGACGCCAAGGGCGGCGCGATTCTTTTGGGCCTGCGCGGCGTGGTCCTGATCGGCCATGGCGCCACCTCGGTCGAGGCTGTCAAAAACGGTACGCTCGCGGCGGCCGAAGCCGTGCGCGCCGGGCTGGTCGAGAATGTCGCCAACTCTATGGACGGTATCGTTTTATAACAGCGGCGTTATGCGCCTCGGGGCGCACGTCGTGGGGTAGAATCAGAACCGTGTCTTGGTACCGCCCGGGCGGTACCATTTTTTGGTATTCATGCACTATGAGAGGAAGCGCTATGGACCGCTCCGAAATCTTCGACAAGATCGCCGAGGTCGCTGCTGACGTTCTGGGCGTCGATGTTGCCGAAATTAGCGATGAGACCACCTTTGACGACCTCGATGCCAACTCGCTCGAGCGCCTGCAGCTGGTTACGGCTATCGAGGACGAGTTCAACCTCGAGATCGATGACGAGACCCTGCTCTCGCTCAACTCTGTCGCCGACGCCGTCGACGCTATCGAAAACGCCAGGGAGGCCTAGGTCTTGGCTTTGTCTGAACGACTTACGCGCGCCCAGGAAATTCTGGGCCACGAGTTCAATAATAAGGTGCTGCTGCGCGCGGCCCTTACGCATCCCTCGGCAGTCGAGGGCCAGCCGGTTTCTGCCAGCTATGAGCGCCTTGAGTTCTTGGGCGATTCCATTTTGGGCGCTGTGGTCGCACGCTCCCTGTTTGAGTCCTATCCGGAGTTTGACGAGGGCAAGCTCACGCGCCTGAAGGTGTCGCTTGTCTCGGGCGCTACGCTGTCCGAGGTTTCTCACGAGCTGGGCATCGACGACATCATCATCTTTGGTGCCTCCGAGACCGGTACCGGTGCGCGCGGCCTGCATTCGGCGCTCGAGAACGTCTACGAGTCGCTCGTGGGCGCACTGTACCTGGATGCCGGCTGGGATGCCGCAGCGGAGTTTATCCATCGTACGCTTAAGCCGCATTTGGCTTCCGAGCGTGCCGAGCATCCTGCGAACCCCAAGTCGTTTTTGCAGGAGTGCGTGCAAGCCGACGGTCACGAACCCCCGGCGTACAAGCTTGTTGGCTCCGAGGGCCCGGCGCATGCGCCCACCTTTACCGCCGTGGTTTTGATCGATGGCATTCGCCAGGGTCGCGGCTCCGGCTCTTCAAAGAAGGAAGCCGAGGGAGCCGCCGCGCTCGAAGCGCTCGACCGCATGGGTTACACCACCAACGGCGTGATTCTCAACAAGAAGCCTGTTTAAGCGAGGAACCGTGTATCTCAAGTCCCTCACGCTCAAAGGGTTCAAGTCGTTTGCCGACCGCGCCCATATGACGTTTGAGCCGGGCCTGACCGTCATCGTCGGCCCCAACGGCTCGGGAAAATCGAACATCTCTGACTCGATTCTGTGGGTCCTGGGCGAGCAGAGCGCCAAGCAGCTGCGTGGTCAGGCCATGGAGGATGTCATCTTCTCGGGCTCGTCAGCGCGCAAGCCGGTGGGTGTCGCTGAGGTCACGCTGGTGCTCGATAACTCGGACCATATGCTGCCCGTCGATTTTGACGAGGTCGCCATCACCCGTCGCATGTATCGCTCGGGCGAAAGCGAGTACCTCATCAACTCGAGCCCGTGCCGCCTGATGGACATTCAGGACATCCTGCACGATTCGGGCCTGGGCAAGGATACGCATTCCATCATCAGCCAGGGCAAGCTCGACGCCATTTTGCAGAGCCGCCCCGAGGAGCGCCGCGCCCTTATCGAGGAGGCCGCCGGCATCTCCAAGCACAAGCGCCGCAAGGAGCGTGCGCTCAAAAAGATTAAGTCGATGGACGAGCATCTGACGCGTGCTCGCGACATCAATAAGGAAATCGCCCGTCAGCTGCGACCGCTGGAGCGTCAGGTCGATCGCGCGCGCAAGTACAAAGAGCTGTCCTCGCGCGCGAACGAGCTTACGCAGATGCTAGCCGTCGACGAGCTGCGTTCGCTGCAGTCGCAGTGGAACGACCTGGAGAGCCGCTCCAAGGAAGGTGCCGCCGAGCTTGAGCTTGCGCAGTACCGCTTGGGCGAAAAGGAGCGCGAGCTCGAGAAGCTCCAGGTCATGCTCGAGGAAAAGGGCCTGTTTGTGGGCGACCTAGGCGAGCAGCGCCGTCATATGCAAGATGTGGTCGGCCGCATTAACTCCGACATGCGCTTGCTCGAGGAAAAGGGCCACAACATGGTGTCGCGCCTGTCTGACATGCGCGGGCAGATTTCGAGCTCCGAGCATCAGCGTCGTCGCGTGGTCGAGGAGCTCGAGGACGCGCGTGCGCAGCTTGAGGAAGTGACCGGCGCGCACATGCAGGCCCAGGAGGACGTTGACGCCGCCGGTCCTGCCGCTGCTGAGCTCCACGAGCGTCGCGTGGCGCTCGACAATCAGATTTCGCAACTCACGCGCGAGCAACGCGATGCGCAGCGCGTGGCCGATAATGCCGCGCTCGAGCTCGCCAAGGTGAAGGATTCCTTGAGCAATGCCGAGGTCGAGGACAACATGTATGCCTCGCGCCTGGAGCAGATTGACGAGCAGCTCGAGGAGGTCACGGCCTCGCTCGAGAGCCGTCGCGACCGCGCCGAGGAGCTTGAGGGCGCTCTTGAGGAAGCGCGCCAGGCTCAGGTCGATGCGTGTGAGGCCGCCGAGGCGGCACGCGCGGCCCTGAAGGACCTGCGTGCCCGCGAGAGTGAGGCGCGCAACAAGTTATCCGAGGTGCGCTCGGAGCTTGCCAGCCAAAAGAAACTCGATGCCCGCATGGCTGACAGCTCGCCGCTGGTGAGCCGTCTGGTGGGTGCGCTGGGCGATGATGTCTCGGGTCGTCTGGGCGACGTGCTCGAGGCCCCGCGCGAGCTTGAGGGCTTGGTTGAGCAATTGCTCGCCGGCGATATCGATGCGCTGCTGTTCGACGATGCGTCCGCGCTTGAGCGTGCCGGTCGTGCCGCTCTGGACCAGAAGAAGGCTTCGGGCGAGGCGCTGCTGGTGGCGCGCGGCGTGAGCGGCTCTACCGCCGCTGAGGGCGCTGCCGGTACCCGTCTGGTTGATCGTCTGTCCGTGCGCGCAGGCTACGGTCCCGTCGTCGAGGCGTTGCTCGGCGGATATTACGTAGTGGACGATCTTGCTGCCGCGCTGTCGGCGCCGGTCGTTGACGGTGTGACCTACGTGACTCCCGATGGCGCCCGCGTAAGCTGTGGCGGCCTGGTGCGTGTGGGGCTAGATGCCGGCGAGGCCTCGGGTGCTCTGGAGCGCAAGCGTCGCATTCGCGAGCTGGAGGGCCTGGAGCCCGATCTGGCTGCCGTGTTTGAGCATGTGTCGGATCAGGTCGTGGAGGCCAATGCGGCCGTCGAGGAGGCTCGTGCCGCCGAGGGCGATGCCGCCGGAGAGATTGCCCGCCTTGAGGGTGAGCGCCGCTCCCTGCTGTCCGAGATCGGCCGCCTAGAGCAGAGCGCCAACAATGCCGAGGTCGAGCGCGTGCGTATTTCCAAGCGCCGCGAGCAGGCCTCAGAAGCCGTTCGCGCCGCGCGCCCGCGCGTGGACGAGCTCACCCGTTCGCGTGACGAGGCCCGTGCGCAGGCAAGCGATCTGGGCTTGCAGATTGCCGAAGCCAACGACGAGCTCGACCGCGTGCGTCGCGACGACTCTGAGGCTGCCGGCAAGCTCGCCGATGCCAAGGTGCGTCTGGCCCAGACGAGCGAGCGTCTTCGTTCTCTGAAGGGCCGTGTGCCCGATCTGGAGCATCGTCTGGAGGGCATCGACCGCCGTATCCGCGGAACACGCCAGGCCTCGCGCTCGCTCGAGCTGCTGCGCCTGCGCGTCGATCCCATGCACGAACGCTATTCTGCCCTGTTGGAACGCGCGTCGGATTGGGCAGCGCGCCTGCGTGACCAGGCCTCTCTGGAGGAGGCGGACTCCGCTTCGCTCAAGAAGACCATCGAGGACGCCAAGGCAGAGGTCTCTCGCGCCAAGGAGCGGGTCGATACCGCCTCCGCCACGCAAAACGAGTTCAAGGTCGCGCGTGGCAAGCTCGAGGTGCAGGTAGAGGCCGCCATTAAGGCCATTACCGCCGATGGCACCACGGTACTCGAGGAAGCGCTCATGCTTCCCGCGCCCACCGATCGCGATGCCGCCGAGCGCGAACTCAACCAGCTTGTGCGCCAGATCAACAACCTTGGTCCCGTTAACCAAGTTGCCATGGAGGAGTACGAGCAGCTCAAGCGCCGCGCCGACTACATCGAGGAGCAGCTGGCCGATCTGGAGAGCGCGCGCAAGGCGCTCACCAAGATCACGGTGGCCATTGATCGCAAGATGCGCAAGGCGTTCCTGGTGACGTTTGAGAAGGTCGACGCGAACTTCCGCGAGATCTTCGCTATGCTCTTCCCGGGCGGTCAGGCTCATCTGGAGATGACCGATCCCGAGCATCCTGCCGAGACGGGTATCGAGGTCGTGGCGCAGCCGCGCGGCAAGCGTATCACCAAGATGATGCTCATGTCGGGCGGCGAGAAGAGTCTGACGGCGCTCGCCCTGCTCTTTGCCGTGTATCGCACGCGCACGGTGCCGTTCTATGTGCTGGACGAGGTCGAGGCGGCGCTCGATGACGCCAACCTGTCCAAGCTCATCGGCGCGCTCGATGTGTTGCGTTCCGATACGCAGCTCTTGGTTATCTCGCATCAGCGCCGTACTATGGAGGACGCTGACGTCCTCTATGGCGTCTCGATGCAAGCCGACGGCGTCAGTCGCGTCGTCTCGCAAAAACTCGATCGCGAAACCGGAAAGGTCGTGAATGCATAATGGGATTCTTCGATGCTCTCTCGCGCGGACTTGAGCGCAGCCGCGAGGCCCTCAACGAGGTCTTCTACTTTGGCGGCGAGGTCGACGAGGACTTTTGGGAGGACCTTGAGGACACCCTCGTCATGGGTGACATGGGTGCCGAGGTCGCCATTCAGGTCTCCGATGACCTGCGCGATGCCGCGGCCAAGAAGAACCTCAGGACCGCCCCGCAACTCCGTCGCGCCCTGGCCGAGCAGCTTGAGCAGCACTTTGTGCCCATCGAGCGAGATCCGTTCTCCGATACGCCGAGTTGCGTGCTGTTTGTGGGCATTAACGGTGCCGGCAAGACCACGACGGTCGGTAAGATCGCGAGCGCCATGGCCGCCCGCGGCAAGAACGTGGTGATCGGTTCGGCCGACACCTTCCGCGCCGCCGCCATCGAGCAGCTCGATGTGTGGGGCCAGCGCGCCGGCGTCCCCGTCATCAAGCGTGACCGCGGCTCCGATCCGGCAAGTGTTTGCTACGACGTGCTCGACGAGGCCGATAAGCGTGGCAGCGACCTGGTGCTTATCGACACCGCCGGTCGTCTGCACACGAGCCCTGAGCTCATGCGCGAGCTTGCCAAGGTGGTTAACGTGACGCGTAAGCGCGCCGCCAATATGGCCGCCGGCCCCATGCCCGTCTCAGTCGTGCTCGTGATCGATGCCGCCACCGGCCAGAACGGTCTGAACCAGGCGCTCGAGTTTAACGAGGCACTGGGCCTGGACGGTATTATCATGACTAAGCTCGACGGCACGGCTAAGGGCGGTATCGCCATGGCCGTGGCCGAGAAGCTCAAGCTCCCGATCCTGCGCGTGGGTGTGGGCGAGCAGGTCGATGACCTGCAGGAGTTCAATGCCAAAGATTTCTGCCGCGCCCTGTTGGGCGAGTCCAATTAAGGAGTGACTAGTGTTTGATTCCCTGAGCGATCGCCTCAACGACACATTTGACCGCCTGCGCGGCAAGGGCAAGCTGACCGAGGCCGATATCACCTCGGCCATGCGCGACATTCGCATGGCGCTGCTCGAGGCCGACGTCAACTTCAAGGTCGTCAAGGAGTTCGTCGCCAAGACCAAGGAGCGCTGCATGACCGCCGAGGTCATGGAGTCGCTGTCGCCAGCGCAAAACGTCGTCAAGATCGTGCTCGACGAGCTCACCGAGATGCTCGGCTCCACAGAGAGCAAGCTCGTCTTTAGTAACCGCATTCCCAATGTCATCATGCTCGTGGGCCTGCAGGGCTCCGGTAAGACCACGGCGGCCGTAAAGCTGGCCTACCTGCTCAAGAAGCAGGGCCGCTCGCCGCTGCTCGCCGCGTGCGACGTCTACCGTCCCGCCGCTGCCGACCAGCTGGCCACGCTTGGCGGAGAGATCGGCGTGCCGGTCTTCCGTGGCGATGGCGAGCACCCGGTTGACATCGCCAAGGGCGCCATCCAGGAGGCCGTTGACCACCTGCGTGACGTGGTCATCGTCGATACCGCCGGTCGTTTGCAGATCGACGAGCAGATGATGCAGGAGGCCGTGGACATCAAGAAGGCCGTCAAGCCCGATCAGGTGCTGATGGTCGTCGATGCCATGACCGGCCAGGATATCGTCAACGTCGTCTCGACCTTTGCCGAGCGTACCGACTTTGACGGCGTGATCATCTCCAAGCTCGACGGCGATGCCCGTGGTGGTGGCGCGCTTTCGGTGCGCCAGGTGACCGGCAAGCCCATCAAGTTCGTGAGCATGGGCGAGAAACCCGATTCGCTTGAGCCGTTCTATCCCGATCGTATGGCCAAGCGAATCTTGGGCATGGGCGATGTTGTCGGCATCATCGAGAAGGCCCAGGAGGCGGCCGACGCAGAGCAGCTCGAGGCCGCCGAGCGCATGCTGCGCGAGGGCTTTACCATGAACGACATGCTCGACCAGATGAAAGCCGTCAAGAAGATGGGCGGCATGAAGGGCATCTTGGGCATGCTTCCCGGTGGCCGGCGCGCGCTCAACCAGATGGGCGGCAACCTGGACGAGGGTATCTTCGACAAGAACGAGGCCATCATCATGTCGATGACCAAGGAAGAGCGCCTGCGTCCCTCCATCATCAACGGCCAGCGTCGCGCCCGCATCGCCAAGGGCGCCGGCGTGACTCCCACCGAGGTCAACAGCCTTATGAAGCAGTGGGGCGAGATGAATAAGATGATGGGCCGCATGCGCACGATGGCCAATCAGGCGCAGGCCGGCGGCAAGAAGGGCAAAAAGGGTAAGAAGGGCAAAAAGATGCGCATGCCCAATATTCCCGGTCTGGATGCCATGGGCCTGGGCGGCATGGGCGGCCTGGGAACGGGCGGCCCCAAGTCCGATATGGACCTGCTGCGCCAGATGGAAGCGCAGATGCGCAATAATAAGTAACGACTGGTTGAGTCGTGTATGGCGAAGGCCGCCTGGATGGTATTCCAGGCGGCCTTCGTCGTTGTGTGGCTTGTTGCACGCATGGCTCGTCTTAGCGCCGAGGTGCTTAGTGTTAGTGGCAGCCGCAGCCCTCGTGGCCCTCGTTCTCGTGATGGCCGTGGCAGCCGCAGGATTCACCATGCTCATGGGCGTGTTCGTGGTCGTGGCCATGGCAGTCGCAGGTGGCCTCGCCGGTCTGCGCGAGCGTGCCGGCGATGAGCTCCTCGACGCAAGCGTCGCAGTTGCCCTGGGCACCTGCATAGACCGTGATGCCGGCCTGGGTAAGCGCGTTGATAGCGCCGCCGCCGATACCGCCGCAGATGAGCGTGTCCACACCACCGTTGGCGAGCAGGCCCGCCAAGGCGCCGTGGCCGGTGCCACCAGTGCCTACGACCTGCTCGTTGAGCACCTTGCCATCCTGGATGTCATAGATCTTGAACTGCTCGCTGCGGCCAAAGTGCATAAAGATGTTGCCGTTGTCGTACGTCGTTGCCACCCTCATGGTGCCGGTCTCCTTTGCTGGCCATGCGGCCGTTGTCGTGGTGATGGGGGAGTACGCGATGTTGCCGCCTTCGATGACGATCGCCCGTCCATTGACCAGCGCGTTTGCTACTTTGCGATGCGCGCGACTGCAGATTGCCGCCACCGTGGCGCGGGCAATGCCCATGTTCTGGGCGACTTCCTCCTGATTGAGCCCTTCCAGGTCACAGAGGCGCAGGACCTCGAGCTCGTCGACCGTCATGTCGATGGCGTCTCCGCTGGCAAGGCCGTCGGGGGTAAAACCGCGATATTCGGGGATGATCCCGACGCGGCGCAATTTTTCGCGTCTTCCTGCCATGCACACTCCTTATCTGACATATGTCAACAATAGAATAGCGCGTTGGTCGTTAAGCGCAAGATATTTCTGGCATATGTCAGAAAATGACGCTTATGTTAGGGCTGTGGGGTCGAGTATGCCTGGGCTACAATAAATCTCGCTTATAGGCGACTGACAGGAGGGTCAATGAGCAAAGCTGATCAACAGTTTGTAACCATGTGCCGCGATATTCTGGACCATGGCACCACCACCGAGGGCCAAAAGGTCCGCCCGGTGTGGGAGGACGGCACCCCTGCCTATACCATTAAAAACTTCGGCGTCACGGCGCGCTACGACCTGCGCGAGGAGTTCCCCGCGCTCACCCTGCGTCGTACGGCGCTTAAGTCTGCCATGGACGAGATTCTGTGGATTTATCAGAAGAAGTCCAATAACGTGCATGACCTCAACAGCCATATCTGGGATGAATGGGCTGACGAGACCGGTTCCATCGGCAAGGCCTACGGCTATCAGATTGGCCAGAAGAGCCACTATGCCGAGGGCGACTTCGACCAGATGGACCGCGTGCTGTACGACCTCAAGCACACGCCGTACAGCCGCCGCATCATGACGAACACGTACGTGTTCAGCGATCTGTCCGAGATGCACCTGTATCCGTGCGCCTACAGCGTGACCTATAACGTCACGCAACGTCCGCAGGACGACAAGCCGACTCTTAACATGATTCTCAACCAGCGCAGCCAGGATATTTTGGCCGCGAATAACTGGAATGTGTGCCAGTACGCCATTTTGCTGATGATGGTGGCGCAGTCGGTCGATATGATTCCCGGCGAGCTGCTGCACGTGATAGCCGACGCCCATATTTACGACCGTCATGTCGATATCGTCCGTGAGCTTATCGAGCGTCCGCAGTTTGCGGCGCCTAAGGTAACGCTGAACCCCGACGTGCATGACTTCTATGCGTTTACGACCGACGATCTGATCGTCGAGGGCTACGAGCACGGCCCGCAGGTCAAGAACATCCCCATTGCGGTGTAGGTGGCGCTCATGACGTGTAAGCTTTCTGCCATCGTCGCCGTGTGTGACGACTGGGGCATTGGGTGCGAGGGCGATATGGTGGTGTCTAATCGCGCCGACATGCGCCATTTTGTGGCGTGCACCAAAGGTTGCCCGGTTATTATGGGGCGCAAGACCCTGCTGAGTTTTCCCGGCGGGCGTCCGCTTAAGAATCGTCGCAATATCGTGCTCACGCGCGACGAGGATTTTGCGCCCGAGGGCGTCGACGTGGTGCATAGCATCGACGAGGCGCTCGCCGCGGTTGCCGACGAGCCCGTTGCGTGGGTTATCGGTGGCGGCGAGGTGTATCGGCAGTTTTTGCCGTATTGCGACGAGGCCGAGGTCACGCACAACCATTGCACCCATGTCGTGGACACGTACTTCCCCGACTTGGACGCCGATCCCGCGTGGGAGATTGCGCAGCGTAGCGGGGTCGCGACGATTGCCGCTGGTGAGGGTGACGAGGGCGTCAATTATGAGTTCGTGACGTATCGTCGCATCGAGGCGTAAATCGTCTGGCGTGAACGGTATCATCGGGTTGATTGAATGCATGGGGCGGCGCTTAGCGTCGCCTCGTTTGGTATAGATGTGCTGTAAAGAAGGGTGCGGGCTGGCTGCTATGACTGATGCCGTTGAGGTACTGCGAATTGATTCGCTCGAGGACGAGCGGCTCGATGCCTACGTGCGACTGACCGAGCGTGAGCTTCGCTGCGTGCTGGAGCCGCAGAAGGGCATTTTTATCGCTGAGAGTGCCAAGGTCATCGAGCGTGCGGTTCGCGCCGGATACGAGTCGGTGAGCTTTCTTTTGGGCGAGCGCTGGCTCGATCAGATGATGCCGCTGTTCGAGCGCCTGGTTGTGCGCGAGGGCGCGGGTCCTGTTCCTGTGTTCGTGGCCTCCATGGAGCTCATGGAGCATTTGACGGGCTTTAACGTGACGCGTGGTGCGCTCGCGGCGTTCCGTCGCCCGCGTCAGATTCCGGTTGATGAGTTCTTGGGCGGCGTCGTCGAGGCGGCGGGGGATCGTCCGGTGCGTGTGTGCGTGCTTGAGGGTATTGTCGATCACACCAATGTTGGCGCGATTTTTCGCTCGGCTGCCGCATTGAACGTCGACGGTATTTTGGTCAGCCCGACGTGCTGCGACCCGTTGTACCGTCGCTCGGCCCGCGTGAGCATGGGCACCGTGTTTCAGGTTCCGTGGACGCGTATTGGCAGTGAGGCGCGCGTATGGCCGCATGATGGGCTGGCGGCGCTGCACGATGCCGGCTTTTCGTGTGCCGCCATGGCGTTGACGGATGATTCGGTGTCGCTGGACGATCCAGTGCTGCAGGAGATTGACCGCCTGGCGATCTTTATGGGTACCGAGGGTGCCGGCCTTGGAGCCAAGACCATTGAGGGCTGTGATCGCGCCGTGCGCATTCCGATGGCGCACGGGGTCGATTCGCTCAACGTGGCCGCGGCGAGCGCCGTCGCCTTTTGGCAGCTGTGCCCGCACGTGAGCAATGAGTATCACTACCAGCCGGGTTTGTATCACTAGGCAGATATTTCGCACCAGGCTCTGATTCGGGGTGTTTCGGTCGCCGCCAGTCGGTGCTAAGCTGGTTTTGGCTTTGGTTTTAAATTGCTGTTTTGTTGTTTGACGTATGCGTGTGGGGAGGGCGTGTGGCTAAGAAATCTACGGCTATCGATGTAACGCAGGGTGTTATTTGGCAGCAGCTGCTTTCGCTGTGCGTTCCCATCTTCTTTAGTTCGTTTTTTCAGCAGGCCTACACGCTTATCGGTACGTATATCGTCGGTCAGTTTGGCGGCAAGCTCGCACTGGGTGGCATTCAGGCCACGATGGTGCTTACGGAGCTCTGCATTGGTTTTTGCGTCGGTGTGGGTGCTGGCTGTGCCGTTATTACCGGTCAGTATTTTGGCCAGCACGATGATGAGCGACTGAGTCGTTCGGTCCATACGGCCATGACGCTTGCGCTGGTGGGCGGTATCGTTTTCTCGATTCTTGGCATAGTGTTCGTTGAGCCCATGCTGGTGCTTATGAACACGCCGCATGAACTATTGGCCGAGGGCGTGGCCTATGCTCGCTGTTATTTTGCCGCGATGGTTGCGGCACTGCTGCTTAATATGGGAACCGCACTGCTGCGTGCCGTGGGCGACACACGCGGGCCCGCCGTGATCATTGCCTCTGGCTGCCTGGTTAACGTGGTGCTGGATATCATCTTTGTCGCTGTGTTGCATATGGAGGCGCTGGGCTGCGGCATCGCAGTGGCGCTGACCATTTGCTCCAATGCAACGATGATCGTGTTTCGCATGATGCGCGCTCCGGGTGCATGGCGTCTTTCGCTGTCTAAGCTCGGCATCGATCGCGGTATTTGCAAGAGTATGATCTCGTGTGGTCTGCCACTCGGTTTTCAATCGGCTGCCTATTCGATCTCGAACGTGTTGATCCAGGTGTCGGTTAATTCGTTTGGCGCCGATGTCACGACTGCTTGGGGTCTATCTGGGCGCCTGGATGGCATTATCTGGATGGTTACCGAGGCGCTCGGCGTGTCGATCACCACGTTCTCGGCACAGAACTTTGGCGCGCGCAACTACGAGCGCATGCGCAAGGGCTACCATACGTCGCTCGTGCTGTCGTTTATGCTCATTGGTGGCCTGTCTGCCGTGCTGCTGGTGTTCTCGGGTCCGTTGTCGCGTCTGTTTGTCGACGATGCTTCGATTTCGGCGTACACCACGACGATTCTTCATTTCATCGCGCCGTTCTACGCGATCTTCTCGATTATCGAGAACGCGTCGGGCTCCATTCGCGGCGCCGGCGTGAGTCTGCAGCCTATGATGCTCACCATCTTTGGCACCGTTGTCTTGAGGGTGATCTGGGTGTTTGCGATCATGCCCTTCGATCCGTCGCTCGAGCATCTACTACTGGTCTACCCCGTAACCTGGCTCATTACGGCCACGATGTTCACCATCTACCACCACAGCGGCAACTGGCTAGGCCGCGCCACCGCCTAATGATCCCTTGGGGTGGAGGAAAACGGATCATTGCTCTCCGTCGTGATGTCGACGATCCGTTTCTCTTCGTCCCCTTCGGATCAATTAGTATTCGATGCCTTGGCGGGCTAGGAGGCCTTCGTCGAAGTAGTGTTTGACGGGGCGCATTTCGGTGACCAGGTCGGCGAGGTCAGCGAGGGGCAGCAGGCCGCGGCCGGTCAGTATGAGCTCTGTGGTGTCGGGTTTCATCGCGTTCAGTTGCCCGTATAGATTTGAACCTTGCCGACTTCCAGTGATGCCATCTCTATCCTTTCGTGCCCGGCGTCGGTTTATCGCCGGCCGGGTTGGGTATTCTAGTTAGCATTATCAACCCCAGTAGATGGAGTTCAAGCAGATGGAGATGGATGACAACAAACGTAGACGGAATATGATTCTCTACGTGCTCATCGCCTTCGTCGTCTACCTCGTGCTCTCGACCGTTCTGTTCCCTAACATCGGTCACACGCAGCAGATTACGAAGACCGATTACTCGACGTTTGTCAAAGCGCTCGATAAGAAGAGTGTCGACAAGGTCGAGTACAACACGGACGATTACTCGATTTATTACACCAAGAAGGGCGAGGACGAGAACATCGCCTATAAGACGACCGGTGTGCCGAACGATGCGGGCTTTACCGATCGCGTGCTTGAGTCTGGCGCTTCGCTGGAGTCGGTCGTTCCTGATAAAAACTCGGGTTTGATGACCTACTACCTGCTTACGCTCATCCTTCCCATGGCGATTTTCTTCCTGATCGGCTGGTGGCTCAACCGCCGCATGAAGAAGGCCATGGGTGATGACGGCCCATCGATGAACTTTGGCGGCGGCGGTTTTGGCGGCGGCGGACTGGGTAAGTCCGGCGCGCGCGTGATCGCCTCCAAGGACGTGGGCGTGACCTTTAAGGACGTCGCCGGCCAGGAAGAGGCCAAGGAGTCTCTCAAGGAGGTCGTCGACTTTCTGGAGAAGCCGCAGCGCTACGAGGAGATCGGCGCCAAGCTGCCGCGCGGTGCTCTCCTTGTTGGCCCTCCGGGTACCGGTAAGACCCTGCTTGCCAAGGCTGTTGCCGGCGAGGCCGGTGTTCCGTTCTTTAGTATTTCGGGCTCTGAGTTCGTTGAGATGTTTGTTGGTCGCGGCGCTGCAAAGGTTCGTGACCTGTTTAAGCAGGCCAAGGAAAAGGCCCCGTGTATCGTCTTTATCGATGAGATCGATACCATCGGTAAGAAGCGTGATGGCGGCGGCTTTAGCGGCAACGACGAGCGCGAGCAGACGCTCAATCAGTTGCTGACCGAGATGGATGGCTTCGATAACCACAAGGGTATCGTTGTCCTTGCCGCAACCAACCGCCCCGACAGTCTCGATCCGGCGCTGCTGCGCCCCGGTCGTTTTGACCGCCGCATTCCCGTCGAGTTGCCCGATCTGACCGGTCGTAAGAACATCCTCGAGCTTCACGCCAAGAGTGTGAAGACCGAGCCGCCGATCGATCTGACCGCGATTGCCCGCGCCACGCCCGGTGCCTCGGGCGCCGACCTGGCCAATATCATCAACGAGGGCGCCCTGCGCGCCGTTCGCGAGGGTCGCAAGCGTGCAACCCAGGATGACTTCGAGGAGTCGGTGGAGGTCGTCATTGCCGGCCAACAGCGTAGGTCCACGGTGCTTTCCGACCATGAGAAGCAGGTCGTTTCCTACCACGAGATCGGTCATGCCATCGTCGCTGCCCGCCAAAAGGGTTCCGCGCCGGTTACCAAGATCACCATCGTGCCGCGCACGAGCGGTGCTCTTGGCTATACCATGCAGGTCGAGGAGGACGAGCGCTTCCTGACGACACGCCAGGAGGTCTTGGACAAGCTTGCCGTCTACTGCGGCGGCCGTGCGGCCGAGGAACTCATCTTTGGCGAGATGACGACCGGTGCCGCCAACGATATCGAGCAGGCCACCAAGCTCGCCCGCAACATGGTGACGCGCTTTGGTATGTCCGACGAGTTTGGCATGATGGCGCTCGGTACCGTGCAGAACGCGTATCTCAATCAGGACACGTCGCTCACCTGCGCCCCTGGTACGGCCGAGCGTGTGGACGCGATTGTCGCTAAGCTGATTGAGGATGCGCACGATCGCGCCCTGCAGATCCTCAAGGAGAACAAGTTCAAGCTCCATGAGCTGGCTCGTTATCTGTACAAGAAGGAGACCATCACGGGTGAGGAGTTCATGAACCTCCTCACGCGCGAGAATCCGCTGATGCCCAAGCAACAGTAAAGCCGCGGTCGAGCCAGTAAACGCCGACGCCCCATTTGAGCAGCTTTCTCAAATGGGGCGTTTTGCTTGAGAGGGATGGAAATGAAGATCGTGGTGAGCGCCTGCTTGATGGGCGAGAGCTGCAAGTATAACGGGCTCGACAACTATCATCGCGCGTTGGTCGAGGCCTGCGAACGCACGGGGACTGAGGTCTTGTTGGTGTGCCCCGAGGTCTTTGGCGGCCTGCCCACGCCGCGCAAGCCGTCCGAGATTGTGAATGGCGAGGTCCGTACCTGCGGGGGTACCTCGGTCGATCGCGAGTTTCGCCAGGGTGCTCAGCGCGCGCTTGATATGTGCGAGCAGGCAGGCGGACCGGAAGAGATAGTCGCGTGCATCCTTCAGGACCGCAGCCCCTCGTGCGGTGCGGGTCACATCTACGACGGCACCTTTAGCGGTACGCTCACCGCGGGCAACGGTGTTTTCGTCGACCTGCTGCTGCGTCACGGGTACCGCGTGATTCCGGCTAGTGAGTTCGATCCCAGCATGTTGGAACATTGTCCACAGCACTCGAACCGAACACTTCCTCACGGGTGACCGTTTTGGCATCATCCGTGAAGTTGATATTGAGTACGACCCGGTCATCAAAGACGTAGACCGAGTTGACAGGCGCCGTACCCAGGCAGTCCCTCCCCGCGGCCCTCGCGCAGGAACGCGTACACGGCCCTCCCGTCTCTTGCGCCCCTCCCGGAACTGTCCACATCAGTGTAGCCAATCCAGTCCGCCAAGGGCTGCAGCCCGGACAACGCGGCGATGGAGGGCTTCTTCGGCCTGCTCAAGAAGGAGTTCTGGCACGGCAGGGACTGGTCGGAATGGACCCCCGCCCGCTTCATCGAGGAGCTCGGGGGGCTGGATCGGCCGATATAATACGGAGAGGCGCAGCGATGCGCTCGGCGGCCGCACGCCGGCCGAGTTCCGCTCCGCGCTGGGAAGGGCCGCGTAACGGTCCAAGAAATCGTCCGCAGTCCCCATTCTTGCCCCTTTGGGACGGCTTCTTGTTGGGGCGTGCCTGCCCCAAACCCTGCTAGGAGCGAGTGCAGCAAACTGGAAGTTTAAATTAGTCTTTGCAAATAACCTTTGAACCTTCACCATCAATTACAATTCCCTG
>CABQAK010000027.1 GCA_902462065.1 uncultured Collinsella sp.
TATGACGTACGTTGGCTGAATTATTAGTGTGGGCCCTGCCGTTCGTTCGAACGGCAGGGCCCACACTCATTTTCTATTCAGCCCTAGTCATCGCGCAAAGCCCCTTCGGCAGCACACGGTGCAGCTAAGTCACCGCAGGCCGGGGCGGGAGGGGCCGAGTTTCCTCCTGAGCGACTCTGCTTGCAGCCGGAGCGAAAGGGGGAAATCTCGGCCCCTCCCGCCCCGGCCGGACAAGTCACACTACACCGTGTACTGCGGCAGGTCCTGCAGGGCGATGACGTCCATGCCCATGTCGTTGGCGCTACCGTGACCCTGCTGGTCCTCACGCACCGCCTCGATGGCGCTCACGTACGTGTTGGCGGCAGACATCGCGGTCACGCAGGTCACGCCGCGGCGCACCGCCTCGGTACGCAACAGATAGCCGTCGCCACGCGAACCCGGGCCGTACGGCGTGTTGATGATTACCGCAATCTTGCCATCGGCGATCAGGTCACCGATGTTGGGACGCTCGCCGTCGTGCGGGCCGCTAATCTTCTCCACGACCTCGCAGGTCACGTTGCCGCCACGTAGCACGCGCGCCGTACCCTCGGTGGAGCAGATGTCAAAGCCCAGGTAGCGCAGGATGCGGGCGACCGAAAGGATATGGCGCTTGTCACGGTCGCACACGCTGATGAACACCTTACCGGCGCTCGGGTCGGGCAGCTTGTAGTCAATCGCCAGCTGCGTCTTGGCGTATGCCTCGGGATAGCTCTTGGCGATACCCATGACCTCGCCCGTCGACTTCATCTCGGGCCCCAAGATAACGTCGGCACCGGGGAAACGACCCCAGGGCATAACGGCTTCCTTCATGCAGAACCAGTCCAGCTGACGCTCGTCGCTCGGCAGGCCCAGGCTGGCGATAGAATCGCCCGCCATGATACGCGCCGCGCACTTGGCCAGCGGCACGCCGGTGGCCTTGGAGATAAACGGCACGGTGCGGCTGGCACGCGGGTTGGCCTCGATCACGTAGACGGTCTCGCCCTTGATGGCGTACTGCACGTTGACCAGGCCGCGTACGCCCAGCGCCATCGCGATGCGGCGCGTGGTCTCGCGAAGCTTTGCCTGCAGGCTCTCGCTAAAGCTGAACGGCGGGATGCAGGTCGCAGAGTCGCCGGAGTGAATACCGGCCTCCTCGATATGCTCCAAAATGCCGCCGATGTAGACCTCCTCGCCATCGCACAGGGCGTCGACGTCGGACTCGATCGCACCCTCCAAGAAGCGGTCCAGATACACCGGATAGTCGGGGCTAATGCGCGCGGCCTCGGCCATGTAATCGCGCAGATGCTCGGCATCGTAGGCGATCATCATGCCGCGGCCGCCCAGCACGTAGCTCGGACGCACCAGCAGCGGGTAGCCGATATGCGCGGCCACGGCCTCGGCCTCCTCAAACGAGGTTGCCTGGCCCGCCGGCGGGTACATGATGCCCAGCTTGTCGAGCAGGGCGGCAAAACGCTCGCGATCCTCGGCAAAATCGATGGCGTCGGGCTTGGTACCCATGATGTTCACGCCGCTCTCCTCGAGCATGCGCGCCAGCTTAAGCGGGGTCTGGCCGCCGAGCGTCACCACGACGCCGTCGGGGCGCTCAACATCGATAACGTCCATGACATCCTCGTAGGTGAGCGGCTCAAAGTACAGGCGATCGGACGTGTCGTAGTCGGTCGAGACGGTCTCGGGGTTGCAGTTGACCATGATGGTCTCAAAACCACGGGCCGCCAGTGCATAGCTCGCATGCACACAGCAGTAGTCGAACTCGATACCCTGACCGATACGGTTGGGGCCGGCGCCCAGGATCATCGCCTTGGGCTTGCTCGCCGGCGTAGTCTCGTCGGGGGCCACGCACTTCTTGGCGTCCGAGCTCGTGCGGTAGATGTTCTCGTAGGTCTTGTAGTGGTACTCCGTGGCGCTCGAGAACTCCGCAGCGCAGGTATCGACCGTCTTCATGCTGGGAACCACGCCAAGGCCCTTGCGATAGGCGCGCACAAAGCGCTCGTCCGAGCCGGTCAGCGCAGCGATCTCGGCGTCGCTCGTGCCGTACTGCTTGAGCAGGCGCATCGCGTCGGCGTCGATATCCTCCACACGCAGGCCGCGGATGCTCTCCTGGACCTGCACCATATCGCTGATACGGTTGAGGTACCACGGATCGATACCGCAGATGGCATGGATACGCGCAACGTCCCAGCTGCGGCGCAGGGCCTCGACCACAAAGAAGATGCGATGCTCGGTCGGGGTTGCCACGGCCTGAGCGAGCTCATCGTCGCTCAGCTTGTCGGCACCCTCTTTGCCACCGGCGCAAATGCCCTGGTGGCTGTCCTCCAGCGAGCGCATAGCCTTGCCAAAGGCCTCCTCAAAGGTGCGGCCGATCGCCATGATCTCGCCCACGGCCTTCATGCGCGTGGTGAGCGTGGGATCGGTACCCTTGAACTTCTCGAAGGCAAAGCGCGGCACCTTGACCACGCAGTAGTCAATCGTGGGCTCAAAGCAGGCAGGCGTAGCCTTGGTGATGTCGTTGACAATCTCGTCGAGCGTGTAGCCCACGGCCAGGCGCGCGGCGGCCTTGGCGATGGGGAAACCCGTGGCCTTGGAAGCGAGGGCGGACGAGCGGCTCACGCGCGGGTTCATCTCGATGACGATCAGGCGGCCGGTCTGGGGATTCACGGCAAACTGCACGTTGGAGCCGCCGGTCTCGACGCCGATCTTCTCCAGAATGGCGAGCGAGGCCACGCGCATGCGCTGATACTCAAGGTCGGAGAGGGTCTGCGCCGGTGCCACGGTGATGGAGTCGCCGGTATGCACGCCCATGGGGTCGAGGTTCTCGATGGAGCACACGATGATGCCGTTGCCGGCGTGGTCACGCATGACCTCCATCTCATACTCTTTCCAGCCCTCGATGGACTCCTCGACCAGCACCTCGTGGGCAGGCGAGAGCTCGAGGCCCTGGCTCACGATGGAGACGAGCTCCTCGTGAGTATGAGCGATGCCGCCACCGGCGCCGCCGAGGGTAAAGCTCGGGCGCAGTACGCAGGGATAGCCCACGCGCTCGGCGATGGCCTCGGCGTCGGCCACGCTGTAGGCATAGCCCGAGCGCGCGACCTCCAGGCCGATCTCGGCCATGGCCTCGTTAAAGAGCTTGCGGTCCTCGCCGCGCTCGATGGCGGCAAGGTCGCAGCCGATCATCTCGACGCCGTACTTGTCGAGCGTGCCGTCCTTTGCCAGTTCGACGGCGGCGTTCAGACCGGTCTGGCCGCCCAGCGTGGGCAGCAGCGCGTCCGGGCGCTCTTTCTTGATTACGCGCTCGATAAACTCGGCAGTGATGGGCTCGACATAGGTGCGGTCGGCCAAGCCCGGGTCGGTCATGATGGTCGCCGGGTTGGAGTTGACCAGGATGACCTCAAAGCCATCCTCCTTGAGCACCTTGCAGGCCTGGGCACCGGAGTAGTCGAACTCACAGGCCTGGCCAATGACAATGGGGCCCGAGCCAATGACGAGGATGCGCTTGATGTCAGTACGTTTAGGCATATTAGTTCTCCTCGGTCTCAGCGGTCTCGGACTCAGCAAAGTTCCAGCCGGCAAGGCGGTCCTTCGCGGTATCGATGTCCAGGTAGTTCTCCTCGCCGTCCATGAGTCGCGTAAAGGCGGTAAAGAGATAGTGGGCATCGGTGGGGCCAGGCGAAGCCTCGGGGTGGTACTGGACCGAGAAGCACGGGGCGTCGAGCAGCTGGATGCCCTCGGCGGTGCCGTCGTTGAGGTTCACGTGCGTCAGGCGAATGCGGCCAAAGCGCTCGTTCATCACGACCGGCGCGATTCCGCGGCGCACCCAGACGCGCAGATCTCCATCGGCCGCATGCTCGGTCTCGCCGCCGGAAAGCTCGGGGACAAGCTTGCCCAGGCTGGGGAACAGCAGGCCAAAGCCATGGTTTTGCGCGGTAATCTCCACGCGACGGCTTACCAGGTTCATGACCGGCTGGTTGCCACCGCGGTGACCGAATTTAAGCTTTTCCATCTGGGCGCCGCAGGCCAGGCTGATCATCTGATGGCCCAGGCAAATGCCAAAGACCGGCACCTTGCCGATCAGCTGCTGCACCTGCTCGTAGGTCTCCACCACGGCGTCGGGGTCGCCGGGGCCATTGGACAAAAAGACGCCGTCGGGATTCATGTCGAGCACCTCACTCGCAGGCGTGTCCCACGGCACGACGGTAAGGTCGCAGCCGGCGCGGACCAGCCCCTCCAGAATGCCGCGCTTCACACCGCAGTCGTAGGCGACCACTTTGTGACGGGCAGGAGCGGCAGTCGAAAGCGCAAAGTCATGCGTGGCAGGCAGGTCGACGGCGGCAAACTCGTGAGGCGCGGGGCAACTTACGGTCTTGACCAGGTTCTCGCCTACCAGCGTGGGCGCTGCGGCCAGACGCTCGGCAAGCTCGTCGACGTCGAAGATCTCGGTCGAGATAATGCCCATCTTGGAACCATTGTCGCGCAGATGGCGCACCAGAGCGCGGGTGTCGACGCCCTCGATAGCGACGATGCCGTGGGCGCGCAGATACTCCGGCACGCTAACGGCCGAGCGCCAGTTAGAAGGCGTGGCGCACATGTCGCGAACGATCATGCCGCGCATGGCCGGAGCGCTCGCAGGGCGCACGGCGTCGCCGGGGAAGGCCGACTGGACGTCGGTCTCGTCGATACCGTAGTTGCCGATCTGCGGATAGGTCATGGTTACGATTTGGCCGGCATAACTCGGGTCGGTCATGACCTCAAAGTAGCCCTCGAGCGAGGTGTTGAAGCAGACTTCGCCGGTCGCGGTGCCCTCGGCGCCGCATGCACGTCCATAAAAAATGGTCCCATCCTCAAGATACAGGATGCAGGGACCGCAGGTGCCCTTGCTGGTTTTGGCCAGCATACGCTGGCAAAGCTCGCTGGGCGCGAAGGTGCGGGCGGTAGCGCCCGCGGTATGGTTGTTCGCCATAATTCTCCTTCCCGGTCTCACGGTACCGGCTTAAAGGTGTGTAGTTAGGCCTCGCGGTATTGTAACCGCAAGCATGCCTCATGGCGTTAATTTCATCGAAATGTTTACGAAATGATAATTATGACTTTCTATGCATAATGTTTTTTTAATCCCCGTCCCAGAAAAATCATCCCGCGGGGCTTGTGGCTCACGCGGGATGATGGCGTCTTATTATTTCTTGTCCTGCTCCAGCAGTTCGGACGGTATGCGATCGGGCTTGCCGCCGCGGAAAATCTCGCGGCCATGCAGACGATGTTCCAGGTCACGTTCGGCCTTTTCCTCGTCAATCTTGGTCTGGCTCACCACCGGGTCCTCAATCAACGACGACACCGAGTTCACCTGCTTCTGAATGCGCTCGGCGATGGTGTCATCCATACTCACGATGCGCATCTTCCAGTCGATACTCGTGGCGTTGGATGAGCTCTTGGTCCACACGAACGTCAAAATAGCGCTCTGGTGGCCGCGCGCGGGGAACATGCCAAAGAAGGAATCGTGCTGAATGTTGCTATCCTCGTCGATATAGGCATGAACGTTATACACCACGCGGTCGATCTTATCGTTGAGCAACGCGTTGGTCGCAAGCGCCGCGGCCTGAATCTGCCCGTTGGACAGCAGTTCGAGCTCGTTGGCAGACGATGTGTCCAACACCGTCACCTCGACCGTGCCCGTGCGTTCATCGGCTTCATCGACGGTGAAGTCGAGCGGGAACTGCGTAAAGCCGTTGCCCCATTCAAGTCCACCCTTGAGCGCGGTCGAAACGGTATCGACCGAAACGCTCTCGGACAGGTTGGCGGTGTTCAGACGACGCATCACGCCGTAGCCAATCTGCATGCCCACGATCAGCACCAAAATACCGATGACCACGGCCATCGCGGTCTTCGTAATGGTATGGCTCACCTGCGAGCCCGAAGGATCGTCCTCGGACAGCGGGTCGATATGTTTTGCCTGGCTCGCGCGGTCCTCGCTGCGCAGCTGCGCTAGCGCCGCTTTGTCACCGCGCTTGGCCGCAGCCTCCTTCTCACGCATGCGCTCGGTACGCTTTTTGGCGAGCGTGGGATCCAAGACGCCGGATGCATCGATTTCGGAGAATAACTCCGTCACTTCTTCCGGAGTCAAAGGGTTCTTGTCAGCCATAAACTTCCTGTCATATCAATCAGTCGAGCTCGTGCGCACGCGCACCTTCGAACTGCATTCGATAGTAACGGGCATAGGTGCCGCCACGGGCGAGAAGCTCCTCGTGCGTGCCACGCTCCACAACGCGACCATGCTCAACGGTCGCAATCTCATCGGCATGCTTAATGGTCGAAAGACGATGGGCGATGATAATCGTGGTGCGGCCGCGTGCCAGCTCTTCGAGTGACCCCTGCACCGCCTCCTCGCTCTCGTTATCCAAAGCACTCGTCGCCTCGTCCAAAATCAGGATCTTGGGGTTCTTGAGAAACACGCGCGCGATGGCAACGCGCTGCTTCTGTCCGCCCGAAAGACGGCTGCCGCGCTCGCCCACCACGGTGTCGTAGCCCTGCGGAAGCGACTCGATAAAGGCATCGATGTTGGCGCGACGGGCGGCCTCGGCGATCTCTTCTGCCGTAGCGCCCGGCTTGCCGTAGGCGATGTTCTCGCCAATCGTACCGTCAAATAGATAGACATCCTGCTGCACCAGGCCGATGGCGCGGCGCAGGCTCTGCTGCGTCACATCGCGCACGTCCTGGCCGTCGATGCTAATGGATCCGGTAGCCACGTCATAAAAGCGCGGCAACAGCGAACAGGTCGTGGACTTGCCACCGCCCGAAGGGCCAACCAAAGCGATGGTCTGCCCGGGCTTGATGGACAGATTCATATGGTCGATAACGGGACGCTCGTCGGCATCGCCCTCGCCCAGCTCAACATCCTCGTAGTTAAAGCACACGTCGTGATACTCCACGGCGCCGGCAGTCACCTGCAGATCCGTGGCGCCCGGCTTGTCCTGGATATCCGGCGCGGTCGAGAGCACCTCGTCCATACGCCTAAAGCCGGCGATAGCCTTCTGATACGTTTCGGCCGAATTGACGAGTGTCTCGAGCGGCGTGCAGAACAGCGAAATGTAGAGCGCGAAGGTCGCCATATCGACCGCCTGCAGCTGTCCCTGGGCGACCAGCCAGCCGCCCAGCAGCACCACGATCACATAGAGCACACCCGAGAGCAGGCCATACGTCGCGGTATAGACGCCCATGGCGTGATACATGTTCTCCTTGGACGAAAGATAGCGATTGTTCGAGGCGCGGAACTTGAAGCGTTCGGTCTCCTCATTGGCAAAGCTCTTGACCACGCGCATGCCCGCAAGCGAATCCTGCAGCTGCGCATTGATGCCGCTGATTTTTTTGCGGTTGTCGCTAAAGACCTCGCGCATGCGCATGTTCTGCCAAAACATGATGACCGCAAACGCCGCCGTCACCACGGCCATGGCGAGCGCCAGCACCGGGGCGATGGTAAAGAGGATCACAAACGAGCCGATGATCTCGATGCCGCAGATGATGATCCACTCGGGCACGTGGTGCGCCGCCTCGCAGATATCGAACAGGTCGTTGACCACGCGGCTCATCATGTCGCCCGAGCTGTTGCGGTCGAAGTATGCAAAGCTAAAGCGCTCATACTGGTCGAACAGGTCCTCGCGCATTTTGGACTCCATACGCGCGCCCATCACGTGACCCCAATAGCTCACAAAATAGCGGCAGGCGCAGCGGACGGCATACATCAGCACCAAGCCCACCGCGATCATGCCGAGCGCCTGCATAATGGCAGCCTGACCCTGAGTAAATAGCCCACCGGTCAAATTGCGCAGAATAATGGGGAACGCAAGGTCAATGGCAGCAAGCACCAGAGCACAAACAGTATCAGCAACAAAAAGCCCCATCTGGGGCTTGTAATAAGACAAGAATCTTCTAAACATGCAGTCCTCGGAGATAAAACAACAACGTAAAACCCTGGGGCAAAATAATCAGTAGTGTTTGTCCCAGGGTCGCCCTCGCTTTTAAAGGTCAGTTCCACCCAAGCGGTGCGCGATGCTGTCGCAGGCAAGCGCGCCTACGACGGTCTTGGCGTCTTCGATCTTGCCGTCGAGTACGGCGTCGATCAGCTCGTGCAGTGGCACCAGGTCCACGTTGACAAACTCGTCATCATCGGGGTTGGGCGAATCAAACTCGAGCTTGGTAGCCAAGTAGATGTGGATGATCTCATCGCAAAAACCGCAAGACGTGACAATCGACGTCAAAAAGCGAATACGACCAGCCCTAAAGCCCGTCTCCTCGTGCAGCTCGCGCTTAGCGCAATCGAGCGGATCCTCGCCTGGATCGAGCTTGCCGGCGGGAATCTCGACCGTCACGCGGTCGATGGCGGTGCGGTACTGACGCACCAGTACGATCTTGCCGCTCTCGGTCAGTGCCACAACGGCCGCCGCACCCGGATGGCGAACGATATCGCGGGCGCTGCGGTGACCGTTGGGCAGCTCAACCTCAAGACGGTGGACGTCGAGGATCTTGCCCTTCCAGGCGCACTCCTCCGAAAGAATCTTCTCGTGCAGCTCGGCATCGTGCGGGTCGTCGTCGCCCGGCACCAGTGCCGGCTCGTCAGCGACCTCGCCACCAGGCTCGCCCTCGGCATGCCCATACATGCGGCTGTCCTCTTCGACGATCTGCGCGTCCACGAGCTCTTCGTTCTTCTCGTCCATCCGTCTCATTCCTCTCGGATTTTAGGCATCCCAGGCGTCGCGACCGCGCAGCGCGCGCAGGCCGATGTCGTGACGCAGGGTCTTGCCCTCAAAATCAATCTTCTCGCAGGCCTCGTAGGCAAGGTTGCGAGCGTTCTCGAACGTGTCGCCCAGAGCGGTCACGGCAAGCACGCGGCCACCATTGGTCACGAGCTGGCCGTCCACCACGGCAGTGCCCGCGTGGTACACGGTCACGTTCTCCATGGCCTCGGCATCCTCAATACCGGTAATGACCTTGCCCTTCTCGTAGCTGCCGGGATAGCCCGCGCTCGTCAGGACAACGGCCACGGCCCACTCGTCGCGCCAGTCGAGTTCAATCTGATCGAGCTCGCAGTTGGCACAAGCCAGCATGACCTCGACCAGGTCGTTCTTAAGGCGCGGCAGCACGACCTGAGTCTCGGGATCACCAAAGCGGGCGTTGAACTCCAGTACCTTGGGGCCGGCGGGGGTGAGCATAAAGCCGCCATACAGGCAGCCGCAGTAGTCGATGCCCTCGGCAGCAAGCTCGGCAACGGTCTGCTCCATGACCTTCACCATCGTGGCGTGCTCCTCGTCGGTCACGATGGGCACCGGGCTGTAGACGCCCATGCCGCCGGTGTTGGGGCCCTTGTCGCCCTCGAGCGCGCGCTTGTGGTCCTGCGAGGTGGCCATGGGGCGCACGGTCTTGCCGTCGGTAAAGGCCAGCAGCGAGCACTCGGGACCGGTCAGCATCTCCTCGATAACCACGGTGTTGCCGGCATCGCCAAAGGTGCCGCCAAAGCACTCGCGCACGGCTTCCTCGGCCTGTTCAAGTTCGGTCGCCACGATAACGCCCTTGCCCGCGGCAAGGCCGTCGGCCTTGACGACCAGCGGGGCGCCCTGCTCGCGCACGTAGGCGAGAGCCGAAACCTCGTCGGTAAACGAGCCATAGGCTGCCGTCGGAATGCCCGCACGCTCCATGAGCTGCTTGGAGAACAGCTTGGAGCCCTCCATCTGGGCGCCCTCGGCACCCGGGCCAAAGCAGGGAATACCCGCCGCGCGCACGGCGTCGGCCACGCCCGCCACGAGCGGAGCCTCGGGGCCAATTACCACGAGTCCGCATCCGTGGCTCTGAGCAAACGCCGCCACGGCCGCAGGATCGCAGTCGTCGAGAACAACGTTCTCGCCGCAGCTCGCGGTGCCGCCGTTACCCGGCGCAATGTAGAGCTTGCCGGCGCGCGGTGATGCTGCGAGCTTGGTCGCCAAAGCATGCTCACGGCCGCCGCTGCCCAACAACAGGATGTCGATGGTTTGAGTGTCCGCCTTCAAGGGTGCCTCCTCTATGGATTAACGGCCCGCTCCGCGCGAGCCCTTTGCAAGCAAATATACCCCTCGGCCGCCCGTCCGGGCTGCAAAGGGGTATATCGCAATAACCAAATAGTCCCGATTACTTCCAGAATCGGTTGATGATCTGCTCGCGACCAGCGCCAACGCCAATGAACGTCACGCGGGTGTGTGCCAGATCCTCGATAAACGCCACGTAATCCTGAGCCTCCTGCGGCAGCTCGTCAAAGCTGCGGCAACCGGTGATGTCGCACTTCCAGCCAGGGAGCTCCTCGTAGATGGGCTTGGCATGCTCAAAGCGCACCTGATGCTCGGGCACGCTCGTGTAGCGCTCGCCATCGACGTCGTAGGCCACGCACACCTTGATGGTGTCGAAGGCCGAAAGCACGTCGAGCTTGGTCACGGCGATGTCGGTGAGGCCGTTGACGCGCGAGGCATAGTTGGCGATAGGGCCGTCAAACCAGCCGCAACGACGACGGCGACCGGTGGTCACGCCGTACTCATAGCCCTCCTCGGTCAGCGTGTGGCCAGCCTCGGACTCATAGGAAAGCTCGGTGGGCATGGGGCCCGAACCGACGCGGGTGATATAGGCCTTCATGACGCCCAGCACGCGGTCGACGTTCTTCATGCCCACGCCAGAGCCGGTGATGGCGCCGCCGGCGGTGCAGTTGGAAGACGTCACGTACGGATAGGTTCCGTGGTCGATGTCGAGCAGCGTCGCCTGGGCACCCTCAAACAGCAGGTTCTTGCCCTCATCAATCATGTTGTTGAGCAGCAGGCTCGTCTCGGTGATGTAGGGACGCAGACGCTCGGCCATCGGC
The DNA here is from genome assembly GCA_902462065.1 of uncultured Collinsella sp. GTDB lineage: Bacteria > Actinomycetota > Coriobacteriia > Coriobacteriales > Coriobacteriaceae > Collinsella. Next base: position 10,901 of record CABQAK010000027.1, read on the forward strand.
AGGTACTCGTCGCAAATCTGGTCCACGGTGTAGGTGGGCAGGTTGTAGATGAGCTCGAGCTCGGGGTTCACGCGGGCGAGAGCGGTCTCCAGCTTGTCGCGGAACAGCGCCTCATCCAGCATGTCCTGCATGCGCAGGCCAATGCGGGCCATCTTGTCCTGATAGCACGGACCGATGCCTCGCTTGGTGGTACCGATGTTCTTCTTGCCGAGCTTCTGCTCAAAGGCGCCATCCAGATCGATGTGGTACGGCATGATGACATGCGCGTTGCCGCTAATCTTGAGGTTCTTGGTGGTGATGCCGTCGGCCTCGAACATGTCGATCTCCTCAAGGACAACCTTGGGGTTGACGACGCAGCCGTTACCGATCACCGACACGTGGTCGGAATACATGATGCCGGAAGGCACCTGGTGCAGACCGTACTTCTTGCCGTTGACGACGATGGTGTGACCGGCGTTGTTGCCGCCCGAGTAGCGCACGACGGCATCGAAGTCGCCGGCGACCAGGTCGCAAATCTTACCCTTGCCCTCATCGCCCCACTGGGCACCGACCAAAACGGTTGACGGCATGTTTACTCCTTACATTCATGGCCTGTCTACGCGCCATGCCGGCACGCAGAAGCACAAAACATTCCCAGTATACCCGTGCAACGGGCGCCTGTCCTACTCCTCGGCATGTGCCCCATCAAGCTCATAGAACTTGGTGGATGCCGGCAGGAACATCAGGTCGACGTCGCCGATCGGGCCCGAACGGTTCTTGGCCACGACGATACGCGTAACGCCCTCGTCGGGTCGATCGTCGCGCGAGGCCTCGGCCTCGTCGGCGGAGCGGTCCAAGAACATGACGATATCGGCGTCCTGCTCGATGGAGCCCGATTCACGAAGGTCGGAAAGCTGCGGACGCTTGCCGGTACGGGATTCGACCTGACGCGAGAGCTGCGACAGCGCGATGAGCGGGATCTTGAGCTCCTTGGCCATGATCTTCAAACCACGCGACATCTCCGAGACCTCGACGGTACGGCTCTCGGAGCGGCGTCCCGGCGGAGGACTCACCAGCTGCAGGTAGTCCAGGATGATGATTGCCTTCTCCTTGTTATGGAGCATGCGGCGGCTCTTGGCGCGAATCTCGGTCACTGTGGTGCCGGGCGTATCGTCAATCAGAATATCGAGCTTGGACAAGGTCTGCGTGGCCTCGTTGATATTGGCCCACTGCTCGGGGCTAATGCGGCCCATACGGAAGTCACTGATCGAAATCATGGCGTAGGCGCAAATCAGACGCTGGGCAATTTCCTTGCCCGACATCTCCAGCGAGAAGAAGCCGACGGTATAACCAGCAGCGGCAGCGTTAAGTGCCAGGTTCAGAGCGAACGACGTCTTACCTACAGCAGGGCGGGCGCCGATAATGATGAGCTGACCCTCACGGAAACCCATGAGCATGCGGTCGAGCGACGGGAAGCCCGTGGGCACGCCCGCAGCCTGGCCACCGGCCTGGCACACTTCTTCAGCCTCGTTATAGGCCTCGACCATAAACTCGGTCAGCGTCTTGTAGCTCGACTTGACTTCGCGCGCCGTGACCTTGAGCAGCTTGCTCTCGGCTAGCTCCACGACCTCTTTGGTGTCGGTGGGGGCGTTATATGCCAGCGCGTTAATCTCGTTGGTGGCGCCGATCAGCTCACGCAGCATCGAATCGCGGCGAACGATGGCGGCATGGTGCTGCCAGTTGACGAGCGACAGGGTCTGGCCCATCAACTCCAAAATGTACGCTTCGCCGCCCACGGCATCGAGCTTGTTGATACTTCGCAGGTAATCGATCAGCGAGATGGAGTCGATAGGAATGCGGCTGTTGTACATATCGACCATCGCGGTATAGATGGTCTTATGAATGGGCCGGTAGAAGTCATCGGGCTGCAGCTCGACCTGGGCCTCTTCGACCACCTCGGGCGATAGCAGCATAGCGGCCAGTACATTGGCCTCTGCATCTTGGTTTTGGGGAAGACCCAACTTTGAGCCGCGGTCCTCAACCGTCAGCCCGGTCTCCCTATCGTCATATGCCATGAGCATCCTCATTCATATCGCTTGCGAGCATCCATAGTATCAGCCACGGTCCCAAAACGCGCCGCGCGCCGCCAATCATCACCGAACCAAACGGATGAACGGTCCTGTATATAGGACTTCGACGCAACGTTCACCATGACACTCACTCAGCGCAAAAAACAAAAGGGCGCCCTGGTTTCCCAGAGCGCCCTTCTTAGAACAAGATTGTTGCGTTGCAGCAAATGCTACTCGGCAGCAGCCTCAGTCTCGACCTCGGCGGTCTCGGCCTCGGCGACCTCAGCGGCCTCCTCGACCTCAGCCTCGGCAGCGAGCTCCTCGGCGGTAACGCCGACGAGAACGACAACCTCGGCCTTGATCTCGCGGTACAGCGAGATGGCAACGGTGTGGGCACCGGCAACCTTGATGGGCTTACCGAGCTCGACGCGCTTGCGGTCGATGTCCATACCGAGCTGAGCCTTGATGGCGTCAGCGATCATAGCGGCGGTAACGGAGCCAAAGAGGATGCCCTCGTCGCCGACCTTAACGTCAACGGTGACCGTCTTGCCCTCGAAGGCAGCCTTGGTCTCGTTGGCGGTAGCCAGACGGACGGCCTCGCGCTTGGCGATGTTGTTGCGACGCTCGTCAAGCTGCTTGAGGTTGCCCTTGGTGGCGGCAACAGCGAGCTTCTTGGGGAACAGGAAGTTCTCAGCGTAACCCTGAGCGACCTCTACGACGTCACCCTCGCCGCCCTTGCCCTTGATCTCATCGAGAAGAATAACCTTCATGATGTGTCTCCCTTCTTAGCCGCGGTCGCGGTTGCCACGAGAGGAAACCACGGGGACGGTGTACGGCAGGAGAGCCATCTCGCGGGCGCGCTTGATGGCGTTGGCGATGTCATGCTGATGCTGCGTGCAAGCGCCAGTGACGCGACGGGGCTTGATCTTGCCACGGTCGGTCATGTACTTACGGAGAAGCTGAGTGTCCTTATAGTCGATGAACTCAGTGTTCTCCTTGCAGAACTGGCAGTACTTACGACGCGGCTGACGTGCAGAAAAATCATTAGCCATGTCAAAATACCTTTCATTTGGCAACTTCGGCGAACCGAAGCCGCCTCTCACTCAAAAATAGGTGAACAACCCTTAGAACGGGATGTCCTCATCGTAGACGTCGACCGCGGGCGGCGTAGCCACCGGTGCGGCAGGACGTGCTGCGGGCGCGGGAGCTGCGGGGGCGTAACCGCCCTGATCGTAGCCACCCTGGCCACCACGGGAGCTCATAAACTCGATCTCATCGACGATGACCTCAAGCTTGCTCCGGCGCTGGCCGTCGCGCTCCCAAGAGCTGTAGCGCAGCTTGCCCTCGATCGCGACCTTGTTTCCCTTTGCCAGGAAACGGCTCACGGCCTCGGCGCGGGTGCCGAACATGGTGCAGTCGACAAAGTTGGGATAGTCCTCCCACTCGCCAGTCTGCGCGTTGCGGCGACGATCGTTCACGGCGACGCCAAAGGACAGAACCTGGGTTCCACCGGCGGTGGCGCGCAGCTCGGGATCGCGGGTGAGATTACCGGTGATGTTCACTCGATTGATGCTCATAACTCACTACTTCCTCTTGGGGCACAAGCCCAGTCCAAAACGACAGTCTTACTCCTGGTCGTCGCGACGGACGATCATGTGGCGGACCACAGCGTCGGTGATGCGCAGGACGCGATCAAGCTCGGCGATCTGGGTAGGATCTGCGTGGAAGTTGATGAGGGTGTAGTCACCATCGGTGAGGTCGTTGATCTCGTAGGCGAGCTTGCGCTTGCCCCACTCGTCAACGGAGTCGACCTTGCCAGCGCCCTCAGCGATCGTGGTATCGATACGCTTCATAACAGCGAGACGAGTCTCGGGGTCGAGCGACGGGTCAACAAAGAACAGCAGTTCATAAGCCTTCATATTGTCACCTCCTCTGGGCAAATGTGGCTTCAGGTCGTGAAGGTGCGCCTGAAGCAGGAAAAGACTTGGTAATAATATCTTTCAACCTCCCAGGCCGCAAGAATATGCAGCTACAACCTCATGACCTCCACATATGCCCATGCTCGCACCACGTTTCATGCGCATTCCAACCAAATGCCGACCAAGAGCTTGACGGATTTGTGGACAAGATACGATGCCGCGGGGACAAGCTGAGCCAAGCCGCAGGTCAACGGGCACAAGGCTGTGGTCGCAAAATGCATACCAGTGGCCCACAGCACCAATCAAAGATTTTTAAATTCATTGCCAAGTCACTTATGAATACCCCTTTTGAACAATTGAGTTGATCAACCACGCTGGTCGGAAGCCGTTTTTTTGGCACCTCAAACCCCACTGCAACGACAAGCGCGGCTAAGCGTTTTAAAAAATGCTAACTTTTCTGTTTGCACTTTGCGATTCCTCGTGTATACTGACTTTCGCATTTAACGGAGAGTTGTCCGAGTGGCCGAAGGAGCACGATTGGAAATCGTGTAGGCGTCAAAAGCGTCTCCAGGGTTCAAATCCCTGACTCTCCGCCAGTTAATTCCAAAGCAGGCCTTCGAGCCTGCTTTGTTTTTACCCCACGCGGAGGGGTGGCAGAGTGGTTGAATGCGGCGGTCTCGAAAACCGTTTGGCCTGTATAAGGTCACGAGGGTTCGAATCCCTCCTCCTCCGCCATTTTGGTTGAGAAAGCTCCCAAGAATGGGAGCTTTTTTGTTTTGAGTCCCTAACAAGCAAATACGGCGGAGGAGGAGGGATTCGAACCCGCCAGGGCGCGGAGCGTAAAGAAAACGCGCCAGTGGCGCGTTTTTAGCGCAGCGCGGTCGGCGTAAGCCGACCGGATAAATTTTGAGCAAAGCTCAAAATTTGGACATCCCTCCTATTCAGCCACGCCCCCCATCGCGTTCAGCATCAACCCAGATCCCCAAACATAGAACCTATGACCGTACCCAGTCCCGACCGTTTACCGAGCAATAGGGTCGCCACGCCCGCCAACCATGTACTATGTACGGGCATTGTCTAAACCCACGATCCAAAGGACCCCATCTTGCCCGTCGTCGCTGCCATAACCATTACCTCACATGCCTCGGATGCCATGGTCGCTATTCCGTTTTGGCTCGAGATGTTCGCCGTTGTCGCCGCATCGATCTCGGGTGTACTGGTTGCGCGCGAGCACAAGCTCGACCTGGTGGGCGCGGTCGCGCTCGCGGTGGTCTGCGGTCTGGGCGGCGGTCTCTTGCGCGATATGACGCTCCAGGTCGGCAACGTCTACATCCTCAACCAGCCGATGGCGCTTCCGCTTTCCATTGCCACGGCAGCCATCATCTATATTTTCCCGGCAATCGTCGACAAGCCCGAAAAACTCATTCCCCTGCTCGACATCATCTCGGTGGGTATTTATGCGGCAACCGGAGCGGACAAGGCGCTGGTCTACGGCTTTGCGCCGGCGGTGTGCATCATGATGGGCTTTTTTACCGCGGTGGGCGGCGGCATGCTGCGAGATGGTTTTATGGGTGTGGTGCCGGGTATTTTCCAGCGCACCAACTTCTATGCCATCGCGGCTATCGCCGGATCGGCAAGCTATGTTTGCCTTGTCATGAGCGGCTTGGTCAGCAATGTCGTCGCACTGGTCGTTTGCGTCGTGGTGACCATGGGGCTGCGCTGGCTATCGCTACGCTTTGATATCAAAAGCCCCACCGAGGACGACATCGCACGCTTTTTGCACCGCAAAAAGTAGGTGGCGCGGCACGACCCTTCGAAATGCAACCGAGAGGCTCTTTTAGAGCGCCCGCGCGTTGGGTACCCTGTTAGGTATATGCCAAACACCTAACAAAAGGATCAACCATGGCTTTCAATCAAACCGCGGCGGCGCCGTCACACAAGATGCGTCGCTGCCTGCTTATGGCATTCGCGCTCATCGCGCTCGCGCTCACCGCTCTTCCCACGGCGTCATTTGCCGGCACGGACACGGCGGGCAACGTACTTGCAACCGACAACGACTCTAATCCGTCCGGCGTCGAGGGCGACCTGTACTGGGCCGGTCAGGCCCTCAACTTGGACGACGCCTCCATCGACCGCGACATAATTGCGGCAGGCGAGAGCCTCTCCATCCGCGACTGCACGGTGGGCGGCGCCGTCCGTCTGGCGGCACGCACCATCGACATTGCCAAGACCACGGTTGATGGCAGCGTGACCGTTGCTGGCCAGCATGTCGTTCTCAATTCCGACAGCACCGCCAACTGTTTCTACGCGATAGGCGAGACGGTTGCCTTGCGAGGCTCCACCAAGTCGGCAGCGCTTGCGGGCGATACGGTGACCATCGATGGCACCGTCGAGGGCGATGTCGAGGTTTGGGCCGACAAGCTCATCCTGGGCAAGAACGCCCATATCACCGGCACCGTGAACGCGCACGTCTCCGAGGACCCCGAGCGCGCCGCGGGAGCCGAGGTCGGCGCACTCAAGATCGACCGCACCGAGAACGAGGATACTTCCACCGTTAACGATGTCATCGGCGGTATCGTCGCCGCGGCACTCTCGACCTGCTTTGTCGCTCTGCTGCTCGAGCTCGTCTTTCCGCGTGCGACTGCCAGCGCCGCCGGTATGCTCCACCAGCGCCCCATGCCCCTGTGGGTGAGCGGTCTTCTGGGCACGATTGCTATCGTCCCCGCCGTCCTACTGCTAATTATCTCTATCGCTGGTCTGTCGCTTGCCGGAGCCCTCATGTGCGGTGTTATTGGCATCGCGCTGGTGTCGAGTGCCTTTGCAGGGTGCGCGATCGCGCGCATGGTCGGACACAGCCAGAACCGCTACGCCATGGCAGCCGCTGGTGGCGTAATCGCAGGCGCCCTCACGGGGCTTCCCCTCGTAGGCGGCTTCATCAGCGGCGTGGCCTTTGTCTTTATGCTCGGCTACATCATCCAAATCATCTGGCACAACGCCCACCTCAAGCCGCAGCAGCCGGCTAACACGCCAGAGCTTCCCACCGCTTAGCAGCCGATCACCACAAAGGGGCCAGGCACCTTTGTGGTGGTGCAAAGGGGTCAGGTTACTTTGCAACAACAAACGAGGCGGGGCACTCGGTCATATCGACCGGGTGCCCCGCTTTTCTTGGAGGGTTCTCTAGTAACTTTTTCAAAACCAATGATCATCAGGTCGGTAGGCCTGCGCGTCACTCATTACGGAGGCAGTACGCCAGTGAGCATGAAAGGCAATTATTTTTCACGACGACCGCCTCCCCGCTTGATGACGAGCGCGACAACAATAGCCGCCACTCCGACGGCAGCCAAAACCGCCACCAGCACCAACGTTCTATCTCCCGTCGAGGGCATAAAGCCTCGACTTGCTTCTCTACTTGGGGTGTTGAGCACCGACAGTTCAATTAAACCCGTCCCGGCATCGGCGGCATCAACCCGCAGAGGGCTTTCGGCCGATACAGTCACCTTGGGCTTCGCGGCCGCCACCTGTTTAACGTCCAGGCCCTCGGCCGTAACCGTCACCGTACGTTTGCCCTCAAAGGCGGTGTAACCCTTGGGAGCCGCGACCTCCTCGACGGTGTAGACACCCGCGTCCACACCGCTCAATTCCACATGGCCATCCGCGCCCGTGGTGACGCACGCGTCGGCATCCGTCGACCACGAGCCGTCAGTCGTTAGAATGTGCCCGCGGTCATCGATAATGCGCAGCTTGGCGCCCGCGAGCGGCTTATCGTCCGAGCTTGAGCGCTTGATCAGACTGAGTCCCCAGGTGTAGGCGCACGCGTCATCGCTCGGCGTGCGGGTGAAGCCGGCGTCGCCGGACTGGTCGGCGAGGGGAGAGCGCGGGTAGCGCAGGTAGACCTCGTTGGGGTTGCCCTTCGCGATGCCGTGGTTGCACGCGCTGTTGAGCGGAGCGTTGTACACGGCGACCGCGCGGGCGCCCGCGGTGAAGGCGTCGGCCCCGCCGAGCGCGGCGATCAGGTCGCCGGTACGCACGGTGAAGGAGCACCCCTCGACCGAGACCTTGCACTGTGAAGTAATGTCCGCCCACCCTTTAACCGGCGTCGAGCTGGCGTTACCGCCCTCACATGCGACGGCGTCGAAGCCGCCCTCGGCGCCCGCCGCCACGTACACGCGCATGCTCGCGGCGACCTTGGAGGGGTCGAGCCCCGCGCTCATGGTGTCGACGAACCGCACCGTATAGGTGTCGTAGGCGGTGAGCCCGGCCGGGACCGTGGCAGAGAGGCGCCAGTACAGGTCGTCGGCGACCGTGGCGTCGGCGGCCTTCTGCCATGCGGCGGTACTGTCCTCCAGCACATGCTTGGCCACCTTGGGGGTCGCCGCCTTGGGCTTGACGGTGACAGCGCTGCCGCCCACAAGGGCCATGATCGGCGCGGTGCCGGCCTCGCCCCGGGCGATGGCGTCGTCGTCGGCGACGATGAGCCAGTAGCCGCAGGGCAGCGCGGCCGCCGTGCCCGCGTTAAGGGCCACGGAAGTTGCGTCGGCATTGCAAATCGCGCGGGCAAGCTTTGCCGTCAGCGCGGTCGTCATATGCCCGTCGGCATTCATCCATTCGGCAGTCTCTTGCGCCGCCGATGCCGAGCCATCAAGCCCCGCATCATGAAGCACGGGAAGAACGGCTTGACGAACCGCGCCATTCGCCCACGTTACGTCAGTTGCAATTTTATGGCCAGCATCGTCATCATCGATAACTGTCGCCGAAAAGAGCTGGTACGCGTCATACCGCGTCGCGACTGTACCGTCCACCGTAATGGCACCGGTGTCGGCAGCACGAGCCGTCCTGGGCAGCATCGCAAAAGAGAACATAGCGACCGTAGCTATCGTCGCGACGGCCAACAAGCGGCACCAAAGCCTACTCACGGCGACCACCTCGATCTTGATCGCGATGGCGGTGAGCATGCATCCATGTCGCGGCAAAGCACAGCAGCGAAGCGCCAGCCAGATACGTCATAGTCAAGCCGGCACCGCCTGCCTCGGGAAGCGTGGTCGAGTATCTGTTGGTAAAAGTCGGCGGGGTCGAAGAGCCATTGTCGTAGGTGACGGTGGCGACGAGATTCCTCTCACCGTTGTCCACCTTAACCGTGACCTTGTGCTGGGTCCTGTCGTAGGTGATGTGGTCCTTGACGTTGTTCTCGGCGCCCTCGGGGACGACCTCAGAGATGGTATAAGTATAGGTATCGGCCTTGTTGTAGTCGACGTTGAAGGAGACGTTGCCCATGGCATCGTTGGTCACCGTTTGGAGCACCCTGTCCTTGTCATCCTTGAGCGCGAACGAGAACTGACCTTCCTTGAACGTTCCGCCTGCGAGCACCTTCTCTGCGTTAATAACCGCCTTGCCCGTCATGCGGTTGTCGTAGACCCAGATCTCGTCCTTCTTTGTATCGTCGATGATCTCCGCACCGTCGACGATGTCCTTTGCCTTAGTTAGCGCAGCCTGATAATCCTTGTCGCTCGCGCTGCCCTTGAGCATGATCCACGTGGGATCGGCCTTGGCATAGCCAACAGGCGCCTTAGTCTCCACGAGCTGATAGAGCACGCAATTACTCATCTTCTTGTCGCTTGTGCCGAACGAGATTTTGCCGTTGGCGTCGGTGGGGACGTCGATCGCGGCCTCGTCAAACGGCGTTCTGGCGTTCTCTACATTTCCGTCATCCGCAACCTGGCCCATATCCACGCTGTAGAGTGTGAACTTCGCCCCCTCGAGCGTCGCGCCGACCTGCTGGGCGTCGTACTTGGTCATCGTGATGCTGTAGCCGTTGCCGCCCGCGTTGGCGGACGCATTTTGAATCTTCCATTTTTGCTCGTCGACCGCCGAACCCTCCGTCACCCCCGCAAGCTCGGCGGTGTTGGAAAGGGACACCTCTTCGCCGGGGTTTCCGGTCGGGATAACCTCATACTCGACCTTGAGGTATTTCCCGTCGGGCACCTCAAGAGTCAACTTCGTACGCGAGCCAGATTCATCCTTGACTTGCTCCATCTTCGACGAATAGTCCTTATCAGCCAGCGGTGACCAGGCACCATTCACCTGCTCATAGACCTTAAACGTCGACGGCACCAGCGCGCACTTGGCATCCATGGTATCGACGAGCTCAAGGAAGTCGGTGCCATTTTTAAGGGCAACGGCAGACTCGTTAACAAGAATGGTGTATTTGATGCGATTGCTATTGGCAACCTGCTCGCCGGACTTTTTGATGACGTTGTTCTTAATGATGACGTCACCTTTACCGGAATCGAACTTTTTAACTCCTGACCCCGCGCTGGCCTTGTTGGTAAACTTCACCTCGTTTGTGGAGGTATCGAGCTCACCGCGCTTGACCGCCGTCTTGTACGTGAGCTTTGCGTAGCCGGCATAGCTTTCAAGCTCAGTCGTGGGGATGGAGAAGGTGACCGTATTGCCGTTGCGGCTGACGTTGTCGGCGGCGAGCGTCCGACCCGCAACGACCTCCTTGGCCTCGCCTCCGCGATGAAGCCCCGTATGTTTATCATAGGGGTTCTGCACGAGCGTATACTTTGCGGAATTCGCAACATAGCTCATACCATCCGGAAGGCTATCAACGATATTCAGCGGTTTCCCGCCCAGCTTTCCAGCTCCATAGTATTCGAACTCGCCATTTGCGCCCTTATTACCCTTTTGGCGGTTTGCATACACCGTCCAGTCGACGATCCAGGCGCCCTTCTCATCCGAGCCGTCAACGGTATGCCAATCGAAGTTCTCAACCCAAGACACCTTCGACTCCGCTTCCGGCTTCTCGACCGCGGGCATCGTTTCTCGGTTGACAACGTACTTGATGGGTTCGGTGAACGGCCACTGTAGTCTCAGGCCCGGCGCTTCGACCGCTGCGAAGTTTGAGTACCAGCCCGACAGCGCTTCTGATGTGGTGTCGTAGGTGATAACGGCGTAGTCCTCGTTCTCGAGAGCGGCTTTCACGTTGTCGGTAACGATGATTTTGAGGTCGTAGTTTTTCTTTGTTTCATTACCCGGATAGCTGGTCGTTGGTCTCCAGTCGGTGCCCGGAACCAGCTCGGTATTGCCGATTTTAATGGTAATGGAGCTTTCGTCGACACCAAGTTTCTGCGGCCATGCCGACTGAAACGTGTCCTTCACCGTCACCTCGCCTGGATGGGCCGCATTGACGATCGCCTTCAGCGCGACCTTCGTCTCCCACGTCGCCCTGCCCGTCGACGCCGCCTCATCGTATCTCACGAGCCTCTTGGTGATCGGCACAACACCCGTCAGCTGCGGCGTGAAACTGCCATCATCCGTACCGGAAACGGAACCTTTGCGCTCGATGGTCGCGCTGTTGCGCACGGTGTCGTACGAGTTCGTATCGTTCATCTTGGTGTGATAAACGATGCAGTAGGTGGCATATTTATCGTTAAGGTTGTCCGGGAACGTATAGGAAAAGGTATCTTTCGACGAATCAAGAGCACGCTCGTAGATCTTGACTCCATCCGATTCTGACGTACCTTTGTAAACCGTGTAACTCCCCGTATACGTTTGTTTAGCGTCCAACTTATCGGTGAACTTGTAGCCACTCATGTCAGCCTTGAGCTCGCCTTGGTTGAGTTTGACTGTCCATGCGATGTCGGACGGGGTGCCCTTGCCCGTCTTCTGAATCATGTCATAACGGAAGCTGCTGGGTGCGACGCCCTCAATCTTGCCGCTAGGACGATCGCCGACGCCCCACTCCCAGGCTGCTGTGTTTTTGGATGCAGGTTGATTGTGGATGAACTCTCCGTTTTTCGCGGAGATATCTCTCTTCAGCTTGGTTTCATACGTAATCGTATGGACACCTTGGGGAAGGCTGCCCAAGTTCTCGATGGTCGCGGTCTGACCTTCGATTTTTGGCTGCGATCCAATCGTCTTGTTATCGAGCTTAAAGCTGTCTTTCACAAATTCGAAGTTGGCGCCCAGCGTATCGGTGAACTTGACGTTCGTGGCATATGACTCGACGGTGAGTTTAACGGTCCAGGTCACCTTGGCCACGCCGTCGGCGCCCTGGGAGAAGGCCCCCGACTTCTCCCCCGTGACATTGCCGTCCTTGGTGGGGATATTGATCGTTCCCATACCGGGGAACACGACAGATGCGTTGCCACCAGAACCGACATCCTTGTTTTTAAGCTGGAACGAGAAGTTCGCCGCGACATGAACGTCTGCGGGATTGGACGAGAGCCACGCCTCGTCAAACGTAAAGATAACCTTGTTGCCCTTGATCTTCCATGTGCCAGCCTTGGCGGCGGTAGCCTCCGGACCCTCCATGAGGTCGCCACCGTCGTTATCGTCGACGACAATGGTATCGAGAAACTCATAGACAGCGATGTTATTCCCGGGCTTAGGCTCCTTGCCGGTGTTGAACATTGCCGAGAAAGCTCCATAGAGCTTCGAAGTAGACGTTACAGCGCTATCGAGCTTTTGAGTATGGCTCTCGTCGGTAAACAGCCCAACCGTAACGCCCGCCGTCGTCCCATCAATCACAATCGGCGTCGGCGTGCTCACGTCCTCGGCGCGCACGGGGGCTGCGCCGTGAAAAACTGCGGCGGTGAGGCTAATTAGAATAAAGATCAGGGCCGCCATACCCAGCGACCGTGAGCGGTGTGCGTCCATAGTTGTCCCCTAATTCCTACAACACAGTGTGGAATACGGCGAATCGTCGGATCGAACACAAGCCCCAACATCAACGAGAACCTACCTAGCGCATTGCAAGAACCCATTGGGGAGCACCTTCTAAGACGGTTCGTCTATGCCACAATGCATAAAATAATATATAGATACCAATCATGTAAACCGCAGGTCAATAGGTCTTTTAATTTAATACCAGTTGATATTTATCTGTTAACAGTTTTGCATCATACCGGCTATATTCAGTGGAATTATGTATATGTTTAAACAACTTAACTTTGGCTGGAAAGCCGATTGGGGGGATAGCCGCCCCAGCTGTGGTGCAAACGAACCCGTCCCCTTACACCAAAGAAAGGGCGCCGACCATTGCGGTCGACGCCCTTTCTCGTTAGACGTTATAAAGCCCAGCGCTTATTTGTTGACCTGGCCGGCGCGGACGGCAGCCTTCTTGCGGTCGGTGGCGTTGAGCAGACGCTTGCGCAGACGAATGTTCTTGGGAGTAATCTCGACCAGCTCATCGTCGGCGATGTACTCCAGCGCCTCCTCCAGCGAGAAGGTGCGAGGCGGCACCAGCTGGACGGAAATATCGGAGGTCGAGGAACGCTGGTTGCCCAGGTTCTTGGTACGGGCGATGTTGACGACCATGTCGCCGGCCTTGCTGCGCTCGCCCACAATCATGCCCTCGTAGCACTCGGTACCCGGCTCAACAAACAGCTGGCCGCGCTCCTGCAGCGTACCCAGAGCGTAGGCAACGGCCTTCTCGGTGGTCATGGAAATCATGGCGCCGTTCTGGCGGTTGCCGATCTCGCCGGCGTAAGGACCATACTCCAGGAAGGTGTGGTAGAACACGCCCTCGCCGTGAGTGACGTTCATGATGAGGTTCTTAAGGCCCATGATGCCGCGGGTCGGGATCTTAAACTCGAGGTGCGTCACGATGCCCGAGGTATCCATGCTCGTCATGATGCCGCCGGAGGTACCGAAGACCTCAACGACCTTGCCCGAGTACTCGTCCGGACACTCGACGACGGCCTGCTCGACGGGCTCCATCTTGTTGCCGTTCTCGTCCTTCTTAAACAGAACGCGGGGACGGCCGACTTGGAACTCAAAGCCCTCGCGGCGCATGGACTCCATCAGAACAGACAGGTGCAGAATGCCGCGGCCCGAGACCTCGACGCCGCTCTTGTCCTCGAGCTCCTCGATCTTCATGGTCACGTTGTTCTCGGCCTCGTTGAACAGGCGCTCCTTAAGCTGACGGGCGCCCACGATGTCGCCGTCGCGACCGACGAGCGGGGAGGTCGAAGCCTCAAAGACGATGGACAGGGTCGGCGGGTCGATCTCGATGGGCTCGAGCTCGACGGGGTTCTCGGGATCGGTGTAGACATCGCCGATATCGGTGCGGTCGATACCCACGACAGCGGCGATGTCGCCGGCGCCGACTTCCTGGCACTCGGTGCGGCCCAGGTAGTCGAAGGTAAAGAGCTGCTTGACGGTAGCGGTGGCGCTGGAGCCGTCGTTCTTGACAACCAGGATCTGATCGCCCTGGTGGATGGTGCCGGAGTACACGCGACCGATGCCGATACGGCCAACAAAGTTGGAGTGGTCGATAGTCACGCATTGCATGGCCAGCGGGGCGTTCTCGTCAACCTCGGGCGCGGGCATATCGTCGATGATCATGTCGAGCAGCGGGTACATGTCCATATTGCCGTCGTTGGGGTCAAGGCGGGCAAAGCCATTCATAGCGCTGGCGTAGACCACGTGCTCCATGGCGAACTCAAGCTGGTCGTCGGTGGCGCCCAGGTCGGCCATGAGGTCCAGGCAGTCGTTGTAGGCCTTCTCGGGGTTAGCACCCGGACGGTCGATCTTGTTGATGACGATCATGATTTTAAGGCCGGTGTCGATAGCGTGACGCAGCACGAAGCGGGTCTGGGGCATGGGGCCCTCAAAAGCGTCGACCAGCAGCAGGGCGCCGTCGGCCATACGCAGCACGCGCTCGACCTCGCCGCCAAAGTCAGCGTGGCCCGGGGTGTCGATGACGTTGATCTTAACGTCCTTGTACTCGATAGAGATGTTCTTGGCGAGAATCGTGATGCCGCGCTCGCGCTCCTGGTCGTTAGAATCCAGGACGCGGTCCTCGACCTGCTGGTTGGCACGGAAGGCGTCCGTGGCACGCAGGAGCTTGTCGACCATCGTCGTCTTGCCGTGGTCGACGTGGGCGATGATGGCGATGTTCCTCAGATTGTCTACGCGCATGTAGTTCCCCTATCTTCTATCCATATACAAACGGCACGCGTATGCGGCCCGCCCAGCGATACAACGCTCAGCGGGAATATTGAGCCTTTTACCGAAAACTCGTTTATTTTAGCGATTTTAGATGAGAGGGGTTTCCTCACCTGCAGGTTCAGGGTCGCTCCACATAAAACCATCGCCGGCGCCCATGCCCTCATACAGCACATATGCCGAAAAACCACTCTCGAGCGTGGTTTCGAAGAAGCTCACGAGCAGAGCGTCGTGATAGCCGCCGTCAATCTCGACGCAGCCGGTGTAGCCGATGGCATATCGGGCGATACGGCCCAGGCCCTCGTCCTTAAGACCCATCTTGTGCTCGGAGATAAAGTTGGTGGCCGCCTCCAGGCACGCCTCTTCGCCGTCCTCGTCGAGCGCC
Organism: uncultured Collinsella sp.; assembly: GCA_902462065.1. Classification (GTDB taxonomy): domain Bacteria; phylum Actinomycetota; class Coriobacteriia; order Coriobacteriales; family Coriobacteriaceae; genus Collinsella. The sequence continues at coordinate 26,203 of CABQAK010000027.1, forward strand.
GCCAGATATCGGTTGGAAGCAGCGTCCTCAATCGCCACAACTACGCCCGGATTCTCGCCGGCGGCAAGGTCGTCCAAGAACGCACCAATCAGGTCACACACCATGGCGTCGAGCTCGGCGGAGACGTTACCGGCGTCCTGCATATCCTGTGCCATCTTTAGACCTTCCCATCGAGTCTGGCGTCGTTACAGTTCTTGTGCCTCGGCGGCGATCTTGGCGGCGGCGTCGCGGGCGCGCATCATATCCATCGCGCGCTTGTCGAGCACCTTGATCTGACTGGTCAGCATGACCGCATCGACCACGCCCCAGATCACGAGGCCCGTAGAGATCGAAAACCCAAGCGCACCAACTGTACCACGAAGGCGCGAGCAGATTGCCGCGACAAGGACGGAGACGACAACCATCTTGATAAACGAGCCGCGGCGCTCGCGAAGCGTGCGGGCCTGCGTCACATAGGCAATGCGAGCCGCCTCAGAAGCCTCCGAGCGCATCTGGGCCTCGCGCGCAATGGCCGCCGCCTCAGCCGACATACCGCCGGCCATCAGCGAACGCTCCGCAACCTGGACGCCCCGCATTTAGAAGTCATCGGGGGAGAGCGTATGGACGAACTCGTCGAACTTCTCGAACTCCTGCTCGTCGTCAACTTCCTCGGCATGGGCAGAAACGGTGCCCAGGCGATTCATGATGTCGTCCTCCACAAACATGGGGGCATTGCTGCGCACGGCAAGGGCAATGGCATCACTGGGGCGGGCGTCGATCTTGCGCTCGTCACCATCGGCCAGCACGACAATCGTCGCGTAGAACGCCGGCGGCTCGGCGCGAACGATCTCGATGCGCTCGAGCTTGGCGCCCAGGGCGCCAACAGTATCGAGCAACAGGTCATGGGTAATCGGGCGCTCGGCGCGGCCGCTATCGATGCCACGGCTAATGGCAGCAGCCTCAAACGAACCAGTCTGAATGGAAAGGGAACGCAACGGCGCGGGCGAGTCCGATTTGCTGCAGCGCTCGCGAAGCACGATAAGCGATGGCACGGGACCGGCGGCCATGACGATGGTCTCTATGTCGACACGAACCATGGAACACCTCCGGTACGTAGCGGTTAACACACGGCAGGGTTGCCGCATTGAATAGCTATACTACCCAATCTTTCGCACAGCACACAAAACCAAAATGAGATTTATCGCAGACAAGAAAAAAGCCCCGAGGCAACGCCCCAGGGCTCTTCACAGTTTTGATGGTGGACCTGACAAGATTCGAACTTGTGACCTCCCGGTTATCAGCCGGACGCTCTAACCAACTGAGCTACAGGTCCATCATGGTGGAGGTTAGGGGGATCGAACCCCTGACCTCAGGCTTGCAAAGCCCGCGCTCTCCCAGCTGAGCTAAACCCCCACGGAGACAGTAATAAACACCCCAGCGGCGACTCGGCTCTCGCTGGGGTGTTTATTGCGAAAGAAAGTGGTGGACCTGACAAGATTCGAACTTGTGACCTCCCGGTTATCAGCCGGACGCTCTAACCAACTGAGCTACAGGTCCATCGCGCAAGGGATATATTAGACGAGTCGTTACGCGCGCGTCAACAACTTTTTTGAAAATCTTTGGGAGGGATGGTCGCTGGGCTGACGAGATGGTTTTGGTTTGCTGCTCGGACAGTCCTGCGCAAGACGAAGGCCACATTAAGCGGCCTTCTTTGCGTGCGGAACTCGCGACAAACCAAAACCATCTCGCCAGCCCAGCGACCATGGGGTCCCAAGCTTGTCAAAAAAGCGGTCGGCGCGCAGTGCGCCGACCGCCGATATATGGGGTCTGATGATTTTTACCAGCTAGGGCCTCTTACTCGTCTAGGAGATCTTCTGGCATATCGTTGCCGTCGCCTAGGTCGACTGGGGTTTCTTCGGTGTCGGCTGCGGCCTCGGCACCTTCACCTTCGGGCTTCTCTTTGGCGGCCGTCATGCGGGCTACGGCGCAGATGCGGTCGTTGTCGTCGACGGTCATCATCTTGACGCCCTGGGTGGCGCGGCCAGTCTGGCTGATCTCGTCGGTCTTGACGCGAATGACCGTCGCGCCCTCCGTCACGATGAATAGCTCGTGCTGCGGGCCCACCGTCTTCATGGCCGCGAGGTTACCCTTACGCTCGGTCATTTGGATGGTGTAGACGCCCTGGCCGCCGCGATTCTGCTCCGGGTAGTCCGCAACCGGCGTGCGCTTGCCGTAGCCGCGCTCGGTGATGACGAACAGATCGCCGTTGCCGTTAGTGACTTCCATGCCCAGAACGCTCACGCCGTCCTTCATGCCGATACCGCGAACGCCGCTGGTGTCGCGGCCGGTAGCGCGCACCTGCTCCTCGGAGAACATGATCGCCTTGCCCGCGGTGGTGGCCAGGATAATCTTGTCACCCTCGCGTACGCGGCGCACGTTCAGCAGCGCGTCGTCGTCACGCAGGTTGATAGCGATCAGGCCATCACGGCGGCTGCGGTCATACGCGCTCATCACGGTCTTCTTGACCATGCCGCTCTTGGTGGCAAACATCAGGTACTCGTCGGCCGGGAACTCGCGGCAGCTGATGACGCTCGCGATCTTCTCGCCCTCCTCGAAGGGGAGCAGGTTGACGATCGCGGTACCGCGCGCCTGGCGCGTACCCACCGGCAGCTCGTGCACCTTCAGGCGATAGACCTTGCCCTTACTCGAGAAGAACAGCACGTACTCGTGCGTGGACGCGATGAACATCTCATCAATAACATCGTCCTCTTTGAGGTTGACGCCCGACACGCCCTTGCCACCGCGCTTCTGGGCACGGTAGGCAGCCACCGGGATACGTTTAACGTAGCCGGTGTGGGTGATGGTCACGACCATATCCTCGTCGGCGATGAGGTCCTCGACATCCAGGTCCTTCTCAACCTGGCTGATCTCGGTGCGGCGCTTGTCGCCAAACTTCTTGGAGATCTCGCGCATCTCTTCCTTGATGACGCCCAGGATCTTCTCCTCATGCGCCAGCAGGTCCTCGTAGTAGGCGATGGCGCGGCGCAGGCCGTCCAACTCTTCTTGGATCTTGTCGCGCTCCAGGCCGGTCAGGCGGCGCAGCTTCATCTCGAGGATGGCCGTGGTCTGCTCGGGCGTAAAGCCAAAGCGCTCAATCAAGCGGCTGCTGGCCTCGGAGTCGGTCTGCGAGGAGCGGATGATGCTAATGACCTCGTCGATATGGTCGAGGGCCATCAAGTAGCCCTCAAGGATATGCGCGCGGGCCTGGGCCTTTTTAAGGTCGAAGCGGGTGCGGCGAGTGACGACGTCGACCTGGTGGTCGATGTAGTGCTGCAGCATCTCGCGCAGGCTCAGGCATTTGGGAACGCCGTTGACGAGCGCCAGGTTGTTGGCGCCAAAGGTCGTCTGCAGCGAGGTGTACTTATACAGGTTGTTGAGCACGACCTGCGGAATGACGCCCTTCTTGAGCTCGATGACCAGACGGATACCCTTCTGGTTGGACTCATCGCGCATATCCGAGATGCCCTCGATGCGCTTGTCGTTGACGAGCTGGGCGATCTTCTCCTGCAGGGTGCCCTTGTTGACCATGTAGGGAATCTCGGTAAAGACCAGGCGGCTGCGGCCGGTCTTGGTGGACTCCACATGTGCCTTGGCACGCACGGTAATGGAGCCACGGCCGGTCTCGTAGCTCTGCTTAATGCCGGCGCTGCCCATGATGATGGCGCCGGTGGGGAAGTCCGGACCGGGCATGATCTGCATGAGCTCGTCGACGGTGGCGTCGGGGTTGTCGATCAGGTAGCAGGTGGCCTCGATCGCCTCGGTGAGGTTATGCGGGGCGATGTTGGTGGCCATGCCGACGGCGATGCCCTGGCTGCCGTTGACCAGCAGGTTGGGGAAGCGCGCAGGCAGCGCCACGGGCTCGGCGAGCGATTCGTCGTAGTTGGGCTGCCAGTCGACGGTATCCTTCTGCAAGTCACGCAGCAGTTCCATGGCGGGCTTGGCCAGGCGACTCTCGGTGTAACGCATGGCTGCCGCGCCGTCGCCGTCGATGTTGCCGAAGTTGCCATGACCGTCGATGAGCGGCGTGCGCATGGAGAACCACTGTGCCAGGCGGACCATGGCCTCATAGACCGCGGAGTCACCGTGCGGGTGGTACTTACCGATAACTTCGCCGACCGTCCAGGCCGACTTCTTGTGCGGTCGGTTGGGGTAGATGCCGCTCTCGTTCATCGCGTACAGGATACGGCGGTGAACCGGCTTTAAGCCGTCGCGCACGTCCGGCAGGGCGCGCGCCGTGATAACCGACATCGAATACTCGATGAACGACTGCTTCATCTCGCGACCGAACTCCGAAATCTGGAGCTGGCCGCCGTTGATATCCTCGCCGGCCGAGGCGCCACGGTCGACTTCGCCAAAGCTCTCCTCGAGCTCGGCGTCGTCTTCTTCCTCATCATCATCGGCATCGGGGTTATAGGCGTCCGGGTCGCCGTCCTCGCCCTGCTCAGCACGGGCAAGCAGGCGCTTCAGATCATCGGGCATACCGGCATCGCCGGCCTCGCCCGTACCCTCGTTATTGTTGATATCGTCTGCCACGTTACCTCCTCTTAAGCGTCAAGGAAACGCGCGTCATGCGCATGTTTTTCAATGTACTCGCGGCGATAGCCGACCTCGGAACCCATCAGCTCGCGCACGGCGCGGTCCGCCACCACGGCGTCCTCGATCGACACGCGCTGCAGGATGCGGGTCTTGGGGTCCATCGTCGTCGAGGCAAGCTGCTTGGGGTCCATCTCGCCCAGGCCCTTGTAGCGCTGAACGGTGTAACCCTTACGCTTCTTGGTAATCTTGCCGTCCTTGGCCTTGCCGTCCTCGTCGTTGTCGTCGGGGTTCAGGCCCAGGCTCTGGATGGTGTCGCGCAAGATCTCGTCTTCGGGCTGGCGGCCGTTGGGATACACGTAGTGGATCTTGTTGCGCACCTTGATGCCAAAGATGGGCGGGCACGCGACGTACACGTAGCCGGCGTCAATCAGCGGGCGCATGTACTTGTAGAAGAACGTCAGCAGCAGGATGCGGATATGCGCACCGTCGACGTCTGCATCGGTCATGATGATGATCTTGTGGTAGCGCGCCTTGGTGATATCGAAGTCGCCGCCGTCGCCGGCACTCGTCGTGACGCCGCAGCCGATCGCGGTAATCAATGACTGGATGGTGTCACTCGAGAACGCGCGATGGTCACCAACGCGTTCGACGTTCAAAATCTTGCCGCGCAGGGGCAGAATCGCCTGGATGTCTCGGCGACGGCCGTCCTTGGCTGAACCGCCTGCCGAGTCACCCTCTACGATGAAGAGCTCGGTCAGCTCGGCATCGCGCACCGAGCAGTCGGCGAGCTTACCGGGCAGGGACGCCGTCTCGAGCAGGCTCTTGCGACGGGTCGCTTCGCGCGCCTTGCGGGCGGCGTTGCGGGCCTTGCATGCCTGCTGGGCCTTCTTGACGATCTCGCGAGCGGGCTTGGGATGCTCCTCGAGGTAATCGGCGAGGCCGTCGGTCACGATCTTGAGCGTCAGCGCGCGCATATAGGAGCTGCCGAGCTTGGCCTTGGTCTGGCCCTCAAATTGCGGGTCGGGCAGCTTGACCGAGATAACGGCCGAAAGGCCCTCGCGCACATCGTCGCCGGTCAGGTTGGCGTCTTTTTCCTTGAGCAGGTTCTGTTTGCGCGCGTAGTCGTTGATCACACGGGTGAGCGCGGTGCGGAAGCCCTCAAGGTGCATGCCGCCCTCGGGGGTGTAGATGTCGTTGGCAAACGACATGACGTTCTCGCCGTAGCCGCTATTCCACTGCAGGGAAACCTCGACCTCGCCCATCTTGGCCACAGGCGCGTCCGGGTCCGATTTGCCCTCGATGTAGATGGGCTCCTTAAAGGCCTCGGGGACGTCCTTACCCTCGTTGAGGAACTTGACGAAGTCGATGATGCCGCCCTCGTAGCAAAACTCCTCCACGTGGGGAGTCGCCTCGCGCTCGTCGGTCAGCACGATTTTGAGGTTCTTATTGAGGAACGCCGTCTCCTGCAGACGGTTGTGCAGCGTATCGAAATCGTAGATGCAGGTCTCGAAGATCTCGTCGTCGGGCCAGAAGGTGACGGTGGTGCCCGTCGAATCCGAGGTGCCCACGACCTCCATCTTCTTGACGGTCTTGCCGCGCGAGAACTCCATCTCGTAGGTGTTGCCGTCGCGACGAACCTGAACGACCACGCGCTTGGACAGTGCGTTGACGACGGAGATGCCAACGCCGTGCAGGCCGCCCGAGACCTTATAGGCCGAGTTATCGAACTTACCACCGGCGTGCAAGATCGTCATGACGACCTCGAGCGTCGGGATCTTTTTAACAGGGTGCTCGTCGACGGGGATGCCGCGCCCGTTGTCGACGACCGTGATGGAGTTGTCGGCGTGGACCGTCACCTGGATCTCGGTGCAGAAACCGGCCATGGCCTCGTCGACGGAGTTGTCAACGATCTCCCACACCAGGTGATGCAGACCGCTGGCGCTCGTCGAGCCGATATACATGCCCGGGCGCTTACGAACGGCCTCGAGACCTTCGAGAATCTTAATCTCGCCGCCATCGTAATCGTTTTCGTTTGCCACACGTCCTCCTTCAGTCAAGAAAATGTGTACAGCCTTACTAGTTTATCGTAAAAAAATACCCTCGGGAACGAGGGTATTTGGCTCTACAAGGCCACCAGATGCGATTTAAGGCTCTTTTTTGCTTTGCACGCCCTTGGCCCACTCGGCACTGGCTCTCATGGCGTTCTCGAGGGCCTCGCGCAGTTTTTGGTCCTCGATGGGTGCCACTTGGCGCTCGATCTCGGTGCGCTCGGCCTCACTTAGGTCGGCGTGCGGG
>CABQAK010000028.1 GCA_902462065.1 uncultured Collinsella sp.
GGCTGCTCGAGCCCGGGCAACGTCACGCGCCCCACGCCCACGCCGCCATCGACGGAAACTTCCGATTCGCGCGCGGGCACGTCCTTGCCGCCCGCAGCACCCGTGCCCGACCCCGCATGTTCCACGCGCGCGTACACAAGCACGCCGTCGGTCACATCGGCATCGTCGCCTGCGTCCTTTCGCACGGCGCACTGGGCGCACCCCTCGCCGATGCATGCGTCGATCACGTTCGCCTCGACGGGCAGCCCGCCGGGGGTGACGATCGACACGAGGCCGACAGGCTTTCGTGACAAGAGCATCTCGCAGGCTGCCTTCGCCGCGAGCGCGGCGCAGCTCCCCGTGGTGTAGCCGCAGCGCAGGCGGGTCGTCCCGGTATATATGTAATGCTCGAAGGCCACGCTAGCTGCTCGCCTTCCGATACCCCGTGGCAAACGAAGGGTCGTAAAGCTTGCTGCGCTCGTACGACTCCGTTTGCGCGCCGTTGTGCGAAAGCCCGCCGCGAGCTCCGAGCACGCGGCCCACCACCACGAGCGCCGTGCGGTCGATGCCCTCTCGCGCGCCCGCGTCGGCGAGCGTGCCCACTGTGCATCGCACCACGCGCTCCTCAGGCCAGGTCGCCTTGTACACGAGCGCGGCCGGCTCGTCGGAGCTGCGGCCCGCGGCCAAAAGCTCGGCGGAAAGCTCGGCGAGCATACCCGAGCTCAGGAAGATGACCATAGTCGAGCCACTTTCCGCCATGGTGCGCATGCCCTCGCCCGCGGGCATGGGGGTACGTCCGGAAAGCCGCGTGATCACGACCGACTGGCTGATTCCCGGCAGCGTGTATTCCTGGCGAAGCGCCGCCGCGGCACCGCAAAAGCTCGACACGCCGGGCACCACCTCGTAGTCCACGCCGCGCGCGTCGAGCGCGTCCATCTGCTCCTGGATGGCGCCGTACAGGCACGGGTCGCCCGTGTGCAGGCGCACCACTTCCTCGCCCCGCGCATCTGCCGCGCACATCACGTCGAGCACTTCCTCCAAGGTCATGTGCGCGCTGTCGTAGACGATGCAGGATTCCTTGCACTCAGCGAGCAGCTCGGGGTTCACAAGGCTTCCCGCCCAAACGACCACGTCGGCTGCGCGCAGAAGGCGCGCCCCGCGCAGCGTGATAAGGTCGGCGGCGCCCGAGCCTGCGCCAACGATATGAATCATCCGAGCCTTCCCTTCCCGTTTCTCATCGCAACCGTTTACGCCGCCCTTCGCGCGGCGGGCAAAACACGGCGCCTGCGGCGGCAATCGGCGCAAATACGCAGGCAGGAGGCACAATGCCGCCCGCCCTGGCTTTGACACGTTCACAAGTGCCCACTATCATAGTAAAAGTTTCGGCAACGAGCATATGACAATCGGATAAAAGGAAATGACCGGCGCGGCGCCCGCACAGCCCGCGCTGGCTTGCGGAGGGAACCAGGTGGGAATCCTGGGCAAGGGACATTACTGTATAGGACGCGCGGGCGAACCGCCTCGCGCCCCAAGCCAGACTGCTTCGCCTTTTCCTCACGGCATCGCCGTGGCGTTAGCTCCTTGTGAACCCCGAGGGGTGCGCTTTTCTTTCGCTTGTGCCGACAAGCAACTGTCGCCGGGGGACCGGCAAACCGAGGAAAGGAAAAACCATGTCCGACCAGATGTCACGCCGCGGCTTCATGGGCGCCGCAGCAACCGGAGCCGTCGCGCTCGCCGGAGTCGCGCTCGCGGGCTGCTCCAACACCTCCGCGAGTTCCGAGAAATCGAGTGAAAAGGAGAAGGCCGTGAAGCCGGTCATCCTCGTCACGAGCTTCGGCACGAGCTACAACGACTCGCGCCACATCACCATCGGCGCCATCGAAGACGCTATCCGCGAGAAGTACTGGCAGGACTACGACATCCGCCGCGCCTTCACCGCGCAGATCATCATCGACAAGCTGAAGAAGCGCGACGGCATCACGATCGACAACATGACCGAGGCGCTCGACCGCTGCGTGGAAGACGGCGTGAAGGAAATCGTCGTGCAGCCGACGCATCTCATGGGCGGCCTGGAATACACCGACGTGAAAGACGAGCTCGACAAGTACGCCGACAAGTTCGATAAGATCTCGCTCGGCGACCCGCTGCTCACCTCCGACGACGACTACAAGAAGGTGGCCGCAGCCATTAAGGAGAACATGGCGTCCTTCGACGACGGCAAGACGGCGCTGTGCCTCATGGGCCACGGCACCGAAGCCGATTCCAACGCCGACTATGCCAAGATGCAGGAAGTGTTCAAGAACGAGGGCTTGACGCAGTTCTTCGTCGGCACTGTCGAGGCTGAACCGACCTGCGAGGATGTTATCGCCGCCGCGAGCGCCGCAGGGTACAAGAAGGCCGTGCTCGCGCCGTTCATGGTGGTCGCGGGCGACCACGCGAACAACGACATGGCAGACGAGACCGACCCCGACAGCTGGGCTGCGAAGTTCGTGGCCGCCGGCTTCGAAGTGACGTGCCTGCTCCAGGGTCTGGGACAGAACGTCGCGGTCGACGACATCTACGTCTCACACGTGGACGACGCCATCGCCAAGCTGTAAACTCGCCGCGCACGGGGGCACCGGTCGCGTCCCCGTGCAACGGGCATGCGCCTTCCCCGACCGACGGCGCATGCCCGTTGCATTCGCATCCCGCCCGCCCACCGCACGGCGCGGGCGGTCGAAGCGATTGAAAGGAACCCCTCCATGTTGAAGAAAACCCTCGCCTTCGCCCTGTCGGCGGCGCTTTTCGCGTTCTCGCTCGCCGGCTGCGGCGGAAATTCAATCGACAACGCAAAGACAAGCGATGCCGATTCCCAGGAAAAGACCGAACAGGCGGCCGATGCGCCCGAGGGCGCAAGCGCTGCCCCCATCACCGCCGACAAGGTGGCCGACGGCACCTATCCGATCACCGTAGATTCCAGCTCGAACATGTTCAGGATTGTGGACGCCCAGCTCATCGTGGAAAACGGCTCCATGCACTGCGTGATGACACTTTCCGGCACGGGCTACGGCAAGCTCTTCATGGGCACGGGTGAAGAGGCTGCCGCCGCGAGCGAGGCCGACTTCATCCCCTATGTGGAAAACGCGGAAGGCAAGTACACCTACGACGTGCCCGTTGATGCGCTCGACGAGGACACCGCCTGCGCCGCGTGGAGCATTAGAAGGGAGCGGTGGTACGACCGCACGCTCGTATTCGAATCCGCCGGCGTCGATCTGCGCGCCGACGCACTGAAGTAACGCCATGCGGTCGATTCTTCCCAAGGGGGAAAACAGGAAGCGCCGCAGCATCGCGGCGCGCGCGATCGCCTGCGTTCTCGTCGCCCTGCTCGCGCTTCCCTTCGCGGGGTGCAGTACGAGCCCGAACGCGACCGGTGCCACGGCGGGCTCTCAGGAATACACTGTGAGCGTCTCGCTTTCCGGCGGGTCAGGGCGCGCAAGCATCGCCTCACCAACCACAATTGTGAAGGATGGCGACACCTACACCGCGACCATCACCTGGTCGAGTTCGAACTACGACAAGATGACCGTCGACGGCGTGGACTACGCGCCCGTAAACGATGGCGGTAACTCCACGTTCGAGATACCCGTCACGCTCGACGAGGACATCGCCGTGTCGGCCGAGACCGTCGCCATGTCGACGCCGCACACCATCGACTACACGCTCTACTTCGACTCATCCACCATGAAGGAGAAATCGGGCGACGATGCAAGCGGCGGCTCCCCTGCGGGAACGGCTTCAAGCGCCGCGGCCGACTTCCACAACGCTGATTTGGGCTGCGGCTGGGAGCCGACGGGGGCGCTTCAGCTTGAATACGCCAAGCACTTCACTGTCGACGAGTTCGAAGGCGGCTTGCGGCTTATCTGCGTTTCGAACGGGGAGCGCTTCCTCGTGGTGCCGCAAGATGCGAAGGTACCTGACGGGCTGAGCTCCGACATCGCGGTCATAAGGCGCCCCGCCGACAAGGTGTACCTCGTGTCGTCGGCGACGATGTGCCTGGTCGACGCGCTCGATGCGAACGACAATATCTTAATGTCGGGCACGAAGGCCGACGATTGCTCGGTCGCGGGCTTCAAAAGCGCGCTCGAAAGTGGGGCGATCGCCTACGGCGGCAAGTACAGCGCGCCCGACTACGAGCGAATATCGGCCTCGGGCTGCACGCTCGCCATCGAGAACACCATGATCAACCACACGCCCGATGTGAAGGAAAAGCTGCAGAAGCTCGGGCTCGTCGTGCTCACCGAACAGTCGTCGAGCGAGCCCGAAGCACTCGGGCGCGTCGAGTGGATTAAGCTTTTCGGCGTCCTGTTCGACAAGGAAGACGAGGCCGCGCACCTGTTCAACGAGCAGAAGGCCCGCGTCGAGCAAACGTCGGGGCTCGCGTCGTCAGGTAAAACCGTGGCGTATTTCTACATTAACTCGAACGGGGCCGCCGTCACGCGGCGGGCGGGCGACTACGTGGCGCAGATGATCGAGCTTGCAGGCGGCAGCTACGCACTCGATGACGCGCAGACGGCGTCGACGTCAGGTTCGTCAGTAACGCTCGAAATGGAGCGCTTCTACGCGACGGCGAAGGATGCCGACATCATCGTCTACAACGGCACCATCGACGAATCGGTTGCCACCTTGAACGACTTCGTAGGCAAAAACGCGCTATTGTCGCAGTTCAAAGCCGTGAAGAACGGCAACGTCTGGGTCACAAGCGCCGACATGTACCAGCAGATGACTTCTACCGCCGACATTATCGACGAGCTGCACGGGGCGTTCACCGGCGATGACGCGAGCGACTTCCATTATCTGAGGAAGCTCGGCTAGCGCCATGAGAAGCCGGCTTTCCATGACATACGACGAATCGGGGCGCGCCGCGCGGTGTCGCGTCGTGACGGCGCTGCTCGCTGTTGCCCTCATCGTGCTCGTCGGGGTCAACCTGTGCATCGGGAGCGTGCTCGTACCCGCAGACCACATCCCCGGCATCCTTTCGGGCGGCGCGGCCAATTCCATGGAAAGCCAGGTCATCTGGGAGATTCGCCTGCCGCGCGTGCTTTCAGCCGTGCTTCTCGGCGGGGCACTTTCGCTCTCCGGGTTCCTGCTGCAGACGTTTTTCAACAACCCCATCGCCGACCCGTTCATCTTGGGCGTCTCCTCGGGCGCAAAGTTCGTCGTCGCACTTACGATGATCGTACTTCTGGGCGCGAACCAGGCCATGTCCTCGCCGGCCATGGTGGCCGCAGCGTTTCTGGGCTCGCTTATCACCATCGGCTTCGTGCTCCTCATCGCACGGCGCATAAGTTCCATGGCCATGCTCATCGTGGCGGGCGTCATGGTGGGATACATCTGCTCGGCGGCGACGAACTTCCTCATCGCCTTCGCCGACGACCAGTCCATCGTGAACCTGCACAACTGGTCTTTGGGTAGCTTCTCGGGTTCGAGCTGGGACGACGTCGCGGTCATCGCGGTCGTGGTGATCACCGTGAGCGCATGCGTATTCGCGATATCGAAGCCCCTTTCCGCCTTCCAGCTGGGAGAAGCCTACGCGAAAAGCGTCGGCGTGAACGTCGCACGCTTCCGCGTGGTGCTCGTCCTTCTAGCGAGCATGCTTTCCGCCTGCGTGACCGCGTTCGCTGGTCCGGTGTCGTTCGTAGGCATCGCAGTTCCGCATCTCGTGAAGTCGGCGCTGAAGTCGTCGAAGCCCATCCGCGTGATTCCTGCGTGCTTCTTGGGAGGCGCCATCTTCTGCGCGGGCTGCGATTTGATCGCGCGCACGCTGTTCTCTCCCGTCGAGCTTTCCATCAGCGCCGTCACCGCCATCTTCGGCGCGCCGGTGGTTATCGCACTCATGTTGAAGAAGCGGGTGAGGTAGATGGGGGAATTCGTGCCGCGGCCCAAAACGCTCGAAGGGGACATTCCATGCTTAGACAGTCCTGAGCTTGCACGAAAGCGCCAGAAGGCACTTTCGGCTCGTGCGGAACTGCGCGCGGAACATCTCCTCCGAGCGGAGTCGAACCTCGAAACCCCGGTCGAAACGCAGGCTGACGGAGCGCCGCTTTTCCGCATAAGCGACCTGTCGGCGGGCTACGACAAGAAGGCCGTAGTCGAAGGCGTCGATCTGGAGGTTCGCGCGGGCGACGTCGTGGCGCTCATCGGGCCGAACGGCTCGGGCAAGTCGACCATCTTGAAAACCATCACACGCCATCTTGCACCGCTTGCCGGCGCGGTCGAGCTCGACGGGCGGGAGATTTCCCGATGGAAGACGGCGGAGTTCGCAAGGAACCTTGCCGTTATGCTGACAGATCGCCCCCGGACCGAGCTCCTCGCCTGCCGCGATATCGTAGAGGCGGGAAGGCATCCCTACACCGGGCGAATGGGCACACTCTCGCCCGACGACCATAGTCGGGTCGATGAGGCCATGAAAACCGCACATGTGGAAGAGCTCGCCGAGCGCGACTTCATGCAGATAAGCGACGGGCAACGCCAACGCGTCATGCTCGCACGCGCCATCGCGCAGGATCCGCGTGTGCTCGTGCTCGACGAGCCCACGTCGTATCTCGATATCCGCTACCAGATCGACCTGCTGCGAATACTTCGCCACCTTGCGAAATCGCGGAATGTGGCTGTCATCATGTCCATCCACGAACTCGAGCTCGCGCAGAAAAGCGCCGACAAGGTGATTTGCGTGAGGGACGGCCGGGTCTTCCGCGCCGGCGCACCCGAGGACATATTCACGCGCGAGACGATTGGCAAGCTCTACGGCCTTCAACATGGCACCTTCAACGAGCGCTTCGGCAGCGTGGAAATTGGGCGCCCGCACGGCGATGCGCACACGTTCGTCATCGCCGGCGCAGGTACGGGGTCGGCTGTGTTTCGCCAGCTCATCCGGCAGGGCAAGGCGTTCTACGCGGGCGTTCTGCACGAAGGGGACATCGACTGCGAGCTCGCGCGCGACCTGGCGACGGAATGCGTGGCCGAGCGCGCCTTCGAGCCGATCGGGGATAAAACCATAGCCCGCGCCAAAGAGCTCCTCGTCCACTGCGCGCGCCTTATCGTGTGCCCCGCCGCCTTCGGCACCATAAACGCCCGCAACGCAGAGCTCGTCGAGTTCGCACGCTCGCATGGTATCGAGGTCATGCAAGCGTGCGAAGGCGCATCGGAGGATTCCCATTTGGAGTGGGAAGGATAAACTGGACTTTCTTTTAAGGATCCTCAGGCTACAGCTCCTACGCCGGCGAGGTCTACAAGGCGCCGGAGAACCTCGTGAACAGGTATTTCCACGCCGACGAGCCCAACTAGGCCTAATCCAAGCGAGATTCCAGACTCGACAGACCATTGAGAGTCAGATCGTTGGCGACCTCAGAGACGCGCTCGATAGGAACCGAGCCGTCAGACAGTGCCCACGTACGATAGATACCGATAATACCCGACAGCAAAAACGCCAGATAGTAATCGAACATCTCGTCCTTAAGGCCCTCGGGCAGCAGATCGCGCTCGGCAATCTCGTGTTCGAGCGGCGCACGAAGACGAGCCATGAAATCATCGAGCGGAATGTTCTCGATCAGCTGACGATTGAGCACTAAGTTGTTGCACAGTGCCTCGTTAACGGTTTTAAAGAAGGTCGCCGCCGCGCCCAGAGCGAGCTCGTTGGTGTCGCCGTCCATGGAAGCAAGAGTTTTCTCGACCGAGTCGACAATCATCTCCACCACATCGACGGCAATGGCATCGAGCAGGCCGTCAACCGTGCCAAAGTGCACGTAGAAGGTTTTGCGGTCGACATTGGCCTCGCGCGCGATGGCGCTCACCGTAATGTCTGCCAGCGGCTTTTCCATGAGCAGGCGCTCGAAAGCCGAAAGGATGGCATTACGGCTGCGAACAATGCGGCGGTCAAGACGCGGTTTGCTGGTTGCCATGGGCGTGTCCCTTCGATATGCGAGCATTCATCAACAGATGAGAGATAATCTACGTAAGAGGATTATCCCCCATACAGCACAAATATGCCCCGCATCATGAAGAACGCACGACTGCCCTACTGCGACTTAGGATGCTTCTTCTTATTGAGTGCCGACGGAGATACGCGAATACCATCGCCTGTCTGGCGCACATAGGCTTTATGAGCCGCCTTAGCGGTCCCAGAAGCCTTCTGAACGCGCTTCTTGGGATCAACGGTAACAGCATTCGTGGGGTGAGGCTTAGTGGGCGCAGAGGGCGTCTGAGGCGTGCGGCCGAGCTTGCGCATCACACGATCCCAGCGCGCATGGATGCTCTCGTTGTGGGCGCTCTTAAGTCCCAGCAGGGGCGCAGCCAAAATGGTCGGCGCAATAAACGTAATGAGGCGCCACAGCAGATAGCCGGCGGTCGAAGCCGACCCAAAGAAATGACCCAAGAACAATGCAAAGCCGCCCTCAGCACCACCAGTTCCACCGGGCAAGGGAACCGCAGAGCTCAGCAGCTGGACAAAGGCGCTCGCGGCCATGACCGAGAAAAAGTCAACCTCGTGGTGGCCAAAGGCAAGCATCAGGAAATACGGCACCAGATAGAAAAACGCGAGCTGCAGCATGGTGATAAACACGGTGAGCAGCATGAAAGAAAAATGTCCGGCCGAAAGCTTGAACTTCTCGGAGAAGGAATAGATCTCGCCATCGACAAACGTGCGCCAACCCTCGATCTTAGTGGCCGAGACACCAATGCGCTCGAGCCAATTGATGATGCAATGGGCGACGCGCGTGACGGTCTTAGGCATGAGAGCGACGGCGAAGATGCCAAGCAAGATGCAGCAGTGTCCACCAAAGCTAAAGACGCACAACAGCGTCATGTCGCCATAGCGCTCGGCAAAAAACGGCATACGGGCGAGCAGCAGGATAGCGCCCCAGGCGACCAGGCCAAACTGGTACACGATAAAACGCGTGAATTGCGTGGCGCCGGCCTCGCCCACGTTTTGGCCGGCCTTGGTCAGGCGATAGATCTGAGCCGGGGTGGAGCCCATCATCATGGGCGTCAGGTTGCCAAAGAAGATGCCACTCGCCTCGACCGAGATCAGGTCGCGGATGCCGACGGGCGAATTGGGATCGAGCCAGACGGCGATCGCATAGGCCACAATGCCAAAGAACAGGTACATGAACATGCAAAGACACGCGACAACGAGCCATGACGCCTGGACGCTCGACATAGCGGCCCAGAACTGCCCCATCTGCCCGGTTACCACCAGATAGACGATATAACCCACCAGCACGACGCCGATAAAGATGGCGCCGCGGCGTGCGCTCTTATTGTCATCTCCGCCCGAGGCCTCAACCTCGACCTGGGGCTTGGACGTATGCTGAGAGGACTCCGTCATGAGACTCCTTCTAACAGTCAAAATATCTTGGATATTGTACCCGCAAGGACCATAAGCAGAACGCAAAGCTCTGGTTCAAACGGGAATTGCAGACGGTTGTTTGAAAATAAAAAACCCGGCCTTCCATGGGAAGTCCGGGTATCAGATGCGTGGTAGCCCGTACCAGATTCGAACTGGTGATCTCCGCCTTGAGAGGGCGGCGTCCTAAACCGCTAGACGAACGGGCCACATGGCATCTGCACTGCCGTGCTGCGAGGAAATATATTACGGGACAAAAAACGTCAGCGCAAGAAGAAATTCCAAATTGCCGAAAAATTGTCGGCAGGTTATGGAATACGCAGGTAAACTAGGTAGCTAATTCAAGTTGAGATGGACCAAAAGAGCTTCGCGCTCGTTGGGAATGTTGTCTTCGATCACGGCGTCGAGGGCGGAGTTGAGAAGCCGACCTAGTTCCGGCCCGGGCTTGACTCCGGCACGGATCAGGTCGCCACCGTTGATGGCAAGCATCCTGAGCGTATAGGGCTCCCCCGCCTTCAGCAGCTCGTGCGCCAGCGCGCGCATCTCCTCAATCGTCTCAACGTAATAGAAGCACGACGGGGCCTTGCCGAGCGTGTCGGCACGCTTAAGATCCATGAGCTCGTCCATCAAACGCGGCGTGTCGACGCCCTCGCCCGAAAGCACGCGCATCATATTGAGCAGGCAGGAGCGCTCGGGGCGCAGCGGCTTGTCGTGATATTTGATGAGCAGGCACACGTCGCGCACCAAGTCGTGCGAGAGCGCCAGGCGATCCATAATGACGCGCGCCTTCTTGGCGCCGAGCTCGGGATGACCGTAGAAGTGTCCGCTGCCGGCGTGATCGACCGTGAAGCACTCGGGCTTGGACACATCGTGCAAAAACGCCGCCCACATAAGGCTCGACGAGGGCGCGACGCCGTCGCACAGCGCAAGCTCCCCTGCCACCGTCAGCACACGGGCGATATGCTCGTAAACGTTAAACGCATGATAGACACTTCGCTGATCAAAGCCGCGACCCGCTGCCAGCTCAGGCACAGAGGCACAGATGAGCTCGGGGTAGCGCAGCATCGCGTCTCCCCCATGACCGGTCGAAAGAATGCCCTCGAGCTCAATACCCACACGCTCACGCGCCACGGCATCGAGCAGCGGCGCGCACTCGGCAAGCGCGCGCTTAGTCTCGGGCTCAATCATAAAGTCAAGGCGGCAGGCAAAGCGCACCGCACGCAGCATGCGCAGGGCGTCCTCGTTAAAGCGACGCTTGGGATCGCCGACAGCGCGAATCAGCTTGCGCTCCAAGTCACCCTGGCCGTCGTAGCGGTCGACAAGCCCGCGCTCGGGATGCCAGGCCATAGCGTTGACGGTAAAGTCGCGGCGCGCCAGATCGTCCTCGAGCAAGGCGGCACGCTCCACACTCTGGGGATGGCGACCATCGGTGTAAAAGCCATCCAGACGGTACGTGGTGACCTCGATACGCTCGCCATCGGAAATAGCCGTGATTCCGCCAAATTTAATGCCCGACTCCACGACCGCGATATCAGCGGCCTCGAGCGCCGCCTTGGACTCCTGCCACAGGCCGCTACAGCACATATCAACATCGTGGCTGGGGCATCCCATCAGGGCGTCGCGCACCCAACCGCCAACGTACCAAGCCTCAAGACCGGCTGCCTCGAGCGCACGCAGGACACGGATGGAGGCATCGGACGGTTGCGTACCGTTGAGCGAAACATTGCACATACCTGTGGCCTCCTGCGACTATCAAATTGGCTATCGATTGCGTCTGCAAGAAGTCTAGCAAGAAACAGCCTCCGCTGCACACGCAAGTCCGATAAACAAAAACGCATCCGTCCTAGTCTAAGACGGATGCGAAATAATCAAACTATTCAGGCAAGGTGCAGGGACTAGCAGACCTGGCGAACTTCGATGTGCTTCTTATATTCGTCCACCTTGGCAAAATCGCCCAGACCGGGGCACTCGACCACGTTGGCGCCGGTGGCCATCGAAAGACGCAAAGCATCCTCAACACGCTCGGGGGCGTCGTGCCACACGGACAGGAAGGCAGCGAGCGAGGAATCGCCGGCGCACACCGTCGACAGCAGCTTGACGTCGAAGGTACGGTTGGCAAACCAGATATGCTCGCCGTTGGAGAAGTACGCACCGGCGCCACCGAGGGTCAGCAGCACGTTCTTGGCGCCCTTGGCGTGCAGCTCGGCCATAGCGCCCTTGACGGACTCGTCGTCGCCACCGCTCACCTTAATGCCAAAGATGTCAAGCAGCTCGTCGTCATTGGGCTTGATCAGCAGCGGCTCCATAGCAATGAGATCTGCCAGCTGATGGCTCGAGATATCGAGGACGAACTCGGCCCCCTTGGCCTTGACACGGCGCAGGACCTCGGCCAAGAAACCCTCGGAAGTGTTGGGAGGCAGCGAGCCACTGATGACCAGGCAGGTCATGTCATCGAGCGAATCGATAAGCTCAAACATCTCCTGCTCGTTGGCCTCGTTGATAGCGGCACCGGCGTTGACCATGTTGTACTCGGTATCGGGGCCGGCGTTGAGGAACACGTTGACGCGCGTGATGCCGTCGGTCCACACGGGCTTGACGGGCACGCCCAGGGCCTCGGCGCCCTTGACGATAAACTCGCCCGAGAAGCCGGCGAAGAAGCCCAGAATCGTGGTGTCGACACCATAGTGGTCAAGCGTAAACGAGACGTTGAGACCCTTGCCGTTGGGCGTGTAGACGGCGTTGCGGGTACGCGTGACGGTGTTGGCAGCAAGACCGTCGCAGGCGATGTTGTAGTCAATGGCGGGATTTGCAGTGAGCGTGTAAATCATGAATGTTCCTTTCACGAAGCAACGTGTTAATGAAAGTATATTCCACGCATCGGTAAAAGGCTAGGACAACTCGGTGAACGGTGTGGAAGCGATGAAGTACGGCAGGACACCTCTCCCCCATGGCGGAACAAAAAAGGCGCCCCGGCCGAAACCGGGGCGCCGCATGCGCACGAATATGTCGCGTTTCGATTACTGACGATCGAGCTTGCGGACAGCAACGCGCTTGCTGTACTCGTCGACGTGACCGAAGTCGCCGATGCCGACGGACTCGGCAACGTTGGCGCCGGTGGCCATAGCGAGCTTCATGGCCTCCTCGACGTTGTCGCGATCCCTGTACCACTTATGCAGGAACGCAGCGAGGGTGCAGTCGCCGGCGCAGACGGAAGAAACCAGCTTGATGTTGAACTCACGCTTGGCGTACCAGATGTCCTCGCCGTTGGAGAAGTAAGCGTCGCCGCGGCTACCACGGGTGAGCAGCACGTTCTGAACGCCGGCGTCGTGAGCCATCTTCATGGCAACGCGGACCTCGTCGTCGGTGTCGACCGGCACGCCGAAGATGGCCTTCATCTCGTGATGGTTCGGCTTGATGAGCAGCGGCTTCTTGTGAGCGAGCTCCTTGAGCTTGTCGGAGGACAGGTCCAGGACGACGTCGGCGCCACGAGCCTGAGCGTGCTCCATAACCTTAGCCAGGAAGTCGGGCGTAGCTTTGGGAGGCACGGAGCCGGAGACGATCAGGCACTCAAGATCGCCCGCGGTGTCCAGGATGTTGTAGAGCTCCTCCTGGTGCTGCGGCGTGATCGGAGCACCCGGGTTCAGGATGCCGTACTCGTGCTGGCCATCGTTGACGTAGGTGTT
This sequence comes from uncultured Collinsella sp., assembly GCA_902462065.1. Lineage (GTDB taxonomy): Bacteria > Actinomycetota > Coriobacteriia > Coriobacteriales > Coriobacteriaceae > Collinsella. The sequence goes on from CABQAK010000028.1 coordinate 13,042, forward strand.
AATGCGCGTGATACCGTCGGTCCAGACCGGGCGGCAGAGGCAACCCAGGTTCATGACCTCTTCGACGATGAACTTGCCCGTGAAGCCAGCAAAGAAGCCGAGCGCGACGGTGTCGACGCCCATCTTCTTAAAGGCGAAGGACACGTCGAGGCCCTTGCCGTTAGCCGTGTAGCTGGCCGAGCCGGTGCGGACGTTCTCGTCGGGCTCGAGCGGAGAGCTCGAAACCGTCATGTCGACAGCCGGGTTAGCGGTTAGCGTGTAGAACATTTACAGTACCCCCTGTATATGTGAGGGCCGCGTGGCCGGCCCATTCCAACCACGCGGTTACCTCTGATACCAAATTAGCGAGCTGCGGACTCGAGCAGTGCCTTGACCTCGGCGGCGGTGTTGCAGGCGAGCGCCTTCTCGGCGAGCTCGTCGCACTCGGCCTTGGTCCACTGGCTGATGGTCTTGCGGGCGCGCAGGATCGACGGAGCGCTCATCGAGAACTCCTCCAGGCCCCAGCTGATCAGCAGCGGCTCGAGCAGCGGATCGGCAGCGGCCTCGCCGCACATACCGACCATGATGCCGGCCTTCACGCCGCTCTCGATGATGTTCTTGAGCGAGCGGAGCACGGCGGGATAGTAAACCTGATACAGGTTGGAGATGGTGTCGTTGCCACGGTCGGCGCACATGGTGTAGCCGATCAGGTCGTTGGTGCCGATGGAGAAAAAGTCGGCGACCTCGGCAAGACGGTCTGCGAGCAGCGAAGCGGCAGGCGTCTCGACCATGATGCCGACCTCGATGTTCTCGTTGAACTTGCGGCCCTCTTCGGTCAGCTCGGCCTTGCACTGCTCGACGAGCTCCTTGACAGCCAAGACCTCCTCGACGCAGGTGACGAGCGGGATCATGATCTTGACGTCACCGAAGGCACTAGCGCGCAGCAGAGCGCGGAGCTGGACCTTGTACTGGTCGGGATTGGCCAGGCAGTAACGCACGGCGCGGAAGCCCATGAAGGGGTTGTCTTCCTTGACCATATGCAGATACGGAATCTCCTTGTCGCCACCCACATCGAGCGTGCGGATGATGACCGGAGCGCCCTTGAGCGCGCTGGCGACCTTACGGTAGGCGTTGAACTGCTCCTCCTCGGAAGGAAGCTCAGCAGAGTCCATGAACAGGAACTCGGAGCGGAACAGACCGATGGCCTCGGCGTCGTGATCGAGCGCGTTGGGCACGTCATCGGGGTTACCGATGTTGCAGGCGATGATCTTCTTGATGCCATCGGCAGTCACGGACGGCTTGCCACGGAAGGCCTCGAGGGCTGCCTTCTCGGCAGCGAAGGCCTCGGCCTTGGCGGTGTAGGCAGCGAGCGTCTCCTCGTCGGGATCGGCCTCGACGATGCCCTTGCCACCGTCGACGACAACGGTCATGCCGTTGCGCAGAGCGGTGCAGCTGTTGGAAACCGAAAGGACAGCCGGGATCTCGAGGGCGCGCGCAATGATCGCGGAGTGCGACGTGCGGCCACCGGTCTCGGTGACGATACCGGCAACGTGGGCCTTATCGATCGTGGCGGTCATGGACGGCGTGAGGTCGTGCACGACAACGACAGTGTTCTCGGGCAGGACGGAGAGGTCGACGACCTCCTTGCCCAGCAGCTCGGCCAGAATACCGGTGCGGATGTCGGCGATATCGGCCGCACGCAGACGGAACATCTCGTCGTCCATGGACAGGAACATGTTCTCGAACATGGTCGAGGTGTCCATGAGCGCCTGCTCGGCGCAGGTGCCGCCGTCAATGGCGGCGTTGATGGCGTCGGTCATGCCCGGGTCCTGAGCCAGGACAATGTGTCCGCTCATGATCTCGGCCTCGGCCTCACCCACCGTCTCCTTCATGTGGTCGGCCTGAGCCTGGGTCTTCTCGCAGAAGACCGAAAGAGCGGACTGATAGCGCTCCTTCTCTGCTGCCGAATCAGCAACCTCGTGCGGCTCAAACGTCAAGTCGGGATCGACGGCGACCATGACGGTGCCGATACCGATGCCCTCGGAAGCGTTGACTCCCTGATACATTCCCATTCCTCTCTCCGTGTCATGTGATAAAGCGTTTTGCCATATCCATGACAAAAGAGCGCAGCTACCTTACAACAGGTCACTGCGCCCCCAAATATGAACTTAGTTGTTCAACATGCGACCCGTTTGAGTTCTACTCGCCAAGACCGCTCTTGATGAGCTCGATGGCAGCAGCCAGAGCCTCGGCCTCGTCAGCGCCGTCGCACTTGACCTCGACCTCGGTGCCGCAGGGGATACCAGCAGCCATGAGGGCCATCGGGGACTTGCCGTTGACCTCCTTCTCGGGGGTAACGACCGTCACGTCACAGGCATACTTGCCCATGGTGGAGGCGAACAGACCAGCCGGACGCATGTGCAGACCCTGAGGATTAACGAGGGTAGCCTTCTCAGAAACCATAATTGACTCCTTTTTGTGTTTAACCCCTGTCATGCATGTGGCAGGAGTCAGATTCACGACGTTGTTTATATTAACTCACATCAAACGGTTTTTCATTGTGTTTCACACGAATTGTTGGACAGATGTCGTATCCCTGCGCTCGCCCGCCGGGCGGGGCGGTTAAGTTTGCTGCTCTACAGTCCTGCGCAAGACGGAAAGCACATTAAGTGCTTTCCTTTGCGTGCGGAACTCGCGACAAACTTAACCCGCGCCCGCCCGGCGAGCAAGCTGCGGAAACTCGGTCGGTCCAGAGTAATATCGTGCGAACGGAATTCTGGCTGATGAACTGATCGCGACAAAGACTCGATAGGCAGCCCCCTCTATGCCCTTTTGTAAGTTGCGGTGAAATAGGGACTGAATTTGGGGTTGAATCGTTTAAACAGTCCCTATTTCACCGCAACTTATGGGAGGGATAGAAAAAAGGCGGAGGCCCTGGGGAGGGACTCCGCCTTATATACAGGGGGCGATATTATTCGCGTACCGTGGAGTTAGACCAGGCGGGCGTTGATCGTCTTGGCGATCTCGGCGGCGTCGGTGGAACCCTTGACGGTGGCACGGAAGTCCTCGTCCATGAGCGCCTCGGCAACCTTGGACAGGATCTTGAGGTGCGTGGTGCCGGCCTGTGCACCCGGGATGAGCAGGGCGATAGCCACGTTGACGGGAGCGCCGTCCATGGTGTCCCAACCGGTCACACCGGACTCGTCCTTGACGACGATAACGGCAGCCTCGGTAATGGCGTCAGACTTGGCATGCGGGATGGCGAAGCCCTCCATCATGCCCGTGGTGCCCTCGGCCTCGCGTGCCAGGAAGGCGTTCATCACGGCGTCGGCGTCGCTGGCGATACCGGCCTTGACGGCCTGGTTGGAAACGAAGCTCAGAGCCTCGTCACGAGAAGCGAAGTCCTCGGCGACAAAGACATTCTCGACCTTCACGAAGTCGGCAGCCTCGGCCTTGGGGGCCTCGACGGCAGCGGCCTTGGGGGCCTCAACGGGCTTGGCTGCAGGAGCGGCCTTCAGGTTCTTCTCGAAGTCGTACTTCTTGAAGGCCACGAACAGGATGCCACCGACAACAGCGCCGATGAGGATCGCGAGGACCCAAAGCGGACCGTTCTCGACAACGGGCAGGACCAGGAAGCCACCGTGAGGCGCCGGATCATGAACGTTGAACATAATGGTCAGGATCGAAGCGATAGAGGAACCGAGCATCATGATGGGCATGACGGGCCAGATGTTCTTGGTCATGAACGGAATGGCGCCCTCGGTGATGTGGGTGCAACCAAGGATGAGGTTGACAACACCGGCGTCGTGATCCTCCTGGCTGAAGTACTTCTTGCCGACGACGACGGCAAAGGTGGTGATCAGCGGCGGAACGATGCAGGCGGCGGAGACTGCAGCCATGAAGTTGGTGCCGAAGTTGTAGGTGTCGGTGCCAACACCGGCGGCCAGAGCCTCGGTGAGCATAGCGGTACCGGTGACATAAGCAGCCTTGTTGACCGGGCCACCCATGTCAAAGGCGCACATGCAGCCGATAGCAAGACCCAGGACAACGGCGCCAGAGGCGGACAGGCCCTTGAGGAAGTCCATCATGGCGGTGTTGATGGCAGCCATGGGGCCGGAAATGCCGAGCATGACCAGGCCGACGATAGCCGTCGAGAACAGCGGGTACAGGAAGATAGCCTTGAGGCCGTCCAGGTTCTTGGGCAGGCCGGCAAAGACCTTCTCGAGCAGCAGGATGACATAGCCGGCGAGGAAGCCGCCGACGATGCCGCCCAGGAAGCCGAAGCCCACGCCGGCGCCACCGGCGTCGATCATGCCGGTCTCGGCGTTAACAGGCAGGCCCTGGATGGCGATCATACCGGCAACAAAGCCGGGGACGAGCGCCGGGCGCTTGCCGATGGATTCGGCGATGTAGGCGGAAAGCACCGGAACCATAAGGTTCATGGCGATGCCGCCGATGATCTTGAGCATCGCAGCAAAGCTGTTGTAGTCAGACGCCGTCGAATCGAAGGACGTAATGCCCCACAGGAACGAAACGGCGGTCAGGACACCACCGGCAACGACGAAGACCAGCATATGGCTGACGCCGTTCATGAGGTGCTTGTAGATGACGTGGCCGATGGACTCCTTCTCCTCGACTTCGTCCTCGACATCGGCAGCGGCTGCAACCGTGCTGTCGCCCTTAGCGGCGAGCGCGCGGTCAATCAGCTTACCGGCGGCCTCAACGGACAGAGCCTTGGAAACACCAACGGAAACCATGGGCTTGCCGGCGAAACGCTCAGCCTGGACATCCTTATCGGCTGCGACGACGACGGCCTTGGCGCCAGCGATCTCGCTCTTGGTGAGCTCGTTCTCGACACCGACCTGGCCATGAGTCTCGACCTTAATGGTCAGACCGCGCTCGGCAGCTGCCTTCTCCAGCGCTTCCTTCGCCATGAAGGTGTGCGCAATGCCGGTCGGGCAACCGGTGGCGGCGATGATGTCAAACTTAGCCATGTGTCCCTCCTTCTTGAGTACAGCGCCCGCGGGCGCTCCCCTACACGCGCTTCGATGCGCGTTTTTCCACAACTGAAAGATACCAACCTACCGTCCGCGTGAGAAGAGACAAGGTGCAATTCTCCGGTGAAAGGTTCTTTCATAACCGTAAACGGTAGGTGAAAGTTTACCATCAACACTTGAAACGGCAAGGTGTATCTTGTAATTGGAAATGCCCGTATACTATGGCATTGCAAATCAAATTAGATTTTCATGCCAACCAGGAGCCATCCATGACCGATAGTAGCAAGAGCGCACTTTCCCTCATTAGTACCCATCAGGGTTACAGCGAGTCCGAGCAGCGCATTGTCGACTATATATTAGAGCACCAGTCCGAGGCGCCACGCCTCACGGCGGCTCAGCTCTCGCGCGCCGCCGCCACATCCGAGGCGACCGTTTCGCGCTTCTGCCGCAAGCTTGGCTTTGGTAGCTTCCGCAGCTTTCAGTTTTCGCTGGCGAGGGATTTGGAAAGCCAGCGCAACGAGGGCCTGACTGACGAGGTCTCGCTCGACAATATGGAGCAGAGCCTCAAGAACATCCTGGCTGCCAAGGTGAGCGAGCTTAATGCGACCATCGACGGAATCGACCACGATACGCTGGCGGCTGTTGTGCATGCCCTTAAGCATGCAGGGGTTATTGAGTTTGCAGCTGTGGGCAATACGAACGCGGTCGCGCTCGATGCGACGTTTAAGTTTTCGCAGCTGGGCCTGCGCTGCATGGCGAGCACCATTAGCGAGACATCAATCGGCTTTGCGCTCACGTTGCGCCCGGGTGACGTCATCGTGCTAATCTCAAACTCCGGCAAATCGCGCCGACTGAATCGCATGGCAAAAGCGGCTCGCAACTGCGGCGCAACTGTAGTCGTCATCAGCAGCGACAGCAAATCCCCGCTCGCGCGTCTGGCAGACTACACCTTTAATACCGTCAACCACGAAGCGCTGCTGACGACGGGCGACTTTGCGTTCTCTAAGATCAGTGCCACGATGATCATCGAAGTCATCTACAACTTCCTGCTGCCCGAGATTGAAGACGCTCGCGAACATATCAGCTACTACGAGGAGCTCATCCAGCCGGACAAGGTCGTTGAGTAAAACGCGTAGTGGGACAAAAATTTCAGTCTATTTTGTCCCACCAACACCGGTGATACAACCTAGCCTCGAGCTTCTTCAAGCATCTGCTTGGCGTGGGCCAAGCTTGCCTCGGACTGATCGCCGCTCAACATGCGGGCGATCTCGGCGGTACGCGCTTCGCCGGTCACCTCGTCCAAATGCGTCTGGGGAACATCGCCCGGTTCCTTGCTGACAACATAGTGTTTGTCGGCCATGACGGCGACCTGCGCCAAGTGGGTTACGACAATCACCTGATGCGTAGCGGCGAGATCTGCCAGCACGCCCGCGAGCGCACGCGCCGTGGAGCCACCGACACCAGCATCGACCTCGTCAAACACCAGCGTATCGACACCGTCCGCGTTACCGAGGACAACCTTGCTTGCCAACATGACGCGGCTGAGCTCGCCGCCCGACGCAATGCGGCGCAGGGGACGTGGCGTCAAGCCGGCACCGCTGCGGTATAGCAGCTCGTAGCTCGAAGGACCAACGGGCGTCCACTCAGCACGGGGAAGATCACGCGACTCCCAGACGAGCTCGGCACTACCCATCTCCAAGCGAGCCATCTGGCGGCCAACCTCGTGGCAGAAGCGCGGGGCCGCAGTATTGCGAGCGCGCTTAAGTGCCTTGGCAGCGGTAAACAACTCGCGCTCAGCGCTCCCGAGTGCCTCACGCGCCTTTTTGATCTGCTCATCGCCATCATCGACCAGGGACAGCAGCTCTTGCGAGCGATCGCGCATGGCAAAAACATCGTCCATGGTAGGACCCCACTGACGCAGCAGGCCCTTGAGGTCGGAATACCGCTCACGCATGCGAGCGAGCTCGCGCGGATCGAAGGCGACGCCATCGCGATAGGCACGAAGCTCGTTCGCGCAATCCTCAAGTGAGATACAGGCATCCGAAAGCGCATCGGCAATGTCGCCGAGTTTGCGATCGACGGTAGCCATGCGGGAAAGCTCTGCCACGGCGCTGTTCACGGCATCGAGCGCTCCCCCTTCGGCGGCAAGCGATGCATGGGCATCGTTAGCTGTGGCAACCAGTACCTCGGCATGTTCGGAGCGCGGCAGCAGTTCCTCGAGTTCCTCATACTCGCCCGGTTTAGGGTCGACCTCGCCGATGCGCTCGAGCGCAAAGCGCGCCTCCTCGACGCGGCTCCCCTGCGCACGCGAGGCCTCTTCAACACGTCGAACCTCCTTGGCGGCAGCACGCGATGCCTTAAAGCAGGCGCGGTACGCATCCAGCGCCTCGAGCGCAGAGCGTCCCGCCCACGCATCGACCATCGCAACGTGATGCGCCGGATCGAGCAAGCGCTGGTGCTCGTGCTGGCCGCACAGATCCATCATCAAGCCAACACGCTCCGAAAGCTCACGCACACTGGCGATGCGGCCGTCAATCTTCACGCGGCTGCGGCCCTCGGCAGAAAGGCTGCGCTGGACCGTGAAGCCCTCCGTGTCGTGCGGGCCGTCAAACAGGCGTGCCTCGACGCTCGCCAGCGCCTCGCCCTCGCGCACCGTCGACGAATCCGCGCGCTCGCCCAAAATAAGCTTGAGGGCCGAGAGCAGCGCGGTCTTGCCGGCGCCGGTCTCGCCAGTCAGGACAGTCAGGCCGGCACTCGGCACCAGCGTCGCCTCGCGAATGAGTGCAATGTTAGAAACCTGCAGCTCATCGATCATGACGGACTCCGTAGAATACGCGGCTCACCGAGTTATAGAAGCTCTCGGGGCCATAATCCAGCAGCAGCACATCTCCGGGCCCGCGGCGCACCGCCACGCTCTCAACGGTGCCATCGCAGGTAATAAACTGTCCATCGATGGCGATCGCCGGAACGCTCGGACGATCATCAGACATAAAGATCTCGACGACATCACTCGGCGAAGTCAGGAAGGCACGGGCCTGAATGGTGTGCGGCGCAATGGGAACGCAGACCATACCCGTATAGTCGGGGCTCACGATGGGGCCGCCGGCACTGAGCGCATACCCCGTAGAACCAGTCGCCGTGGACACGACCACGCCGTCGCCACGCAGGCGGTCGATATGATGGCCGGACACCGTGATGTCGAACTCGACCATATCGGACAGCGGACCGCGGGTAAGCGCCATGTCGTTGAGGGCGAAGGTGCGCACGACATCCTTCGTACCGTCTTCGCGCACGGACACGATATCCGCGGCAATGGTAGCGCGACGGCTCACGTGCAGCTCGCCGGACAGGGCGTCGCTCACGACCTGCAGAATGTCGCGCTCCTCGGGGCTCGCAGCAGTTAAAAAGCCCAGGTGACCATAGGAAAGACCGAGGATAGGAATCTCGCGATGGTTGAGGATGCGGGCAGCGCGCAGCAACGTACCGTCGCCGCCGAGCGTAATGACCAGATCGGAGCCGTCAATATCAGGCGTGCTTTGAATCTTCGATCGCTGGTCGGCAGCCCATGCGACCTCATAGCCCTGGCGCGTCAGCCAAAGCTCGAGCATCAGACCGCTCTCGACCGCCTCTTGCTTGTAGTAATTGGGAACCAGAAAGACCTTCATAGCGTTGCAGCTTTCTCGCTCAAAACCGATACCTGGGATTGCAGCTCATCGTCGGTACGTTCACCGGGAGCAAATCTCGTGCCGTACAGGAAAAACTCAACGTTACCCTTGGCACCATGAATGGGCGACACGCACACATCGACCGGGAACAGCCCCTTGGAGGCAAAGAGTTCAACTGCCGAAACGAGTGTATCGCGGCGCACGGCGGGATCGGTCACAATGCCGCCCTCGCCCACCAGCGCCGCCGGAGCCTCAAACTGCGGCTTTACGAGCGTGCAAAACGAACCCGAAGGCTTCAGGCACGCCAGCACGGCGTCGATGATATTCGCGATACTCGTAAACGACACATCGCACACGGCCAGATCGATAGCACCGCCGTAGCCGAGCTCGGGCAACTGCGTCACATTCGTGCGCTCGTGGAGCGTCACACGATCGTCTTGGCGCAGCGACCAGTCGAACTGGGCGCGACCCACGTCCACCGAGACAACGGTCGCAGCTCCGCGCTTGAGCAGGCAATCGGTAAAGCCGCCGGTAGAGCAGCCCACATCCAGACAGGCAAGGCCCGTCGGATTGATGCCAAACGAATCAAGCGCGCCTTCGAGCTTAAGACCACCGCGGCCAACATAGGGAATGCGCCCCTTCACGTGCAGCGGCAGGCCCGGGGCAACCTTAAGGCCCGGCGAAGTCAAACGCTCACCGCCACTCGAAACCAAGCCGGCCATAAGAGTGCGAAGGGCATCCGCGCGATCGGCGCAGATGCCCTGTGAAATCAGTTCGTCATCGAGACGCACACGTTTCATGAATGCCATCAACCATTCGTATCCGGGGATGCAGCCTGTCTATCTTGGGACTCGTTTGCCGCATCCTCATCGTATTCCTGCTCGAGCTTGTCGGCCTCACGCGGCGTAAGCTCAAACTTGTCGACCATATCGACCGCACGGGAGCCCAGCTCAATAGCCTCGTCAAACAAATCGAGCGAACGCTCCAAGGACGTATCCTTGGAGCGAACGGTGGCGATGATCTGGTCAAGGCGGTCCGATATCTCGTCGAAGTTGCGGACGGAACCCTCTGGCATGGCTACTCCTCGACGGAGTCGGCCTCGACGGCCTCGACAGCGTCCGCATCCTCAGCCAGCACGCCAGCCTCAGCCTGAGGAACCGCAACCTTGGCGGCCGCCTCGGCAGCCTGTGCCTCCTCGCGAGCGCGATCTTCGGCCAGAAGCTCCTGGTACAGGTCCTCGCCCGGCAGCTCCTCGCTGCGAGCGATCTTGCCCAGCACGCCGTTGACAAACGACGCGGACTGGTCGGTGCCATAGGCCTTGGCAAGCTCGACAGCCTCGTTGATCACGATGGCGTCAGAGACCTCCTCGTCGGTGAGGAAACGCATCTCGTAAACGGCGATACGCAGCAGATTGCGGTCGGCGCCGGGCATGCGCATAAGATCCCAGTTCTTGGCAACAGAGCGCAGAGCACAGTCGATGCGGTCGATATGCTCATAGGCACCGCGGCACAGCTCCAGCGCATAGGGGTCGAGGGGACCCTTCGAAATCAGGAAATCACCCTCGAGGACGCGCTCGAGCGGGCTGTCCGTGGCCTCGGCCTGGAACAGCAGCTGCAGCGCCTGACTGCGGGCAAGCGTGCGCCCGCGATAAACCTTAAGGCTCAAAGGTTACTCCTTGGGGAAAACGAGGCCGTCGATGCAAACGTCAACACGCTCAACCTCGACGCCCACCTGGGCATCGATGGCGGCGACCACGGCGGCGCGAACGGCCTCGGCGAGTTTCTTGAACGGATAGCCAAAGAACACCACGACACGCACGGTGAGTGCGAGCTTGTCGCCGACGACCTCGGCCTCGACCGCCGGCTCGGAAGCAGGGGCCTTGGACGAGAGCATCATGGAGACAAGGTTGGTGGCAAGGTCCTTGACGCCAACGGAGGCGATGCCCTCGACATCCGACACGGCGCGCGAGACGATGGCGGTCAGAACATCGGGCGAAATGCCGATGCCGTCAATCTTGATTTCCTGGGGCATGAGTCCTCCTAGAAGAGTTGGTTGCTAGACGCGGGAGACGAACTTGCCGTCGCGGGTGTCAACCTTGATGACCTCGCCCTCGTTGAGGTACATGGGGACCTGGATGACAGCGCCGGTGTCAATCGTGGCCGGCTTGGTGGAACCCTGGACGGTGTCGCCCTTAAAGCCCGGGTCGGTCTGGACGATGGTGGTCTCGATGAACATCGGGGGGGTCACGCCCATGAGCTCATCGTCGGCGAAGAGCAGCTGGCAGATGTCGTTCTCGCGCAGCCACTTGGAGTTCTCGCCCACCATGTCCTCGGGAACGGGAACCTGCTCATAGGACTCGTTGTCCATGAAGATGTAGTCGGCGCCATCGTTGTAGAGGTACTGGAACTCGCGGGTGGTAAGCATGACGCTCTCGAACTTGGTGCCGGCGTTGCAGGTGTTCTCGACGACGCGGCCGCTCTTGATGTCGCGGGTCTTGTAGCGCACAAACGCGCCGCCCTTGCCCGGCTTGACATGCTGGAACTCGACGATGGTGTAGACCTTGTCCTTGATGCGGAGACCGAGGCCGTTCTTGAAGTCGGCGGTAGAAATGGTAGGCATAGCGACCTTTCTTGTTATGGGCAGAACGCACAAGCGTCCAAATTACATACGACAGAAATTATACACTTGCAGACGGCGCCTGCAGCGAGCGCATAAAAAGAGAACGCGGGGCGTCCGAATCGATCCGAACGCCCCGCCCCAAACTATCTACCGAAGTAGACTAGCAGTCGATAACGTGCAGGTCGTGCGGGGTCTTGGTGAAGGGCTCGTAGCCGTTCTCGGTGACCACGCCGTAGTCCTCAAGGCGCACGCCGCCCACGCCGGGCAGGTAGACGCCGGGCTCCATGGTGACAACCGAGCCGATCTCGATGGTGTTCTTGCTGCGGTTGAAGTTGGGCAGCTCGTGGATGTCGATGCCCACGCCGTGGCCCAGACCATGGTTGTAGTAATCGCCATAGCCGGCATCGCCGATGATCTTCTTGGAAAGCTTGAAAATGTCGTTGCCCTCGACGCCCGGATGGATGGCGGCGACGCATTCCTCGTGCGTACGGCGCACGAGCGCATACAGGTCGAGCTGTTCCTGCGTGGGCTCGCCCATCACGACGGTGCGCGTCATATCGGAACGATAATCGCAGTAGCCCGCGCCGTAATCCATGAGGACAAAGTCGCCCTTCTCGATCACGCGGTCGCTCGGCACGGCATGCGGGTTGGCGGTGTTGGGACCGCTCGCTACGATGGAGCCGAAGGCAAGGCTGTCAGCGCCGTTGGCGAACATAAAGTTCTCGAGCTCGTTGCGAATCTGCTTCTCGGTCATACCGGGCTTAATAAAGCCGAGCATGTGCTGGAAGGCGGCGTCAGTGATCGACTGTGCATGGCGCATGAGCTCGATCTCCTCGGCATCCTTGATGGCGCGCATCTTGCGGATGTCGTCATGCATCAGCGGCAACATGCAGGCGACGGAACGATCCTCCAGACCACGCTGAATGCCCTGGTAGAAGTTGATCTGCATATCGTCCTCGACAGCGCAGACGCGGCACTTGTTGGCTGCGATCTTGCCGGCGACCCAACCGGGGATGGTGCCCTCGTCCATGTCATAGACCCAAGGGCTGCCGGCGGGCGTGTTCTCCTCAAAGCTGTTGAGGTAGCGCGAGTCGGTATGGAACAGGCACTGGTCAGCCGTAATAAACGCCGCGTGCGGGAACTCGAAGGTGTAGTCGAAGACGCCCTTCACGCCCGTGAGCCAACGAAGATTGGCCTCGTCGCGTACCACGATAGCGTCGTAGCCGCGCTCGACCATCAGGGCACGGACACGTTCGATACGACCGGCAGGACCGGCAGCAAACTCAGACATGCAGATTCCTTTCTTATTGTCTCTATAAAGACGGGACGGGTCTCAACCGAACGTCGGAATCGCATGCGAACCGCAACCGATTGGAAACCCGTCCCTCAACATGATACGAAAGACGATGGATGTCAATAAATCTTAGAGAAGTTCTTTGCGAGAAGCCAAGTAAGCGTGAGCATGGCGCTCAAGAACCTCGTCCTCAACGCTCGTTAGGCGAATGGCGCCGAGTGCCGCGGGCAGCGGCAGCATGCTGCGATTCGAGCGAGCGAACTGCTGCCTGCGGAACTCCTCGATATATGCGGCAGGCTCCAGATCGAGGGCAAGTTCCTCGATACCAAAGTCCTCTAGGCAGTCATCGACCTCAAAGACGTAATCGATATCGAAGTCGCAGGCATCATGTGCTAGGCGCGCCTCAAAGCGCATGCCCTCGGACAACAGCTGGTAGGCAGGAACCTGCGAAGCAGCATCGCCCAAGCAAGCGCGCAGGGTACGCTCCCCCGTCTTGCCAAAATCGAGCGCATGGCGGGCGCTCGGGTTCGTGGCCATCAGTACGTCCTTGCGGGCAGTCTGAGACCATTGAACTGCATTGACGAGCGCGACCTCCTCGCCCGCGAGAATCTCGGGAACGGTCTCAGTAAACTGATTCCAGCGGGACTTGCTGCTCGAAAGCATGGTGCCAACAAGCACCACATAGCCGAACTTGAGGTACTCGGGGTCCGCCTCGCGAACAAGGTCGAGGTCACACACGACCAAGCCCGGCTCAGGACGGAACGCGATAGCGGGAAGCGCATTCGCCGGCGAGGCGACGAGCGGCTTCATGGTCGTCGCGACCGTGAGCATGGCGTCGAAGGTCGTCGGCAGCAGCGCGCACTCGGTTCGGCCACACCACTGGTTGGCGCACCAGCTAACAACCGAGCAGGTTGCGGCATCGCCAACGGCGACAACCAGATCGTCGCAGGTAACGCCGTTGGCAGACAGGGCGCCAAAGATCGCATCGGCATCGGCCAGCGTGGCACCAGCAGGCGAAACCTCGAGGACTAGCGGCGACACGGCAAAACCGGCGTCGACCAGCGCATGCTCGACGACTTCACCAAAACGCTCGGATGTGGCGGTGTTCCAAACGACCATCGCGCGCTTAGGCTTGCCCACGGCCGAGGCAAACATACGCGACAGTTCATCGAACGCGCCCAATCCGACGCGGACATCGACGCTGCGGTTTTGGAAATTGATCAGTTGACGGCGAATCATAGCAGCCCACGCTCCAAAAGCATCTCGGCACAAAGGTAGGAAACGTCCTCGAAGGACTTGTTGCGAATATCAAGGGTAAGGTCGGCGGCCTGGCGATACAGCGGACGGCGATGCTCAAACAGGCGCGCAGCATGCTCGGGCGAACGGAAATCGGGGCGCGTGTCGGACCGACGAATCTGTCGAATCGAATCCTCGAAGTCGCCCTCGAGGTACACGCACGTACCCATTTCGTGCATCAGTTCAATATTCACCGGCGTTTCGACGATACCGCCCCCGCACGAAACCAACAGGCTGCGCTCGCTTTGGAGCGAACGGAGCGCCGAGGTCTCGAGCTCGCGAAAACGATCCTCGCCCTCGGTCTCAAAAATCTCGGTTACCGACTTGCCGCAACGGCGCACGACCAGACGGTCGGTATCGATAAAACGCCGCTTGAACATGGTGCCCACGTTGCGCGCAAGCGTCGACTTGCCCGCGCCCAAAAAGCCGATAAAGAAGATATGGTCGCAGCCGTGTTTGATGTGCTGGGACATGACGAGACCTATTCCTCGCAAGGAAGGTCGCGCAGGGCCCGGCGCTCAAAGATACGGAAGATCTGCGTATACCACAGGTCCTGCGTCGCCTGCGGCTTTACCAGGATGGTATCGACGCCGGCGAAGTTGCCGCTCCACACGTCCGTGTAGAGCTGATCACCGATCAGCACCGCCTCGTCAGCCGTGGCGCCGAGGCGCTTAAGACCCGCCTTGAGGGCAAACGGCGCCGGCTTCATGGCATGGCTGATGGCCTCGAGTCCCAGCTCGCGTGCTGATGCCATGACCTGGTCGCGATGCCAGTTGTTGGACACCATGCACAGCTTAAAGCCTTTGGCGCGGGCGGTATCGAGCCAAGCGGAAACCGCGGCGGGAACCTGCTCGGTGTCGCGCGGCACCAGGGTGTTATCGCGATCGAGCAGAATGGCGCGTTTGCCGTCGGCCCAAAGGGTATCAAGGTCGATGCGATCGACCGAGGCAACGTAACGTTTGGGGCTAAAAATCCTCATGCTAATTCCAAGACTGTTGATGCTCTTCGTAGGTTTGCGAGAAGTACTCCTCGTCCTGCGTAATGTAGAAATACAGGTCATCGGAGTCGGTCGGCTCAAGCGTGGCCTTGAGTGCCTCGAGCGACGGAGAGCAGATGGGCGTGGGCGGCAGGCCCTCGTGCTTATAGGTGTTATACGGACTATCGCTCTGCAGGTCGTCGGCGGTAACCTCGCCACCGGTGACATACATCATGGTCGCATCGCTGTTGAGATAGCGCAGACCATCGAGCTTGCCGGCAAGACGGTTGTAGAAGACCGAGGCCACGTGCGCACGTTGATCGGCGTTGAGGCCCTCGCGCTCAACGATAGAGGCCAAGTTGACGATGTCGTAGTCGGACATCTCCACACCGTAGCGTTCCTTGATCTTGGCTTCGCAGCTCGCAAAGTCAAGCGACTTGTACTCGGTCTTAAACTGATCGAGCATAGCGCGAATCACGCCATCGGCCGTCGGCAAATCACCCAACGAATAGGTCTTGGGGAACAAGAAACCCTCGAGCGAATCGTTGGCGGCGCCCTTAAGGAAGCTATAGTCGTCCACGTATTTGGAGGCCTTGGCCTGGTTGAGGAAGTCTTCCTTAGAGATGCTGTCGTAGGCCTGGGCCACACGGTCGGCGACTTGATCGACCGTCAGGCCCTCAGGGATAGTCAGCGCACTGGAGCCCGCGTTGGGGCCTTCCATGAGCTGCTGAACAACCTTGGTCGCATCCATGAGTGTGGTGAACGAATAATCACCGGGCTTGAGCGACATATCGGCGTTGAGCTTTTTCACCGCCGCATAGTAATCCTTGGGATTTTCTACGATATGGTTCTCGGAGAGAATCGAGGCGATCGTATCGCCTGAAGCACCATCGGGAATGGTCACCGTAACCTGCTGACCAGCCGTGACCTTCGTATCCTCACCGGCAAAGAAGCCCTTGACGGCCGGCACGACAAAGAAAGCGATCGCAGCAAGCGCGAGCACCGCCACCACAACGCCGATAATCATAGGCACCGGGGAGCTTTTCTTTTGAGCACCGCGACGAGCATGCGTGTTGTAGCTCGAGCGGGTCGCCGGAGCAACGCCATGCGAACCGCGAGCGTGATGCGAATGCGATTGAGGGACCTGAGTTCGCTGGGTAGGTGCCTGCTGCTTAAAGCGGGTACCGCCTGCAGGCTGGGCCGTACGAGCAGTGGGCTGTTGAGCCGCGTGAGAAGCCGAATGCTGAACCGAACGAGCAGAAGGCTGCTGACCCGTCCGTTGAACAGGTTGGGCCGAATGAGAGAAGGACTGCACCGAGCGCGCGGCAGACTGAGCTGCGCGCTGCGTCGGCTGTGCCGGACGCTGGCCAGGCTGGGCAGGGCGCGACGCCGGCTGCCGTGTACGATTCTGCTGGCGCGGATCGGAAGCGCTAGACATGCGAAACCTCCTCGTTTTTACGATCGAGCCACGTCTGCAAAAACAGGCTGGCGGCAATCATGTCGATCTTGCCCCTCATCTGCTTTTCGTTGAGGCCCTGCTCGCGCAGGATACGCTTGGCCTCTTGCGAAGACAGACGTTCGTCCTCAAACTCCAGCGGAAGATCGAGCTCGTCGGCAATCTTTTGCGCCACGGCGGCAACGCGCTCGGCCTGGGGGCCGGGCTCACCGGCCATGGTCAGGGGGCGTCCGCTTACCAGGATGTCGGGCTCATAGTCCTCAACCAGGTAGCGGAACGTCTTGGCCATACCGGTGACCTCGGCAGCCGGAAGCACCTTGACAGGCATCGCCATCTTGCCATCACGGCTCGAGACGGCGATGCCAATCCTGGTCTCCCCTATGTCCAGCGCGAGCGCAACCACAGCGACTTCTTAGATTCTTAGGCGCCGAGCGCGGTCTTAGCGGCCGCGAGGGCATCGGCGATGCCGGCAGCATTCTTGCCACCGGCCTGGGCCATGTTGGGACGACCGCCACCGCGACCGTCGACCAGACCCGCGATCTGCTTGATCACGTTACCGGCGTGGAAACCGGCCTTGACGGCGTCATCGGAGCCGGCAGCGAGCAGGGCCGGAGTGCCCTTCTCAGTCACGCTGGCGACGACACAAGCGACAGGGCCGGCGACCTTCTGATGCACGGTATCCCATACGTTGCGCAGGTCGGCAGCCTCAAGGCCCTGGAGCTCAGCGACAACGAGCTTATAGCCGTCGAGCTCGACGGCGCCCTCGATGGCGCTGGAGATGGCGTCGGAGGAGCCACCGGTCAGAGCCTTTTTGAGCTTGTTGGACGTCTCGCGCAGCTCAGCCTGCAGGTTCTCCACGCGGGCGGGAACCTCGTCGACGCGGCACTTGAGCGCAGCGGCGGCGGCGTCAACGAGCGCCAGGCGGTCGGCCATGTAGTCGAGGGCACCCTTAGAGGTCACGGCCTCGATACGGCGGACATTGGAGCCCGTGGAGGACTCGGAAATAATCTTGAACAGACCAATCTCTGCGGTATTGGCGGCATGGGTGCCACCACAGAGCTCGCGGGAGAACGGCTGGTCCTCAGCGCCCACGGAGACGACGCGGACGACATCGCCGTACTTCTCTCCAAACAGAGCGACAGCGCCGGCAGCCTTAGCCTCGTCGATGCCCATGACACGGGTCACGACCGGCTTGGAAGCGAAGATCTGCTGGTTGACCAGGTCCTCGACAGCCTTGAGCTGCTCGGAGGACAGGGCCTCGAAGTGCGTGAAGTCAAAGCGTAGGTGCTCGGGCGTCACCAGCGAGCCGGCCTGGGAGATGTGCTCGCCCAGGACCTGCTTAAGGGCAGCGTCGAGCAGGTGCGTGGCGGTGTGGTTGCGGCGCAGGAAGCCACGGCGCTCGGCGTCGAGCGCGGCGGTAACAGCGGCACCGACAGCCAGCGTGCCCTCGGCAACGTGCGCGACGTGGGCATACAGGCCGTTGTGGTTCTTGGTGTCGGCAACGGTCAGAACAACGCCCTCGGCGGAAAGCTTGCCGGCATCGCCCTGCTGGCCACCCATCTCGGCATAGAACGGGGTGCGGTCGAGCACAACCTCGACATCCTCGCCGGCGGCAGCGGACTCGACGGACTCGCCGTTGCGCACGATGGCGACAACCTTGGCGCCCTCGATCACATCGTTGTCATAGCCGTCGAACTCGGTCGCTGCGACCTTGTCCGAAAGCTCGACCCACACGTCGTTGAAGCTGCCCCAGGCGTCGCCCTTGGCATTGGCGCGGGCGCGGGCCTTCTGGTCCTCCATGCAGGCAGTGAAGCCGTCCATATCGACGTCGTGGCCAGCGGTGCCGGCGATCTCGACGGTCAGATCGATGGGGAAACCAAAGGTGTCGTGCAGTTTAAAGGCGACATCGCCCGAAAGCACGGCGCCCTCGGCAAGCGCTGCCAGGGCCTCGTCCAGATAGACGCGGCCGTTGTCGAGCGTCGTGGAGAAGCGCTCCTCCTCGGAGGCGACGATACCCTTGACGAGCGCGACATTCTTGAGCAGCTCGGGATAAGCCTCACCCATCTGAGCGTTAACCTCGTCGATGAACTTGGTCAGGAAGGCGCCCTCGATGCCCAGCAGGCGACCGTGGAACACGGCACGACGGAGCAGGCGGCGAAGGACGTACTCGCGACCCTCGTTACCGGGAAGGATGCCGTCCGAGATCATAAAGTCGACGGCACGGGAGTGGTCGGCGATGATACGCAGGGAGCGGCTGGCGCCAGAGTAATCGTCGGCGTCATAGGTCTTGCCGCTAATCTTCTCGCCCAGCTTGATGAGGTGCTGCATCAGATCGCCGTCGTAGTTGGCGGTCTTGTGCTGCATGATGGCGGCCATGCGCTCCAGGCCCATGCCCGTATCGAGGTTGCGGTGCGGCAGCTCCGGCATGGAGCCGTCCTCCTGGCGGTCGTACTGGGTAAAGACGAGGTTCCAGAACTCCAGGAAGCGGTCGCAGTCGCAGCCAGGCTTGCAGTCGGGGCTGCCGCAGCCGACCTCCTCGCCCATGTCAAAGTAGATCTCTGAGCACGGACCGCAGGGACCGGTGGGGCCAGCGGCCCAGAAGTTATCGTCCTCGCCCAGGCGGGAGATGTGGTCCTCAGCAACGCCCAGAGAACGCCACACGTCGTGGGTCTCGTCGTCCTCGGTAAAGACGGTGAAGTACAGGCGGTCGAGCGGCAGCTTGAACTCCTTGGTGATGAGCTCAAAGGCCCAGGCGCAAGCCTGCTGCTTGGAGACGCCGCCAAAGGAGAAGTCGCCGAGCATCTCAAAGAAGGACAGGTGACGGCCGTCCTCGCCGATACAATCGATGTCGTTGGTGCGGACGCACTTCTGGCAGGAGATAGCGCCGATCTCCTTCATGGTCTTCTTGCCCTGGTAGTACTCCTTAAACTGGTTCATGCCGGCGTTGGCAAGCAGCAGCGAAGGATCGTCAGGGACGAGGGACGAAGAAGGATAGAGCTTAAGACCGCGCTCCTCAAAGAAGTTGAGGAACTTGGAGCGAATCTCGGCCGTAGTCATTGACGGGTAGTCAGCACTCATAGAGGGAATCTCCTCGGTTTCACATCGAAACAGTTCAAACGTAACGATATTACCATCCCGCCGCGCCTGTGCAAAAAAGAGGGTCGCCAAACAGCGACCCTCCAGCGAAAGGGTTGATTTCCGATCTCAACCGAACACATTGAGCAAATAGGCCATTCCCGCAGTT
>CABQAK010000029.1 GCA_902462065.1 uncultured Collinsella sp.
CCGGAAATTCGTTTCATGGAGCGTTTCATGGAAAATCCCCCTAATCTAGCAACGGTTTAGAGTCTACTAGATTGGGGGGACGGGAGCCAAGCTGCAATACCCCCAAGACACCCGTCTATAGTTCGTGACGTTGTCTATAAACAGGCTCACCGCCCGCGGAATAAAATTCGGCGCAAATCGTTTGAGCAGGCGGCGCGCGGAAGGAGCGTGTAGGGCGGTTATATACTGGCCGTCAGCCGCGGCATCCTCACGGAAACCTATTTGTCGCCGGAACTATAGTCCCCGGCGCGGACTCACCTTATCTCCCCGGCGCGGGCTCGATATCCTCTCGGATATCTAATCGTCTTGGACTTTTACCTGCCCAAGCACAGTACAGCTTTTACGTGCCGCCACACGGAGCTTAGCTCAAAATTATTATCTATAACTCAAGCCACTAAAGCAAGCTACGCACGGGCATGGTCAAATTAAATTCAAACAGATATAACACCGCCAAAAACTAATAACGAGGCTAAACCTTCCACCGCCCTCGCGGCTTTTGAGAGTACATTGCCGGATCTTGAGATTGCTTCGCGCTAAAGCGAGAGGTACTCACTGTCGGGGGATAGGTTTGGTCCGAGCCATGGGTCGCCATCGAGGAAGAACTCCGGCCAGCGCTGCGTGAACAGCGCTTGCTCGCGCTTCCAGCGGCGCAGCTTTTCCTCGTTGGCCTCTTCCCTGCCGCGCGAGGTGAACTCGTAGTGATACAGCTCGGCATAGGGCGTAAAGATGGTGCGGTAGCCCGCCTCCCACGCGCGCAGGCAAAAGTCTGCGTCGTTAAAACCGATGGCGAATTCCTCGTTATAGCCTCCTACCTGCTCAAATACGTCGCGTCGTACCATCTGGCAGGCACCTGTTACGGCGCTAAAGTTACCCGGACGTACGGCGCGGGCAAGATAACCCTCGCGCTTTGCCGAGAAGTCCTGGTTGGCATGGGCAAGTGCGCCACGCACGCCAACCAAGATGCCGGCATGTTGCACCAGATGATCGGCAAAGTAGAGTTTGGCGCCCACCACGCCCGCATCGGGACGCTGCAGATACCCCATCATCTCTTCGATAAAGTCCGGACTTATGACCTCGGTATCGTTGTTGAGCAGCAGCAGATAGTCGCCCCTGGCATGCTCCACGCCAAAGTTAATGATCTTGGAGTAATTGAACTCACCCGGCCAGTACACAACGTGTGCGATGCCCTTACCTTCGGATGCAGCAGTCACGCGCTCTGGCAGGGTTTCGTAATACGCAAACGTCTCCGGGGCTTTGCTGTTGTTCTCCACCAAGACGATCTCGTAATTGGCATACGTTGCCTTCTGAGCGATCGACATCACGCAGGCATCGAGCGTCTCAACGTGATCCTTGGTGGGAATCACAATGCTCACCAGCGGCGCAGACTCCGGCAGCGCATAACGCATGTGATAGACAAACGGCGTCTCGGTCTCCTCGACCGTTCCGCAAATGCCCAGCGCGTTAAAGTGGCGCTGAAGCGCAAGGCGCCCGGCTTCAATAGCATACGGCTTACTATCGGCAGAACCGTCGGCGGTCGATCCCGGATGCACGCGCCAGTGATACAGCACATGCGCAACATGTCCAAACCGCGCGCCCGCCGCAAGGCAGCGGAGCGTCAGGTCGTAATCCTGGGCGCCCGCAACATCTTCTGGCGACATGCCAATGTGATCGATGAGCGCCTTCTCCACCATCAGGAAATGCGTCACGCAGTTATGGCTATAGAGCAGGTCGACGTTGAGTACGGTCTTAAAGACCGGCTGGCCCCACTCCCCCGTTTTCTGGAACATGTCCTCATCGCAGAACAAGACCTGGGGACGCTCGCCCTCGGCCGCCTTATTCAGCGCGGAAACATACTGGAATAACGCGTCCGGCTCCAGAATGTCGTCATGGTCCAGGAACGCGATGTAGTCGCCCGTCGCTTGCTCGATACCTGCGTTGGTGTTGACCACAATGCCGCCGTTGCCGGGCAGCCCGATGCGACGAACGCGCTCGTCGTGAGCACCTGCCGCAAGGTCGGCAACCGCGTCCCATTCGGGCGAGGCATCCATAAGGAGCAGTTCCCAGTTGTCATAGCTCTGGGCTAGCACCGAGTCCAGCAGCTCGCGCAGGTAGACCCGATCAGTCTTGTAGCACGGCACCACAATGCTCACGAGCGGTCTATAGGCAAAGGCCACCGAAGTGACACACTGGCACGCCAAATCGCCCGGCTTTGCGCGATGCTGCTCAAACCAACGTCGATAAGCTGCGTCGTCTGCACGCGCGTCCTTCATACGGTTCCAGCTGTCGTCGACCATGCCGTTGTACAGGCGACCATCCATGGCGCAAAACCCGCTCTGGATCTGCTCTGTGGGATCGCTCACAATCGCGACAAAATCTCGTATATCCTGAGGCATCTCAACGCTCAGAAACGTTTTATTGACGCGGCAACCGTTGCGCTGCGGCACATCGACCTGCGACTCAAACACATGCACGGTGACATCGATGGCATTCATATGCGTATCGAAGATCTGGAACTCGGGTGCGCACTGGGGGTCTCCCGCCCAGGTAACCTCATAGCGCCACACCGCGCCGGCGTCTGCCGGCAAATAGCGAATGGCATCGATCTCGTAGCGACCGCAGCATTCGCCACGCTGCGCATCGCGGATAAGCGCGCACAGCGCAGGCTTTGCTTTGTAGTTAATCTTGGATTCCAGCTTGGCCACGCGGCTATCGAGACAAATGGAGCCCAGCCTTTGGCCATCGGATGCAAAAACAACATCCATCGACGAGCCATCCAAAAACGGAAGCACCAAGACAGCGAGCTCGCGTTCGTAATCGGAAACGGAAGGGCAAAGCGCCAGCACACGGCCATGATCGACCGGGAGCACCAGCGACGGCACACAAGAACCGCTCGTCGTCGCATGGGCAAACGCCTGAGAGCCCTCCCGCTCAATATGCGCGGCGACATCCTGACCGGCAAAACGAAGCAGCACAAAAAGACGGCCCTGGCTGCGGCAAAGTGCCAAACGCTTGATACTCATCTACACTTCTCACTTTCCCAGGGCGTTCGCTGCCATGCGTTTGCAGGCGCCCAAGCGCCCAAACCTCAAGACGTCGTAATCGAACATGAGCTTTTTGCACTCACGGGCATTGGGGGCCTTGCTGGTAAGCGCCGCACGCACCATAACAGCAACAGAAGGAGCGCATTGTGCGAGCGCAGCATCGCTGCCCGTGGCAGAACCGGCAAGCGCCGTGGCAACGGCAGCAAACACCTTGCCGCAGTCCGAACCCAGCAACCTGAGCGCATCGTACAGCACCAGATCGCATAGGAAGTACGCAAGGTCATCGGCATGCTGGGCATCGAGGCCGTCGCGCTGCCAGTCAGCCAGCACCGCGGAGTAAATCTTCACGTGCTCTAGCAGGCGCGTCTCGTCGTCATAGCGCATGGTGTCCATGAGCGAGCCCTTGCGCGCCACACGGTAGTCGTACAGCTTGTTCGAAATAAGCGCGGTCTTGCGCGAGCGACCGTAGACGGCAAAATCGAAAACCTGATCCTCGCCATACTTGACGGTTTCGTCGAACACGATCCCGTTGCCCAGCAAAAACTCACGCTTGCAGGCGGTGCGCCATGCAAAGGGGCGAGACGCTTCCTTAAACAGCAAGTCAGAGCTATAGCCTTCAAACGACACATCGCGCGGGCTCAGAACATAGTTAAGCCACGGATACCCCGCCTCCAGCGGATACGGGTTCGCGCCAAAGGTCAAAACGTCGCAGTCCTCGCGCTCAAAGGCATCGACGATCACGCGGCATGCATCGAGCGTAAAGCGGTCGTCAGAATCCAAAAACGCGACGACAGGCGCCGTGGACGCAGCGATGCCTGCATTACGTGCACTCGACAGGCCACCGTTCTCCTTATCGACCAGCGTAAAGCGCGCGTCCTTTTCGCAATAGGCAGCCGCAATATCGCGCGAACCGTCCGGCGAGCCATCGTTGACCAGCACGCCTTCCCAATCGGGCATGTCCTGCGCAAGCAGGGAGTCCAGGCACCAGGCCAGGCACTCCTCCACTTTATAGATGGGAACGACAACGGAAATCTTGGGGGTAGCCATAGTCACTCGCTCCTACTGTGCGGCCGGAACGTCATCGGGATGCGGGTTGTCGCCGTAGGTGCGCTGATACGTCAGCACGCGCCAGACCAGCGGCAAGCCACCGATCTTAAAGTAATGCTTAAACGTATTGAGCTTGCCCGGCTTCTTAAAGTCAAAGCGCGAATCGATATAGGCGCGGGGCGACTTGACCATCAGGCGCAAGTCGGTCTCGCCACGCGGATCAAACAGCAACAGGTCAAAGCGACCGGCATCCCAGTCGGTCTTGAGCTCGGGCGAGGCCTTCTCCCAAAACTGCTCACGCAGCTCATCGACCAGACGCTCATCATTCCAACGGTACGTATCGACCTTCATGCGCATTAAAATGCCCTGAAGCTGAGCCTTGAGCTCGGGACGCTCGTCCAAAAAACGTTGCATCTCGGCATATTCGTCGCACACGCAAAACACCTTGTTGGGCGAAT
Source organism: uncultured Collinsella sp. (assembly GCA_902462065.1). Classification (GTDB taxonomy): domain Bacteria; phylum Actinomycetota; class Coriobacteriia; order Coriobacteriales; family Coriobacteriaceae; genus Collinsella. Next base: position 4,586 of record CABQAK010000029.1, read on the forward strand.
TAACGGAGCTCTTCTCGTTATCCTGGCGATAGCACAAAATGGGGTCCGCAATAAACGCGGCACGCTCGGCGCAAGCCCAAACCTTAAAGTTAAAGCCTGCGTCCTGATACGAGGCGCCCGGCGTGGGAAGGAACCGAATCTGATTGTCGTTGAGGAACGCGCGCCGATAGATAGCCGACCAAATGGAAGGTTTGCGGTAGAAGATGCCCGGGCGATCGACGGGGCGATACGCGGCGCCCGTCATACGCTCGTCGATGATCCCAAACAGCTCACGGCGCTCGCTGGGCGTGGACCAATAAAGGTAAAAGTCGCCCTTTACTACATCGGCATGCTCAGCATCGGCCTTGGCGACCAGCTTTTGGAGCGAATCCTCAAACATAAAGTCGTCGGACTCAAGGATGCCCACGTACTCACCGCGCGCCATCTCCAGGCCGCGGTTCATCGAGTCGCCGTAGCCGCTGTTGGCTTTGTCGATCATCTTGACACGGGGGTCGCGCTCCATGTACTCGCGAATGATATCCGGCGAGCTATCGGTGGAACCGTCGTTGATACAGATGATCTCGATGTCCTTGAGCGTCTGCGCCACGGCGGAATCGAGGCACTCGCGCAGGTAGCGTTCGACATTGCAAATGGGAACAAGCAGCGAAACTTTAGGGGTATCAGAGTTCTGCAAGAGAACCTCCTGTTGAATAGCGTGTAACAGGGTTATTTTAGCAGCCGAGTTGCGGCGGGCGGCAGCGCTTGGAATTAGAGAAAGTGCTCCAGGCAGGCTTTGAGACCGCGAGTCGAAAGGTAGAACAGCGTGGCATCTGCCATCGAAACACCCGAGGTCGCCGCAACGAGCTTGTGGGCAACACGGCGAACGGCGCCCTTAGCGGGCATATCCGCCCACTTCGTTCCCAAAAACGTCGCGAGGTCCATGTTGACGCGAGCCGCCACGCGATGGAAGTCATCGGCATCCAAGCGCGCCAGGTCGAACACAATTAGGTCCAAAAACCAAGTTATCAGCTCGCCGGGACACAGGTCCAAAAGACCGTAGGCCGCCCAGTCCTCCAAGACCTCCTCGAGCATCCTCATGTGGGCGTCAAGCTTTTTCGCGCGCGCTTCGGCACTGTTGAACCCGTGCGTCGCCGAATCGCTCTCCATCACGTAGTGGTAAAACTTGTCCGGCATGACGACGGTCTTGCGGGCAAGCGCATAAGCCGCAAATTGGAAGACGACGTCCTCGCCCAAGGCCAAGCCGGGGGCAAAGCGAATGCCTTCGCGATTGAGCAGCTCGCGCGAAAAAGCCGCACGGCAGGCATAGGGCTGCGCATTCGAATGGAACAGCAGTTGAGGATCGCGGGCGCCGAAGGTACCAGCTTTGGGGCTCATGAGTTGCTGGACGCGTTTGGGAGCAGCATCGGCAGGTTCACAGACGCCGCCAAAAACGGCGGCCTCGGCATCCGCAGACTCCATGGCATGCAGCACGCGCTCGACCGTCTGGGCATCGATGTAATCGTCGGCGTCCACAAAAAAGACGGTCTCGCCCTCGGCGACATCGATACCGGCATTTCGAGCACACGAGACACCCGCATTTTCCTGGTCAATCACCAGTACGCGATTGTCGGCCTGCGCGATCTGGCGCAACGCGTTCAACGAATCATCAGTCGAACCGTCGTTGACGCAGACAACCTGAATCGAGCGCTCGGACTGGGCCAACAGCGAATCGAGGCATCGCTGAATGGAGCGCGCAGAGTTGTAAACGGGGACGACAATGGTAGCTTTAGGACACGAGGCCTCTCCCATGTCGACCTACCCCCTCAGCGATTCGATGAGGAAGGCAGCGACCACGCCTGGGCCTCCAACCGAGGCGTAATACTTAGCACGCCCCAAGGCACCATCCGTCGCGAAACTCGGATGCTCGTCAACCCAGCCCTCAGGATCTTTGAGGATGGCAGCGAGATTTGCGCGCTTCCACGGCTTGAGGTCGTCAAGCGAAAAGTCCCCGGCGTCCAAGGCCGCTTGGAACTCCTTGGCCATCTGAACCAGGAACTCCTTATAGAACTTAGGCGCCAGGCGCACGTAGTTCCACATGTACGAATCGTACTTAATGAGCTGATTGAACTTGAGCATGCGCGCGACGTCATCACTTGCGTGGTCGCGGGCATAATCCTCTCGAATCCAACGCTCAATCTCGGCATACTCGGTATTGACGCAAAAGACCTTAGCCGAAGAATTGACCGAGGAATTCTCGTTGTCCTGGCGATAAGACAACACGACATCATGAAGGTAAACAGCCTTATCGGCGCACGCGATCACCTTAAAGGCAAATGACGTGTCCTGAAAGGATGCCCCCGGAGTCGGCAGGAACTTAATGCCGTTGCGGTCAAGAAAATCGCGACGGTACACGGCCGACCAAATCGACGGCTTTTGCTTAAAGAACTGCGTCGTATCGCTCGGGTGCACCGGCTTGCCACAGTCCTTGGCTTTAAACATCTCGTGCAGCGAGCGGCGCTCCTCGGGCTTAGACCAGTAGAAATCAAAGTTCGCCTTCGCGAAGTCGGCATTATTGCTATCGGCGGCCGAGACAAGCTTTTCGAGTGCGTCGGGCGCCATAAAGTCATCGGACTCCAAGATGCCAACGTACTTGCCACGCGCCATCTCCAGGCCGTGGTTCATCGAGTCGCCGTAGCCGCTGTTGGCCTTGTCGATCATCTTGACGCGCCCATCGCGCTCCATATACTCGCGGATAATCGCCGGCGAGTTGTCGGTCGACCCGTCGTTAATGCAGATGATCTCAATATCCTTGAGCGTCTGCACCAGGGCGGAATCGAGGCACTCGCGCAGGTAGCGCTGAACATTGTAAATGGGAATAAGCAGCGACAGAACAGGGCTGCCAGAGGCGTTAGTAGACAAATGTGCTCCTTAGGAAATACCTGTCGTTTCATGGTATCAAAGGGTCAGCGCGCCAGCGGGCGTTTATATAATCTATGGAGCCCGCAGAGGCAAACCGATAAGAAAGGACGTCATGCAGCCCAAAGCCGCACGCAACATACCCATCGAAGCGCTGCGTTTGGTCGCGGTCGCCGGCATCGCGGTGTTCCACACCTTTCAGTGGACCTTCCAGGCAACCTGTGTCGGCGCCGTAGAATATGCCCCACTTGCGATGTTCCCCTATTCCGGCGTGCTCGGTTTTATTAACTTGCTGGGCTGCTGGGCCAACGAGGTCTTCTTTATGATTTCGGGCTATTTTCTCATCGCCTCGGCCGCGAGTGCTTGGGACGGTGGGGCAACGTGGAAGTCGCAAATGCAACGGACGGCGCAGCGCCTGGGCAAGGTCATTTTGCCCACTGCGTTTTATTGCCTCGTGGCGCTCGCGTGGTCCACGGTCGCCTCACCCATTCCCGATGTTACCCTCAATACGCACTACTGGTACACGCTAGGCCTTGAGTTTATCTGGGTCTATGCCGCCACGGTCTTCATGGCGCCATGGTTTGGACTGGCTAAGAGTCGACTCCCCCAGAAAACCTACAAGACGACGGTCATCGCCGTTGGCATCCTCGCATTTGTTGTTAACGGGTATTTAGCCGCTATGAGTGCGACAAGCGCCGGCGAGTTTTCTTGGCTCCAAAAGCTCATGAGCGCTACCACGTACGTAGTCGCGTTTTTGATCGGCGGACTGCTCCGCGACGTAACCGGCGCCATGGATTCGGACAAGGCGGGCGCCTTAGGCACGCGGTCGCTCGCAGCGGTTTTGGTGCTCGCCACCATCCTGGAAGGAGCACTCTCCTTCACCGGCAACCTCACGGCGATGGCAGTCCTCTCCTACAAATCAACCTCGTTGATCTCGTTTGTCCTCGCTGCCGCCTCTCTGCTCTTTGCGGCGACCCGGCGCAGTGCCTCAGGCAATCCACGGACCGCAGGTGTCATCGTCACCTTATCGACCGCCACGCTTGGTTTCTATGTGATGCAGTCGCTCACCAGTAGCCTGTGGCGTCCCGTCTTCAATACGTTGCTCGCAAACATACTGATCAGCCAAAACAGCCCGGCAGCTATATGTATCGTCACAGGCACCGTCATTAGCATCGTCTTTGCCTTAGCGCTCCTCATCATCGATGCTGCTAGAAGCCTTATCGCTCGCAAGCTCAAGCGGCAATAGACACGCTGCCGTCAGACCCTAAAGCCGCTGCACCCGTGGCAGGTTCCTGCGTTTTATTCAAAGCTTGCCGCCAAAGTGCACCGAGCCTTTACAATAAGACAGTCCCAAGGACGTATTCGATAGCTTCCGCGCAGCGATCGCCAGCCGCGCGTGAAAGGATATATTGCCCCATGCCTTCAACCCTTCCCGCCCCCATCGACAAGCTCGCCATCGTCGTCGTTACGTACAAGCGCCAGGAACTCCTGGCCAACTTGTTCGACTCCATGACCGAGCTCACGGCAACGCCCTGGCGCATCGTTATTGTCGATAACGAGAATTCGCGCGAGACCGAGGCCATGTGCGCCGCATTCAACGAGCGCCTGGCCAACCTGTGGGGCATCGACACCGAGCAGCCTGACGCGCAGGGCGGCACCGACCGTGTCATCTACGCCCCGCAGCTCGAAAACGGCGGCGGTGCAGGCGGCTTCTCCGCCGGCACTAAATGCGCCTACGACCTGGGCGCTCAATGGTTCTGGGTGATGGACGACGACGTGCTCGTCATCCCCGAAGGCATCGAACGCTTGGCCAAGTGGACCGACCGCTACGACGTCATCCAGGGTTCGCGCCTGGACTTTGACGGCGGCGCCTTCTTTTGGCAGTACCAGCTCATCCTTTCGCTCGGCATCCCTAACCCCGTCGCCAAGTGGGACTTAGGCCCCGAGGGCTACCGCGCCATGAACCAGCTATGCTTTGAGGGCGGCATGTTCTCGCGCCGCGTGGTCGACAAGATCGGCCTGCCCGATGCACGATTCTTCATCTACGGCGACGATGCCTGCTATGGTTACGTGGCCAGCCAGCACTTCCCCGCCGCCGTTGTGGCCGACCTGGTGCTCAAGCGCGCCCGCGCCGTCTCAAACTGGGATATCGCCGGCAAGCGCCAGCTCAACTCCACGAGCGACACCAACCGTTACTACATCATGCGCAACCGCGGCTATCTGGCCCGCTACATGCAGATTTACGGCGACTATCACCCCGTGCTGTTCCGTCTGGGCAACGTCGCGACCTTCTGCAAGGAGTTCATTCGCCTGGCCGCGGTCGACAAGTGCTTTAAGACCGGTATTCCGGCGCTGCGCCGTGGCATGAAGGACGCCCGCAAGATCATCAAGGACCCCGACTGGAAGCCCATGCCGCCCATGAAGGACACCGAGTAACGGAAGCCGGAAACACCTCGGCGCTTAAAGCCGCTGGCACACCGTAGCCACATGCTGCCCATCAAAACCGAACCCCCAGCGCATGCGACCCACGCCGGGGCGCGGTACACGGATTTCGTCGATGCCGCCGCGCTCTATGTCGAGTAGCGACTGCACGGCCAGCAATTCCAACCCCAGCGCATCCACATCGGGGTCATACATCATATTGATCGTTATAAGCGGGCGCTCGTCCAGCATGCCGATCGTGTCAGCTACGTCGAACACAGCGCCCGTAGGAAAAACCTGGATGTCCCAGCGACCCGCGCCACACTTTCGCCTCGAAGCAGGATTGGCATAGCCCGGCAAGCCAAAGCAGAGCCCCTGCAAGAGCAGATGATATGGCAGCGGCTTATCTGGGTCGGTCTCACCGATTCCCGCATCCCCCAGGATGCGGCTTAGCGCCCGCCTCACGGTGTCCTCGTTCCCATGGCACAGCCCGTCGCGAAACGCATCGACGTCTCGAATGTCTTCGGCAGTGCACTCAAACCACTCAATAATCACTAGACGCAAGGCCTGGCGAAGCTCTTTATTGGGCAATCGCAAAGCACGGAGGCGATCGCCATGCTCTGGCCCCTCAGTCATATCCGTCGTGAGAAAACCGGACAGATATAGCGCTGTCCACATGCCATCGTCAGGCGAGACATCTGGCTCTGCAGTGCCCAAACAAAGCGGGACCTCAGCGCACCCATGGGCCTCGAGCAAATCGAACAAGACCGAAAGACGCTCGAGATTCCACCCGGCAACTACCCTACTCAGGCAATCGGCATATCCATACAGATCGGCACGCACGGGCGCCGTGCAGCCTCGGTCCAGAAAACCGATCACGCGCGCCGGACTCGAGCAATAGGCCCTGCCAAACCGATACCCCTCGAGCCATTCACGCGCATCATCAAGATATTCCTCGCGCCCAGCATGATTCAACAGAGCCTGGACCTCGGCATCCGAAAAGCCGAACCAACGGTCACACCAGGTCGAAAGCGGCGTCGTCAGACAATACGAGTAGCCATGCAAAGAAAGCGCCGCTTCGGCAGGGCCGGGACACTCCCCCATCAGACACGTCAGCCGCAACGAATCGCGCGCAGTGGCAATGGCGTCAAACAGCACACGGTCAAGTAGTTCTGCCGGATCGGCACCGGAAGCGCCCCTCGCGCTCGCACGGCCCAACCACGCCGCGTCGTACCCATCAACGAGCAATACAACCTGCTCATCGCAGGCCATCTCCAGCAGCTCAATGAGCACGCCAAGCACCGAGGTGACCTCGTCCTCGCTCGCCACGCCACGCGCAACGCGTTCGATGTGACGCACCTTGTCTCGAGCTAAATCCGGAGCTTCCAAGAGTGGCAACAAGCGAGCACATTCGCCCGAAAGAGCATTGTGCACGACGCCGGCAACAGCGGCCCCGCATCTTGCAGCGCCAGAAAAGTCCAGCGATATCACCGGATAGCAAGCATACTCGTCCCGATAGCGTCCGCCGTCCGCATCCCAAATCTGAGCATTGGCAAACAAACGCTGACCAGCGCGACCGACCGCGGGACACTCCAGAAAAGCCTTGAGCATCGACAAGTTCATGCTCTTGCCAAAACCCTCGGGTCGACAGCACACCACAACGGACGCGTCGCAGTCCAACACATCTGCAATAAACATGGTCTTGTCGACCAGCGTGCAGCAACCAAGAGCCTCCGCATAGTCATGCATGCCAATGGGTAAAGCCGCATCGTCGGCACAGCCGATCAAACGCACGCCAAAGTCGGCAGCACAACCATTATTTACCTGTTCAGACACCAAAACGTTCCCCCTAAATCGCAACACGATGCCAATTGTAATGACCGCCTCGCGCGTACCGATGTCGCCGCGCGATCATATCGGGCAACGGTAGGAACAAAGGCCTTGAGGGGGCATAACAAATCGTTGTGCAACAAAATGGGGCCCGATGCATTCGCACCGGACCCCGTCCTAACTCTTTAGTTATCTAGTAACCGAGAGGTTACTCCTCCGAGCCGTCCTCCCCAGAAGCTTTCTTCTGCTGATCGAGCTTATGCTTACCACTTACGATAGACGTAGCGCCCAGTGTGGCCAAGCTCGCGCTGGCAAGGCTCGCCATCACAATCAGATCGCCCGTCTTGGGCATGTTGCCGCCCGAGGACTTGGTCGTTGTAGTCGTCGTGGTGGTCACCGTTTTGGAGTCATTTTGCTCCTGGTTCTGGTTGTCGGTGTTGCCCTTGCCGCCGTCCTCGCCCTGCTGCTTTCCGTCCTCGGTCTTGCCCGTATTCTCGTCCTTATCCTCAGATTCAGACTTCTTACCATCGTCCTTCTTCTGAGCGGACTTGTCGTCCTTCTCCTCAGAGCTAGAACCCTTATCGGATTCGGTCTTCTCGGAAGCCTTGTCCTTAGAGTCGCCCTTTGCGGCCTCGGTCTTTTCCGTGGAAACCTGATCAGAGTTGTCCTTGTTCTGGGCCGAGCCGTTATTGACGCCAGCCATCAGCGAAGAACCCAGCGTAGAACCAAGCTGCTCGGAGAAAGAAGGCTTCTTGTCCGGCGAAGCAACGGGAGCGTCCGGCGCCTTATTCGAGTCGTCCTTGGAAGCATCGGAATCAGGGGTTGCATCAGAGCCGAAGCCGTTGTTAGAGCCGGTGTCAGCAGAGGAATCGCTCGAGCCGTAAGAAGAATCAGAGGAACCGACGTCGTTTGAGCCAGGAGCCGCGCCGTCCGTAACGTCGCCAGAGTCCGAATTCGTCGAACCGCTCGAAGTGGAATCGCCCGTAATGGAACCGTTCGAGGAAGAATCGCTCGAGATGGAGCCACCATTCGTAGTGCCACCAGCAGAGCCATTACCGTCAGCATCGGTCGAGGGCGCATCCATCCTGTCGTCGCTGGCATCGTCACTCGGGTCGTCATTCGAATCAGGTGTCGGCGAGGGCGCCGGCGTAGGCTCGGGCTGCACGGGCGTCGCAGCGGCAGCCTCGTCCTCAGCGATATAAACCAAGCAGTCCTTCAGCTCGTTGCGGTAGCGGTTCTTCCAGCCCTCATGATACTGGGGCTGACTCGAAAACTTGATGGCGACATTGTTGACCACGCTATTGGAGAGCGCCGTCACAAACTCTCGGTCAGACATATCGTTGGAAAGATTCGCCCAGCGGAAAAAGTCCCTGCAGCCACCGGTGCCGCACATGTTGGTGATGCTCCACACCATGCCCTTGACGCAATCGGCGCGGCCCGAAATATCAATACCCAGGCCGCTCTTGAGCCACGCCTCGGTCACCGTATAGTACGAGTTGTACGCATAGGCATCTTGAAGTGCTGAGAACTCAACAGGATCGGTGTTGTACGCACCCTGGAAGGCATCCTGAGCGATATGGCCCAACTCGGTAAGCCGGCCGTTCTCGTACATGGCATTGCTCGCAGTGGAAATCTCGCTGCCGCGATCAATCGCATCCTTGAGCATGCCGTACTTGGCAGAATCGTAGTTGTAGACCTGCTTCATAAACGGAATGAGCGACCAACGACGGTCGAACTGGTAATAGCCCAGCGCGTTGTAGCCGTCACCATACGAAAAGCCCTGGTTATAGTTGCCATGGCTCTCATATTTGGTGAAGTACTTCATCTCGGGAGTCACGTTGACAAACGAAACGCCCTGGACCGACCTCAGCACGCCCGAGAAGGACTGCTGGGTGTAGAGACCCTTATCGATATCGGTGGCATCCGAGGCAACGCCCGGCGTGGGCTCCTCGGCAGCGGCGGGTGCCGGCGCGGAAACGGCGCCAAACGAAAGCGCCAGCGTCAGGCCCGCGACAATAGCAGAATGCTTGGGCTGCATAAGATCCTCCCTGCATTGGTGTAGTTAAAGTGCAGTTTGCAAAGATAAGAGTAAGTATTGCAGCTCACCCGTTGTTGCACAACAACCCCTCGGTAAACGGCAACAACCCTCCGCGAAATCATAAGGAATTGCGGTCAACCTACAGCTTGATGTCGAAGTTGATCTCGGGGACGGCGGCCAGGTCGGCCAACGTCACGCCGTCGACGTACTTTTCGATCACATCGTCCAGGCCGCGCCAGAACTTGACGGTGGAACACAGGTCACTGCGGGCGCAGCTGTTGTCGATGCCGTCGCACGCCACGGGCGCCGTGCTGCCCTCGACAGCGCGCAGGATGTCGCCGGCACGCACATCGACCGGGTCCTTGGCCATCATGTAGCCGCCACCCTTGCCGCGCACGCTCTTAAGCAGGCCTGCCTTCATAAGCGGACGCACCAGCTGCTCCAAATACTTTTGCGAGATACGCTCGCGGTCAGCAACCTCGCGCAGGGCGATCTTGCCCTCGGCGTCACCAAGCGCTGCGATATAGATCATCAGTCGGAGGGCATAGCGGCCCTTAGAAGAAATGAGCATACCTACCCTCCCATCGTTACTGGGACAAAACCAGGCTTGTTTGTCCCAAATCCTATGCACGCGGGGCAAACAAACCTGATTTTATGTCCCTCGTCTAAAAAGTCGAGTGGATTAGTCGGGTTTTCCCTTGACTAACGCCGAACCCATAGTAACTTTATTCCGAGAAGATTCCTAGGGTTTAGTACACCTATGAGTACACCATATACAGAGAGGGACAGCATGAGCGCAAATCCGCTGCTTTCCATCGAAGGTCTGACCGCCTCCGTGGACGAGAAGACCATCCTCCACAACGTCAACCTCAACGTCGCCGCCGGCGAGACCCACGTGCTGATGGGACCCAACGGCGCCGGCAAGTCCACCCTCGGCCACCTGGTCATGGGCGACCCCGTTTACACGGTCAACGACGGCCGCATCGTCTTTGACGGCCAGGACATCACCGAGCTCACCACCGACAAGCGCTCGCGCGCCGGCCTGTTCCTGAGCTTCCAGGCCCCGGTCGAGATCCCCGGCGTGCCACTGTCGAGCTTTTTGCGCGCCAGCATCGCCGGCCGCCCCGGCCTGGAGATGAAGGGCAAGGAATTCCGCCGTCGCGTCAAGGAGCTCGCGGCCGAGCTCAACATGGATACCGCCTACCTCAACCGCGAGCTGGGCGTAGGTTTCTCGGGCGGCGAGAAAAAGAAGGTCGAGATGCTCCAGCTCCTGCTGCTGCAGCCCAAGCTCGCCATCCTGGACGAAACCGACTCCGGCCTGGACGTCGACGCCCTGTCCACCGTCAGCCACGGCATGGACGCGTATCGCAAGAGCTGCGACGGCTCCATGCTCATCATCACGCACAACACGCGCATCCTGGAGCACCTAGATGTCGACCGCGTCCACGTTATAGTCAAGGGCCACATCGTGCGCGAGGACGACGCCTCGCTGATCCCCTGGATCGACAAGAACGGCTTTGAGACCTTCGAGCGCGAGGCAGCCGAGCAGCGCGCCCAGGCCGAGGCCGCCGCTGCCGAGCAGCAGGCGTAAAGGGGCGACGCAATGACCAAGAACCGCACCGAGGTCGCGGACATCGACCGCAGCCTCTACGACTTCACCTATGGCGAGGAGGGATTCGAGCGCCTCGACGCCGGCATCACGCCCGACATCGTGCGCGAGATCAGCGCCAAGAAGGACGAGCCGCAGTGGATGCTCGACCTGCGCCTCAAGTCCCTCGAGATCTTCAACCGCTTCCCCGATCCGACGTGGGGCCCCTCCATCGAGGGCCTAGACATGGACAACATCGTCACCTACGTCAAGCCCAACACCGACCAAAAGCACGACTGGGAGTCGGTGCCCGACGACATCAAGAACACCTTTGAGCGCCTGGGTATCCCCGATGCCGAGCGCAGCTACCTGGCGGGCGTCGGCGCGCAGTACGATTCCGAGCTCGTCTACCACAACATGCAGGACACGGCGTCCAAGATGGGCATCGTGTACTCCGGCATCGAGGAGGCCCTGCACGACCCGCAGTGGGAGCCGCTCATCCACGAGAAGTTTATGACGCTCATCCCGCCCACCGATCACAAGTTTGCGGCCCTGCACGGCGCCGTATGGTCGGGCGGCTCGTTTGTCTACGTGCCCAAGGGCACCAAGCTCGACTTCCCGCTGCAGAGTTACTTCCGCCTCAACGCCAAGGGCGCCGGCCAGTTTGAGCACACGCTCATCATCGTAGAGGACGATGCCGACCTGCACTTCATTGAGGGTTGCTCCGCGCCCAAGTACAACGTGGCCAACCTCCACGCCGGCGCCGTCGAGCTCTTTGTGGGCAAGCGTGCGCACCTGCGCTACTCGACCATCGAGAACTGGTCCAAGAACATGTACAACCTCAACACCAAGCGTGCGCGCGTGGACGAGGACGGCGACATCGAGTGGATCAGCGGCTCCTTCGGCAGCCACGTGGGCTACCTCTACCCCATGAGCGTGCTCAACGGCCGCCGCGCCCGGTCGAGCTTTACCGGCATCACCTTTGCCGGCGCCGGTCAGAATCTCGACACAGGCTGCAAGGTCGTACTCAACGCGCCCGAGACCTCGGCGACCGTCGAGACCAAGGGCATCTCCAAGAGCGGCGGCATCCAGACCTTCCGCAGCTCCATCGTGGCCACGCCCAAGGCCGAGGGCTCCAAGGCAACCGTGAGCTGCCAGTCGCTGATGCTCGACGACCAGAGCCGCTCCGACACTATTCCCGCCATGGACATCCGCGCCAAGAACGTCGACATCGGCCACGAGGCCACCATCGGCCGCATCGGCGACGACAAGGTGTTCTACTTGATGAGCCGCGGCATCTCGGAGGAAGAGGCCCGTACCATGATTGTCAACGGCTTTGCCAACCCGGTCTCCAAGGAACTGCCGCTTGAGTACGCCGTCGAGATGAACAACCTGATCAAGCTCGAGATGGAAGGAGCGATCGGATAATGAAACAGACCACGAACACCGCTGCTACCACGCTCGAGCAGGTTAATGCGATGCCGGCCGCCACTTGGGGTTGGCTCAAGATGAACCAGACCAAGCTTGAGCTTTCGGACGAACTTGCCGCCGCTCCCGCCGAGGCCGTTGAGGTCGAGGGGCTGGATGAGCAGTTCCGCGGTGCCGCCGACGCCTTCGATGCCGCCATGGACGCCATGGCCGAGCGCTTCCCCGAGCGCCGCGCCTCCGCCCCTGGTGATGCCGCCGACCGCGCCCGCATCACGCCCGAGACCGAGCTTGACGTGCCCACCACCTCTGTCTACCAGGCCGGTGCCATCAAGCTCGAAGAGGAGCTCTCCCCTGCTGAAGCCTTCGAGACCGGCATGGGTGAGGCTGCCTACGCCTACTTGGCCGAGCACGCCACCAAGCGCATCGTCATCGATGTGCCCGCATACAAGCACGCCACGGTTACCGTGCGCGTGAGCGGTGTCGATGTAGCCGCGACCATCGCCGCCATCGACGTCGTCGCCCGTCCGCAGGCAACGCTCGACCTGCGCATAGCCCTGGACTCCCCCGTTGCCGGCCAAGGCGTCGTGGGCTCCGCGCTACGCGTGTGCGCCCACGAGTACGCCACCGTCAACGTGACCTGCACGCAGACGCTCGACGATAGCTGGATCGCGCTCGACGACACCGGCCTGTTCCTGGACGAGGGCGCGCGCGTCAACGTGCAGCACACCGTCCTGGGTGCTGGCGCCAGCGCCACCGGCCTTGCCGGCGACCTGCTGGGCGATACCGCCAAGGTGACGATCGATACCGATTACCTGGGCGCCCGCGAGCAGGTTCGCGACTTTAACTACGAGCTGCGCCACCGCGGCCGCAAGACCGAGTGCGAGATCGACGCCAGCGGCGTGCTGACTGGCACGTCCAAGAAGGTCTACCGTGGCACCATCGACCTCGTGCACGGCTGCAAGGGCGCAACCGGCACCGAGCGCGAGACGGTGCTTTTGACCAACAAGGGCGTCGACAACAAGACCGTTCCCGTCATTCTCTGCGACGAGGACGACGTCGCCGGCAACCACGGCGCCACGATCGGCCACGTCCGCGAAGAGCAGCTGTTCTACCTCGCCTGCCGTGGCCTTGACCAAAACGCCGCCGAGGACCTGTTCATCCGCGCCAAGCTGGAGGACGCCGCGCTTTCCGCCACCGACAAGCGCACCCGCGCAGCCGTCGTCCGCTTGGGCAACAACCTGATCGACAACTTTGAAGAGGAGCTCGCATGATCGACACCGAGCACGTTAAATGCGACACCTGTACCGCCCCCGAGCCCATGGAGCTCGACGCCAGCGACGAGGCTTCGCGCGGCTGGCCTACCGTAGATATCGAGACCAACCCCTACAAGGGCCAGTTCCCGCTGTTTCAGCAGCACCCCGAGATCGCCTTCCTCGATAGCGCCGCCACCGCGCAGCGCCCCGCCTGCGTGCTCGACGCCGAGCGTGACTTCTATCAGCGCATGAACGCCAACCCCCTGCGCGGCCTGTACTCACTGTCCGTCGAGGCCACCGACGCCATCGCGAAGGTCCGCCAGCAGATCGCCGACCTCATCGGCGCCGCCCAGGCCAACGAGGTCGTCTTCACCCGCAACACGAGCGAGTCGCTCAACCTGATCGCCAAGAGCTTTGCACCCACGGTGCTCGAGCCCGGTGACGAGGTCGTCATCACCATCATGGAGCACCACTCCAACCTAATCCCGTGGCAGCAGGTCTGCCGCGAAACCGGCGCCAAGCTCGTCTACCTCTACCCCACCAAGACCGGCCAGCTCACCACCGAGGAGGTTCTTGCCAAGGTTGGTCCCAAGACCAAGATTCTGGCCGTGGGTCAGGTTTCTAACGTGCTGGGCGTCGAGAACCCGGTCAAGAACCTCGGCAAGCTCGTGCACAAGTACGGCGGCTATCTGGTCGTCGACGGCGCACAGTCACTGCCGCACATGCCGGTCGATGTGGCCGACCTGGGCGCCGACTTCTTTGCCTTTAGCGCGCACAAGGCCATGGGCCCCATGGGCATCGGCGTGCTGTGGGGAAAGATGGACCTGCTCAACGCCATGCCGCCCATGCTCACCGGCGGCGAAATGATCGATTCGGTCACCGAGCAGGACGCCGTCTGGGCGCCCGTCCCCGAGAAGTTCGAGGCCGGCACGCAGGACGCCGCCGGCATCTTCGCCACGGGTGCGGCACTCGACTACCTGGTCAACACCGTGGGTTACGAGAACATCCAGGCCCGCGAGCAGGCACTCGTCCACTACCTGATGGGCGAACTCATGCAGCTCGACTTTGTCCAGATCATCGGCTCCATCTATTGGGACAACCACCACGGCGTTGTGAGCTTTAACGTCAAGGGCATCCACCCGCACGACGTCGCGAGCATCATGGACATGGACGGCGTCTGCATCCGCGCCGGCCACCACTGCGCGCAGCCGCTGCTTACCTGGCTGGGCGTCGAGAACCTTGCCTGCTGCCGCGCCAGCGTGGCCTTCTACAACGACAAGGCCGACATCGACAAGTTCATCGCCGGCCTACATCACGTTTGGAGCACGTTCAATGGGTAATCTATACACCTCCACAACGTTTATGGAGCACAACTCGCACCCCGACTATAAGTACGAGATGGATGCTCCCACGCACGAGCACGACGGCATCAACCCCAGCTGCGGCGACGAGCTCACCTTGCAGCTGCGCGTCGAGAACGGCGTGATCGAGGAGGCCTCCTTTACCGGCCACGGCTGCGCCATCAGTCAGGCCAGCGCCGACATCATGGCCGACCTCATCACCGGCGAGACGGTCGAGGAAGCGCGTCGCTTGGCAGGGCTCTTCCTCGCCATGATCCGCGGCGAACAGCTCTCCGAGGAGGACCTGGAAGATCTGGACGAGGCCGCCCAGCTCCAGGACATCTCGCACATGCCCGCCCGCGTCAAATGCGCCGAGCTCGCCTGGCGCACCCTCAACGGCATGCTCACGGGACAAAATAATCAGTAGTATTTGTCCCAAATCTTAAGAAATTTGTTGGCCGAATCGCTTGACTAAGAGTGGTTCGGCCATTTTCTATTCCGAGAGCTCAGCCTGTGCCTTCACCCGCGCATAAGCGCGCACGATACGAGATACGGTACTCTTGCTGATTCCCGTATACCGTTCGACCTCGCGCACCGTGTAGCCGCCATCGTGCAGAGCGAAAATGATTCTGTCTCGCCGCGAGGGCGCAACAGTCTTGAGTTCGTTGAGCGGCACGCCCAGGCGCTTCGCCAACTTGTCGGCAAAGGCGTGGCGTTCCCACTCTGTCTCTTTCATATCGCACAGCGCTGGCTCGCTGCCGTCGGGCGTCGAAAGCGAATAGGCAATAAAGCCCTCGGCAGAAACAAAAAGCTCAAGCACGCAAGAAGGATCAGAAAATCCCCTCGCGACATCAGCCGCGTCACCGTCGTAAGCGCGCAAATGCTCCGCAAAGCTGCTCCAGGGATAACGCTCGATTAGGCTAACGCCCGCCTCCTGTGGACCGGCGTGTACGGAGCGAATAGCCTCCATCACCTGCCAGTCGGTATCGAGCGATCGCCGGTCAAAACGGTTCTGGAACAGATGGCCTGTGCGCCCCGTGCGTTTATTGAACCGCCGCGCGTACGTCAAAAGCAGCCGGTGCATCGCCGCGCTCATCCTGTCCTCGTAATCTGCAAGCACCAAATGCACGTGATTGCCCATAAGGCACCAGGCGATAACCGTCACACCCTCCTCGCGGCAGCACTCGCGCATCAGCTCCAAAAACTCCCACCGGTCGTCATCGCCCTCAAAGATGAGCCGCTTGCCCGTACCGCGGGCACAGACATGGTAAAAGCCGGTAACCGTTCTCCAAACGCGCTGCATGGCGCTCCCTTCGCCGGGATCTGCTTGCCATCCAATACAGCACGATTGAAGCGTGCCATCAAAACATTCACGCAAAACAATACACTCGCGCGGCCAAAGGCAGTAAACAGGCGGCGAACGGCACCGTTGCAACAGGTCAACCCCTGCAACGCTTACAAGAGCTGACCAAAAGCTTGCCCAAAACGGACCCCCTCTACGGAAGTTCACGACCATAGAACATAGAGTTAAACCGTTTCAATTAAAACTTCCGGACTTCTCGCTACGAAAACTGAGCCGTTCGCCGAATATTCCGTGCATTTCGCGGTATTATAGGGGCTGCATGTCATGTCCCTTTCGAAGGGTCGCCCGGCAATCGCCAGCCACGACCCCCAGACGGGACGCCAACACGATAGAGAGGAGAGGCATGCAGTACTCACAGGAAGTGGAGAACATGTGCCCCGTTGCCAAGGGTGCATACCACGGCCCCGCACCCATCCCCGAGGAGGGCAAGTGGGTCCAGGCTAAGGAGATTTCCGACATCTCCGGTCTTACGCACGGTGTGGGTTGGTGCGCACCTCAGCAGGGCGCCTGCAAGCTCACGCTGAACGTCAAGGACGGCATCATCGAGGAGGCCCTCGTTGAGACCATCGGCTGCTCGGGCATGACCCACTCTGCCGCCATGGCTTCCGAGATCCTTCCCGGTAAGACCATCCTCGAGGCCCTCAACACCGACCTCGTCTGCGACGCCATCAACGTTGCTATGCGCGAGATCTTCCTGCAGATCGTTTACGGCCGCAGCCAGACCGCGTTCTCCGAGGGCGGCCTGCCCGTGGGCGCCTCCCTCGACGACCTCGGCAAGGGCCTTCGCTCTCAGGTCGGCACCATGTTCGGCACCAAGGCCAAGGGCGCTCGTTACCTCGAGCTCGCTCAGGGCTACGTCACCCGCATGGCTCTCAACGACAAGAACGAGATCATCGCATTCGAGTTCCTGAACCTCGGCAAGTTCACCGACGCCGTCAAGGCCGGCAAGACCCCCGAGGAGGCCATCGCTGGCGCTATGGGCCACTATGGTCAGTGGGAGAACGCTGCCAAGTACATCGACCCGCGCACCGACGAGGAGACTCACTCCGTCGCCAGCGTGTTCCCGGTTCACGAGTAGAAAGGGAGGGAAATAACTATGACTGTTACGTTCGAAGGTTACGAGCGCCGCGCTGACAAGATCAACAAGTGCCTCGACGACAACGGCATCGCCTCCCTCGAGGAAGCTCTGCAGATCTGCACCGACAAGGGCTTCAACCCGCGTGAGATCGTCAACAACACCCAGTCCATCGCCTTCCAGAACGCCGAGTGGGCCTACACCCTCGGTTGCGCTCTCGCTGTCAAGCGTGGCGCCAAGTCCGCTTCTGAGGCTGCCGCCATCATCGGCGAGGGCATCCAGGCCTTCACCGTCCCCGGCTCCGTCGCCGAGGACCGCAAGGTCGGTCTGGGCCACGGCAACCTGGGCGCTATGCTGCTCTCCGACGACACCGAGTGCTTCGCCTTCCTGGCCGGCCACGAGTCCTTCGCTGCCGCTGAGGGCGCCATCGGCCTGGCTCTGAACGCCAACAAGGCTCGCAAGAAGCCGCTGCGCGTTATCCTCAACGGTCTGGGCAAGGACGCCGCCCAGATCATCGCCCGCATCAACGGCTTCACCTATGTGAAGACCCAGTTCGACTACTACACGGGCGAGCTCAAGGTCGTCGAGACCATCCCCTACTCCGATGGTCCCCGCGCTGCCGTTAACTGCTACGGCTCCGACGACGTCCGCGAGGGCGTTGCCATCATGTGGCACGAGAACGTCGACATCTCGATCACCGGTAACTCCACCAACCCCACGCGCTTCCAGCACCCCGTCGCTGGCACCTACAAGAAGGAGCGCATCGAGGCTGGCAAGAAGTACTTCTCCGTCGCTTCTGGTGGCGGCACTGGCCGTACCCTGCACCCGGACAACATGGGCGCCGGCCCTGCCTCTTACGGCATGACCGACACCATGGGCCGTATGCACTCCGACGCCCAGTTCGCCGGTTCTTCCTCCGTGCCTGCGCACGTTGACATGATGGGTCTCATCGGCATGGGCAACAACCCCATGGTCGGTGCTACCGTCGCTTGCGCTGTCGCCGTCGAGGAGGCCCTCAAGGCCTAATCGCGCCCGCGCGATGCTCATATAGTCGAGCTTGGAGCCGCTACCTTTCGAGGTGGCGGCTCTTTTTGTTTACACTGACGCAGAGTAGCTAATGCCGATATGTCAGTTGCGGCGAAATACGAGATGTGATGAGATGGAGCGTCAGAGCGTCCATGACGCCCACCTGCCATATTTGCCCTTTACCGATTTGCCGAGTCTTTGCGACCCCATTGCCGATCACCCGTGCGACAATGCGCCGGACGAGAAAGGAATCCGATGGAATCGACTGATGTACTGGTAATTGGATCTGGCATTGCGGGCCTTTGCGCCGCCATCGAAGCGGCACACACGGGTGCAACCGTCACTGTGGCAAGCGCCGGCAAGACTATGAGTGGATCGAGCTTCTTCCCCGGAACCTGGGGTCTGGGGCTTATCGGACCCGTTAACGAAGACGACGAACAAGACCTCATCGACACCATCCAGACCGTCGGCGGCGGTGTCGCCGACCCCGAGCTTGTCCAGACGTTTGTCCACGGCATTCCCCAGGCAATTGAATGGCTCGAGCAAGACCTGGGCGTTGAACTCAAGCGTCCGCAAAACGCTGAGAGCGCTCAGCAAAAGCAGTTTATCCCCTGCTTTGACCACAAGACGCGCATGTGGCGCGGCCTCACCCGTAAGCCCCTTGAGGACGCTCTGACGACCCGGATCGAGTCGCTCGGCATCCGCCTGCTCCCCCACCATGAGCTTATCGACCTTGTTGAGGCCACGGACGGCCGAATCACCGGGGCCGTGCTCTACGACCGCACCGAGGAGCACCTCGTGCCCATTGCGGCAAAGGCCACCATCATTGCCGCAGGCGGCACGGGTGGCTTGTTCGAGCGAAGCCTCACTTCCGCCGACGTGCTCAGCTCCTCGCAGGCCATCGCACTGGCGCACGGCGCGTCCCTTACTAATATAGAGTTCATGCAGATGATGCCCGGCTTCATCGAGCCCAAGCGCAACCTTGTCTTTAACGAGAAGACCTGGCGCTACGTCACATTTGACCAACCGGTCGATATTGCCGACGAAAAGCTGGACGATCTGCTTGAGCAGCGATCCGGATATGGCCCCTTCACGTCGCGCTTGGTCTCCCGCGCAATCGACCTTGCCATCGATCAAGCGGGTGCTGAAGGCCTGGCGCTCCACTACGACTTCCCTCGCGAAGATGTCCCAGAGTTTGTGCAGACCTTTGCCACCTGGCTGCAAGACGAGCACGGCATCGCCCCGACTGACGAGATGCGCGTTGCGATGTATGCCCACGCCGCTAACGGCGGCATCAAGATCGATAAGACCGCGCACACGGGCGTTGAGGGCCTCTACGCTTGCGGCGAGGCGACAGGCGGCATGCACGGCGCCGACCGCATTGGTGGCTTGTCAAGCGCCAACGGCATCGTATTCGGACGCATCGCAGGCGCATCGGCAGCCCTTGCAGCGCAAAAAGAGCCTGAGGCAGCCCTGAAGGCGGATATCGCCCTCCCCCAGTACGGCATAGCCGCAACAGATGCCGAACGCCTGACACACGGCCTTAAGCACACGATGAGCACCTATTGCATGATCAACCGCACCGAGACGGGCCTATCCGAGGCACTACACGAGCTTGAGGGCTTAAAGACGGAGGCAACGACCTTGAGCACACAGAAAGCCCAGGACAGCGAAGTCGCAGCCCTCGCCCGCCTGCAATCGCAGATTCAACTAGCACAGGAAATGATCAAAGCCATGCGTAAGCGAACCGAAAGTCTCGGATCACACTATCGAGCAGACTAAATCGATTCTCACTTTGAGTTTGATCACAACTTTTCAACATGCATCGAGCCCTGTGAGCATGATTCCTCTAAGGAGAACACGCCTACGGGGCTTTAGCCGTGTTTTCCTAAGGGAATCACGGTGCAGATTTCTCAGCTCCGCGCCCTTTCGGGTTCGACCCCATGCGAAGTTAACAAAAAAGCGACCAGCCTAAGCCAGTCGCTTTAACATACTTTGGTGGGCCGTCAGGGGGTCAGCCTGCTGCGCAGGCGGTCGCTGCGGCGCTTTGCGCCTTACGCGCTGCGCTGGCAAATGCTTACGCATTTCCTCAGCTCCGCGCCTTTTCGGGTTCGACCCCATGCGAGGTCAACAAAAAAGCGACCAGCCTGAGCCAGTCGCTTTAACGATCTTTGGTGGGCCGTCAGGGGGTCGAACCCTGGACCTTGGGATTAAGAGTCCCCTGCTCTACCAACTGAGCTAACGACCCAAAGCTAAAGTCCGTTGTGGCGGACTTTAGAGGAGATATCGTGTGGTGGGCCGTCAGGGGGTCGAACCCTGGACCTTGGGATTAAGAGTCCCCTGCTCTACCAACTGAGCTAACGACCCGATATCAACACGAAGCAAGAACTGGGGTGGGTAAAGGGACTCGAACCCTCGACCTACGGGACCACAACCCGTCGCTCTAGCCAACTGAGCTACACCCACCGTGTCCTGTGCGCTTCGCGCTCGACTATTATTGCAAGGAACGCCACGCGATGCAAGCCCCAATTTTCAAGAATTTTGAAAAGAGTTTTTCGAGACCATTTCGAGCAAATCCCACCGGTTTCATAGGAGTAAACTTGCCCCACTGCAAATGCTCGAAAGGACCGGCATGAAAGAACTCTCCAACCGCACGGCAACGTTTACCGATTCCGTCATCCGCCGCATGACACGCATCTCCAATAAGTACGGCGCTGTCAATCTCTCGCAGGGCTTCCCCGACTTCGATCCCCCGGCGCAGCTGCTCGATAGCCTCAGCGCCATCGCCACCGACCCCAAGCCGCTCTACCACCAGTACTCCATCACCTGGGGCTCCCAGGCCATACGCGAGGCGCTCGCCGCCAAACAGGAGCACTTTATGGGCATGCCGGTGAACCCCAACGAGAATATCGTAGTCACTTGCGGCTCCACCGAGGCCATGATGGCCGCCATGATGACGGTCACGAACCCCGGCGACAAGGTCGTCATCTTCTCGCCGTTCTACGAGAACTACGGCGCCGACACGATCCTTTCGGGCGCCGAGCCCATCTACGTGCCGCTCAACCCGCCCACCTTCGACTTTGACCGCGAGACGCTCGAGGCGGCCTTCCGAGACAACGACCCCAAGGCCATCGTCCTGTGCAACCCTTCCAACCCCTGCGGCAAGGTCTTTACACGCGATGAGCTCACCTTTATCTCCGACCTCTGCAAAAAGTACGACGCCTATTGCATCACCGACGAGGTATACGAGCACATCGTCTACGCGCCCCACGAGCACGTCTATATGGCCACGCTGCCCGGCATGTTTGAGCGCACCATCAGCTGCAGCTCGCTGTCTAAGACGTACTCCATCACCGGCTGGCGTCTGGGCTACACTATCGCCCCTGCCGAAATCACCGAGCGCATCAAAAAGGTCCACGACTTCCTCACCGTGGGCGCCGCCGCCCCCCTGCAGGAAGCCGTCGTCACCGCCCTCAATTTCGACGACAGCTATTACGATGAGGTCCTCGACCTCTATACCGCCAAACGCGACCTGTTCTGTCAGGGACTCGACAGCATCGGTCTTGAGCATAACGTGCCGCAGGGCGCCTACTACGTCATGATGGACATCTCTGAGTTTGGCTATGACAGCGACCTCGAGTTCTGTGAAGACCTCGCGTCTAAAGTGGGTGTGGGCGCCGTGCCCGGCTCGAGCTTCTTCCGCGAGCCCGTCAACCATCTGATTCGTTTCCACTTTGCCAAGCGAGACGAGACGCTTAACGCGGCGCTGGAGAACCTCAAGTCGCTACATGATAAAATCAAGCCGCGCGGGTAAGGACGGCCCGGCAACTAAAGCAACCAAAGAAGCCTCGCACCGCCCGCCGCGTTGCGGGGCTTCTTTCTATAGCGCTTTCTTAAATGGTTTAGAGCTCTATACTTTAGTCACGGAGCAACTCGTCCCAGAGAGAGGAATACTATGGCAGAACAGCAGCTTATCGGGGCGCTCGAGGCCGGCGGCACCAAGATGGTCTGCGCCACGGGCTATGCAGACGGTACGGTCCTGGAGCGCGAGCAGATCGCGACCACGACTCCGCAGGAGACCGTCGAGGCCGTCAACGCATGGTTTGCCGACAAGGGTATCGCCGCGCTGGGCATTGGCGCCTTTGGCCCTACCGCAGTCAACCCCGCCTCGCCCCAATACGGCAAGATCCTGGAGACGCCCAAAACGGCATGGCGCTACTTTGACCTGCTGGGCACTATCCAAAACGAGCTCAATATCCCCTGCGGCTACGATACCGACGTCAACGTCGCCTGCCTAGGCGAGGTCGCGTTTGGTTGCGCCAAGGGCCTTACCGATGTGGTCTACCTGACCATCGGCACCGGCGTGGGCGCCGGCGTGCTCTCGGGCGGTAAGCTCGTGCACGGCATGATGCATCCCGAGGCCGGCCACATCCTGGTCACGCGCGACCCGCGCGACACCATTGGCGAGCACAGCGCCTGCCCCTTCCACGACAATTGCCTCGAGGGTCTCATCGCCGGCCCCGGCGTTAAAAAGCGCTGGGATGGCAAGAGCGCCGGAGACATGGCCGATGACCCGGAGGCCATGGACCTGCTCGCAGGCTATCTGGCACAGGCGCTCATGACCTACACGCTGTGCTACGCGCCGCAAAAGATCATCATCGGTGGCGGCGTGGCCGACCACACCCCCATCGTGCCGCTCGCGCGCAAGAAGTGCGCCGAGATGCTCAACGGTTATATCGTCACGCCCGAGGTCAACGACATCGATACCTATATTGTCAACAACAGCCTTGAGGGCAAGCAGGGCATCATGGGCTGCCTGGCCCTGGGCGCGCAGGCGCTTCAGTAACAGACGCACCCACAGGGCGTGGCGCGCCCGGCAAATCCAACCTACGGAACGACGCCACCACGCCCTATATAAGCCCTCTAATAAAAAAGGCCGCCTAGCACCAAGCATACGTCCTAGGCGGCCTTTTTGGCACATATGAGCGATCGTAGTAGATATCGGAGCACAACGCCCGTTACCGCTCCACAGCAGTCGATCATCACATCGGTGATCATGCCGGCGCGTCCCGGCACAAAGAGCTGAATCGTCTCGTCGATCGAAGGAATCAGCAGCAGGAACACCGCCGTGGGCAGCAGCACGTCAAAGGTGCGCCGGCCCTCAAAATCAAAGGCGTGCGTTGCCAAGATGCCGAGCACCATATACTCGGTAAAATGCGCGCACTTGCGAACAACAAAGTTGGTCACCCATTCATATGGAAGTCCCACGCCGTGCAGGAAACCGCGGATAGCTTCCATGACCGTTAGGCTCAGCGAGCCCGACCCCGAGCCGGGAACCAGCGAATTGCCCCAGATCAAGAGCGCCATCAGGCAGGTCACGACCGCCCATTTTCGATTGATCTTAACCATGCAGAAGTTATGCCTCCGCGCGGAGCGGCGCGAAGCTGGCGGTACCGCCCTCGATAACGCTCAGGTAGGCACGGCCCGTACGCTTGGCGGTAGAGGACTGCAGGCGCTCGATCTCTTCCTCGAGGATCTGATTGACGCGCTCGTGACGACGGTTTTCCATAATGCCGGCGGCAATAGCCTCGGCCCGCTCGATGCTCTCGCGCGAGATACGGGCAGTATCCTCGGGGAACACAGCGCTGTGACGGCCGACATAGGCGGGGGCAGCAGGCTGAGGGGCAGCGACGGGAGCGGGGGCTGCAACAGGAGCAGGCTCGTCAATCTCATCCAGAATCGCGGTGGCGGCGGCCCACATGTCCTCGTGGCCCGAGTAATCAGCCATGGGGACATCAACCTCGAGTGAGGCATCCGGAAGGTCGCCGGTGTCGATGCGATCTTGGGCATCAATCGATGCAGTGATGGCTGCAGGCTCATCGAGGTCATCGAAATCGATATCCGCGGCACCGGAGATGATAGGCATGCTGGCGAGGTTTACATTGTACGGCGCAGCCTCAGCCGCCTGCTGCTGGGCAGGAGCGCCCCACAGCGAGCTTTCGGCGGCACGGCGGGCGGCAACGGCCTCCTCGTCCGCGGCCATGGCTTCATCAACGTACGAATTGTCGGCAGAAGCGTTCGCGTCCGCCGAGGTAGCGCTGTAGGCGTTATTGGCTGCCGCGTTGGCGACGAGTGCCACGAAAGCCGCCGTGCTGCCCGCAGGGGCGGCCTGGGAGCCAGACACGGCGCGTGCCGCGGCGGCGATGTCGTCGCGATTGAAGGAGCCGGTCTGCCCGCCGTTGGTGAGCTCGTCGATGGCGACTTGATAGACGTCGCGCGAGTGTGCAGGGTCGCAGCTCACCGGCGAATCGTCGTCAAGCATACTGTCGATCATGGACCAAGCCTCGTCCTCGTCCATAGCATCTGCGGCTCGAGCGATGGTAGGGACACCATCATCGGCATGACGGCGCTGGAACGCACCAGTCAGGCCGGAAAGGAATGCCGAGGTAGACTGCTCCGCCTGAGCCTGAGAATCAGAAGCCGCAGCGTAAGGAGTCGCATCCTGCTGCTGAGCTGAAATCGAGGCGGTCTTGAACTCGCTTTGATGCTGATTGAGATTGGCGGCACCGCCCATGGCATCGGGCTGGAACAGACGCTCTTCACGCTGCGCACGATACTCGGAGATACCCAGCGAGGCGGCATAGATGCCCACGCCCGCCACCGCGCCCACGGCGAAGGGAACCGCACCCGCCACGACCGTCTCGTTCACAGACGAAAACGGCAGCGTCGCGGCATACATAACCACGGGAGCGGCAAGGCCGATCCCGCACGAAAGTCCGGCAAGGACTGCTCGTTGTGTTGCATCAGAAGAAGCCATGAGCTCTCCCCATCTTCCAGCACCCAAATCGCATCATTCAGTTGGCTGCGCGAGAGAAGATGAAGCGGGGCTATGCCCCAAAGCAACGGTATATGGTTCGTTTCATCTGCGTTATCCGTCGCGAAGCTTAAAAGCTATTATGCGAAACCGCCCTGTCGATTGCAAGCGACGATGTCGGATTGAAACGGGAAACCTGCTGCTTGCCAGTCTTATGGTCAAAAATAAGCGCGGAGCGGCGATATAGAAAAGGGCCGAGGCTCAAAGCCCCGACCCTTTATTGCATTGATGACTATCGCTGCGTGTGGATGACAACCTAGAACGTCTGCTCGTAGTCGCTGTGCTTTTTGGCCGAACGCACCAGGAACTCCTGGTTGGTGTTGGTGCCCTTAAGACCCTTGATAAACGACGCAGCTGCGCGCTCGGTGTTGTTCATGCCGGCAAGAATGCGACGCAGGCCAAAGACAAACGGACGCATCTGCTCGTCAACCAACAGGTCCTCGTTACGCGTACCGGAGGCAACGGGGTCGATAGCCGGGAAGATGCGGCGGTCGGCCAGGTCGCGGTCGAGCTTGAGCTCCATGTTGCCGGTGCCCTTGAACTCCTCAAAGATGACCTCGTCCATCTTGGAGCCGGTGTCGATGAGGGCAGAGGCCAGGATGGTGAGCGAGCCACCGTTCTCGATATTGCGGGCTGCGCCCAGGAAGCGCTTGGGCGGATACAGTGCCGCCGAATCGACGCCGCCCGAAAGGATGCGGCCTGAGGCGGGCGCCGCCAAGTTGTAGGCGCGGGCAAGACGCGTGATGGAGTCGAGCACCACCACGACATCGCCGCCCAGCTCCACGATGCGCTTGGCGCGCTCGATGACGAGCTCTGCCACACGAGTGTGGTTGTCGGCGGGCATATCGAAGGTCGACGCCACAACCTCGCCCTTGATGGAACGCTGCATATCGGTAACCTCTTCGGGGCGCTCGTCGACGAGCAGGCAGATGAGGTGCACCTCGGGGTTGTTAATCGAGATAGACTGGCAGATCTTCTTGAGGATTGTGGTCTTGCCGGCCTTGGGCGGGGACACGATCAAGCCACGCTGACCCTTGCCGATCGGCGACACGATGTCGATGGCGCGACCGGTAATGGAGTCCTTGCCATGCTCCATGCGCAGCGGCTCGTTGGGATAGACCGGGGTGAGGTCACCGAACTTGGGGCGGTTGCGAATCTGCTCGGGGTCTAGACCGTTGACGGTCGTGATTTTGGCGAGGCCGGCGCGCTTGTCGCCGCCGCGCGAAGGACGAAGCGAGCCCTCGATGACGTCGCCCGTGCGCAGACGCGCGGAGCGGATGAGGTAGGCGGGCACGAAGGCGTCGTCGTTGGACTTCATGTAGCCATGGGCATGGATGATACCGGAGCTGTCCGGACGAATCTGCAGGATGCCCTTGATGTCGCGGAAGCCCTCGGCCTTCGCGGCGGTGACGTAGATCTCCTCGACGAGCTCGGCTTTCTTCTTGCCGGTCGTCTCAATCTCGAACTCCTTGGCCTTCTCGCGCAGCTCGGCGACCTTCATGGCCGCGAGCTCCTCGCGCGAAAGCGTGGGCTCGGTGGGAGCGGCATTACGCTCCTTGTTGCGCTGCTTGCGATCGCGCTGGCGGTTGCGGCGGTCGTTGTTGCGCTCGTCCTTGCGCTCGTTGCGCTCGTCGTTGCGCTTGTGCTGGCGACGGTTGGGGCGAGCGCCGTCTTCGGCCTCGGCGGGCGCGGCGCCATCGGTTGCGGCGGCATCGGCGTTAGCCGCAGTATCATCGCTGGCCTCGGCCTTGGAATCGCCCTGCAGCTCGGCCTCGGCCTGCTGCTCGGACGCCTTGGCCTTAGCGGACTTCTTACGACCGCGCTTGGGCTTCTCGGACGCAGACTGTTCGACGTCTTGGGGCTCGGCGGCATCAGTCGATGCATCGGCGGTCGTCTCGGCGGAATCCTCGGACGCACCCTTCTTGGCAGTCTTGGCCTTGGACGTGCGCTTAGCAGCAGTACGATGGCTGCGACCAGGACGGACGTCGGCGGGCTCGACATCGGCGGGAGCGGCCTCGGAAGTCGTAGCATCCTGGACGGGTGCATCGGCAGCGGTTGCAGACTCGGCGGTCGCCGCAGCATCCCGAGCGGCTGCAGCTGCGGCTGCGCCCTTCTCTGCCTCGACGAAGGCCTTGGGCTTGCGACCGCGACGGTGCGGGCGCAAAGCCGGATCGACAACGGGAACTTCGCTGGCCTCGACAGGCGCAGCGGACTCAGCAGGCGATGCGCCCTCCCCTGCCGCGGAACGAACCGAAGCCTCGGTGAGCTCGAGGGTTACCTGATCGGCAACCTGCTCGGCCTTAGCAGCCGTGCGACGGCGTGTGCGCGGTGCCGGCTTCTCGGTCGGCTGGTCGGCGGCAGGGGTCTCGGTGGCGGCAGGCGTCTCGGGCACAGACGGAGCTGCAA
>CABQAK010000030.1 GCA_902462065.1 uncultured Collinsella sp.
TAGAGGTCCTCGCGCCAGAAGGGCATGCTCATGCAGCGCGGGCCGCCGCGGCCGCGGGAGAGCTCGGCGGAGGGCACGACGAGAAGGTCCAGGCCCTCCTTGTACAGCACGTCGTTGGTGACGGTGTTGCGGGCGTAGACGCAGATCTTGCCGGGCTCGACGCACAGGGTGTTGGAGCCGTCGTTCCACTGCTCGCGGGAGGCCGCGATCGGGTCGCCGCCGCCGCAGGGGATCAGCTTGACCTGGTCGACGCCGGTGGCGTCCTCCAGGACGTGCTCGAGGGTGTCCTCGATCAGGCGGATGTTCACGTCGCCCGGGTTCTTGCCGGCGGTCAGCTCGTAGACGCGCAGGGTGCCCATGATGGCGGGGTGGATCGTGAACTTATCGACGTCGATCTGGGTGAAGACCGTGTCGAGGTGCATGAAGGCGCGCGAGACCGGGATGTCGAAGGCCAGGATGCGCTCGACCTTGGAGTCGGAGTTCCAGAAGATGTTCTGGGCCATGACGTCGATCGCGGCGGCCTGGGTGCGCTGGGAGATGCCGACGGCGAGGGTCTTCTCGTTGATGTTCAGCACGTCGCCGCCCTCGGTGTGGAACTGGCAGTCGCGGCGGAAGTACAGCGAGACGTCCTTGTAGTCGGGGTGGTACTTGAAGATGTACTTGCCGTACAGGGTCTCGCGGTTGCGGGTGACCGAGTACATGCGGTTGAGGTTGACGCCCTCGCCGACGACCGCGAACGGGTCGCGGGTGAAGTAGAGGTTGGGCATCGGGTCGATGATCAGGTCGGACTCGGACTCGGAGTTGACCAGGGAGTCGAGGGTCGTGGACGCCGTGAGGGGCATGTCTATCTCGGACTTGGTCATGCCGGCCATGGTCTTCTTGACGAACTCGAGGTTGTCCTCGATGGAGTCCAGCTTCTCGCGGACGATCTGCGGCATGTGCTGGCCGCGGATGCCGGCCTCGGCGATGTACTGGTCGGTGAACTCGGCGCGGGCGCCGGGGACCTGGTCGAACACCTCAGCGACGAGGTTCTCGAGATAGAGGACCTCCACGCCCTGGTCCCTCAGGATCTGGGCGAAGGTGTCGTGCTCCTGCTGCGCGACCTCCAGGAACGGGACGTCGTCGAACAGGAGTCGCTCGAGCTCGTCGGGCGGCAGGTTGAGGAGCTCGTCGCCGGGACGGTGCAGGCAGACCTTCCTGAGCTTGCCGATCTCGGAAGGCACGTGCAGACCTTTCGTCATGGCCTCCTACCTTTCTTTCGGGCCCTTGTCAGGGCCGATTCGTTAGCGCCCCTCCGTGTGAGGCGTTATTGCTGACGACATATTTATATCCAAAAACAGCTCATACTTCCACCTTGCCCCCGAACGGTTTTTTATAGGGGGTGAACGGCATACACATATACTTCACGCATGGCACACTTCATCTTAATAAAGCGTATTTACGTGCTTAAACGCGTTTTCAATCCAGAAATCAAATGGAACTAAACTTTGTTAAACCACCCTCAAATTGTATATTTCCAATAAAGCTATGAATAGAATAAGCGATTCGTACCACGTCTCAACCATTTTCATTTTTATTCAGAAAAAAGTTTGTCCTATTCATTTCTGGTAAACAAATTACCGTTTACCAGACGCTTGATACCGTTCACCGGAAGCTCAGTATAAGGCCCGGCGGATACCGACTCGCTTTACGGCCCCATTTGTAACAACTTGACTTCTCGGTATGGAAAAACGGATCCGCTTCCCCTAGGGAAACGGATCCGTTTTCGATTATCTTCGACCAATTTGGATAAGGCCCTCGAAGATCATCGGAATCCTAGCGATCAAACTCCGCCAGTGCCTCGCCCAACAGCCTCAGGCCCTCGCGCAGAACGTCCTCGCTCGCGCAGTAGCCCAGGCGTGCGCCGCAGGGAAGCTCAAAACGGCTACCGGGTACCAGCAGCACTCCCCTCTCGGACAGCAGGCGCCTGCAGAACTCCTCGTCATCCTCGGGAATATCCAGCTGGATAAACGAGGTGGACACGCCCTGCGGGGCCGTCCAGGAAACGCGATGCTGCGTATCGATCCAAGCCTGCGCGATATCGCGGTTGCCAAACACGATCTTGCGATTGCGCTCGAGAATCTTATCCTTGTGCTCAAGCACATAGGTCGCCAGGTCATCGTTGAACACTCCGCCGCAGATCATGGTGTAATCGCGATAGGTACGGATGCGGTTGGACACCTCTTCGTCGGCCACGACCCAGCCCACGCGGGCCGCAGGCGTCGAATAGGTCTTCGACAACGAGTTGGTGACAATGGCCCTCTCGTACACGTCGACCATCGACATAAAGGACTCAGTATTTTCGAGAGGCAGATACACCTCGTCACTCAGCACGTAGGCGCCCACCGAACGGGCGATCTCGGCAATCTGGCCGAGCATATCGGCATCGAGCACCGTACCGATGGGGTTCGATGCGTTGTTGATGCAGATGAGCTTGGTGTCGGGGCGCACCAAGCGCTTGAGTTCCTCGATATCGGGCTTCCAGCCGAGCTCTTCGCGTAGCTCCCAATACTCGACCTCGGCGCCCAGCGTGCGCGGAATCTCGTAGAGCGGCGCATAGGTGGGCCACTCGGCGATAACGTGGTCGCCGGGTTCGACCACAGCCATGATGGCGTTGAGGTTAGCGCCCGTGCAGCCATTGGTCTGCAGAATGTGATCGGGATTGACCTCGCGACGATACAGCTTGGCAACCTCGGCCTTAAACTCCGGCGAGCCCTCGATCCAGCCGTAGTTCATCTTCTCGCGGTCCAGGCGCTCGTAGAACGTGGCGCCGCCCTGCTCATCGAGCGCGCGCAGCTCGCCCATGGTGAGCGACGAGATCGTCGACTGGGCGATGTCCCACGTGGCGCTCTTCTCCCAAACGTTGAGCCATTCCTCAACGCCAATCGTCTTGATGTCCATGGCCAAGCTCCTTACAAAAGCAGTCATCCAATCGTGTTGACGTTCCTCATACAAGATTGGGGCGGTGCGAAAACCCGCACCGCCCCAATGGGAGACATCTAATGGCAGCTAGATGTATATATTATGACCTGTACGGGTCCTTGAAGACCCTAGAGGTCCTCGCGCCAGAAGGGCATGCTCATGCAGCGCGGGCCGCCGCGGCCGCGGGAGAGCTCGGCGGAGGGCACGACGAGAAGGTCCAGGCCCTCCTTGTACAGCACGTCGTTGGTGACGGTGTTGCGGGCGTAGACGCAGATCTTGCCGGGCTCGACGCACAGGGTGTTGGAGCCGTCGTTCCACTGCTCGCGGGAGGCCGCGATCGGGTCGCCGCCGCCGCAGGGGATCAGCTTGACCTGGTCGACGCCGGTGGCGTCCTCCAGGACGTGCTCGAGGGTGTCCTCGATCAGGCGGATGTTCACGTCGCCCGGGTTCTTGCCGGCGGTCAGCTCGTAGACGCGCAGGGTGCCCATGATGGCGGGGTGGATCGTGAACTTATCGACGTCGATCTGGGTGAAGACCGTGTCGAGGTGCATGAAGGCGCGCGAGACCGGGATGTCGAAGGCCAGGATGCGCTCGACCTTGGAGTCGGAGTTCCAGAAGATGTTCTGGGCCATGACGTCGATCGCGGCGGCCTGGGTGCGCTGGGAGATGCCGACGGCGAGGGTCTTCTCGTTGATGTTCAGCACGTCGCCGCCCTCGGTGTGGAACTGGCAGTCGCGGCGGAAGTACAGCGAGACGTCCTTGTAGTCGGGGTGGTACTTGAAGATGTACTTGCCGTACAGGGTCTCGCGGTTGCGGGTGACCGAGTACATGCGGTTGAGGTTGACGCCCTCGCCGACGACCGCGAACGGGTCGCGGGTGAAGTAGAGGTTGGGCATCGGGTCGATGATCAGGTCGGACTCGGACTCGGAGTTGACCAGGGAGTCGAGGGTCGTGGACGCCGTGAGGGGCATGTCTATCTCGGACTTGGTCATGCCGGCCATGGTCTTCTTGACGAACTCGAGGTTGTCCTCGATGGAGTCCAGCTTCTCGCGGACGATCTGCGGCATGTGCTGGCCGCGGATGCCGGCCTCGGCGATGTACTGGTCGGTGAACTCGGCGCGGGCGCCGGGGACCTGGTCGAACACCTCAGCGACGAGGTTCTCGAGATAGAGGACCTCCACGCCCTGGTCCCTCAGGATCTGGGCGAAGGTGTCGTGCTCCTGCTGCGCGACCTCCAGGAACGGGACGTCGTCGAACAGGAGTCGCTCGAGCTCGTCGGGCGGCAGGTTGAGGAGCTCGTCGCCGGGACGGTGCAGGCAGACCTTCCTGAGCTTGCCGATCTCGGAAGGCACGTGCAGACCTTTCGTCATGGCCTCCTACCTTTCTTTCGGGCCTTTCGGCCGAATCTCTCAGCGCCCTTCCGTAACGGGCACTGCTTGCTGACAGCTCTAGTTATATCCAAATTCCACCCGCAATTCCACCTCGCCCCCGAACGGTCAACAAAGTGCGATGAACGGTATATCGCATGTGATTCCCCCATGATGTACTTCGGCGTTCTAAAGTAACTTTTCTAAGGTAAACGCTCTTTTTTCTTAAAAACCATTTGCGATTGCGTCTCTAAACTTTTGATTCAGAATTGCATAGCTAAATCGGTTTTATGTATATAAATGATGTTTGTTTACGTTTCCGCCTGCATTCAATGATATTCAGCTATCCATCATTCTTATTCACACTTACGTACCAGTTGAGTGAGGATATAGACCGCTTGCAGACGAGCAGGGCGTCAGTCCTATGACTCGTCAGCGTAAGAAGTAGGTAAAGATACCGTTCACGCGATACGTTCGTGCCAGCGGTCGACTAAATTGAGACAATAGTGAATAAGAGTTAGGCTACCGTCCCCTACGGGGACTGAACGGACAGATGCATATGCCGAGCAAAATCGAAAAGAAGCAAGCCGCTGCAAAGCTGCGCAAGCCGCCGCGCGACTTCTCGTACACGCAAAACCGAGAGCTTAGCTGGCTGCGCTTTAACAACCGCGTGCTCGACGAAGCCTTCGATGAGACCGTTCCGCTGTTCGAGCGTCTAAAGTTCGTGTCGATTTTCGAGTCTAACCTCGACGAGTTTCTCATGGTGCGCGTGGGCGGCCTGTCCGATCTGGCAGAGCTCAAAAAACAGCCTGTCGACAACAAGAGCAATATGACCGCCTCCGAACAGGTCGATGCTGTCATGGCCGAAATGCCCGGGCTCCTTACTCGTTGGGAATCCATCTTTAAGAGCATCGAAGGCAAGCTCGACACCTTGGGCGTTCACCGCGCCCGCATCGATTCGCTTACGCCCGAGGAGCGCACCTTCGTAACCCGCTACTTCCAGGCCTACGTGTCGCCGGTCATCTCGCCGCTGGTCATCGATCCGCGCCACCCCTTCCCCAACCTGCGCAACGGCGCGCTCTATCTGGCCTGTGGTCTGGACGGCGCCACCGACGAGGAGAGCCTGCTGGGCCTTATCGAGATTCCCGCCTCGATGAACCGCGTGGTCGAGATTCCCTCGCCCACCGGCACCTACTCCTACATCTTGCTCGAGGACGTCATTCTCGCCTGCCTGGACAGCTGCTTTGGCTCCTATAAGCCGCTGGATCGTGCGCTGATCCGCGTCACCCGCAACGCCGACATCGATCCGGACGGCGAGGGCGTCGAAGAGGAAGAGGACTACCGCCAGCACATGAAGCGCATCCTCAAGAAGCGCCTGCGCCTGCAGCCGGTAGTGCTCGCCGTCTCGGGGTCGCTCGAGAAGGCGACGCTCAAGACTATCCGCAAGGCGCTCGAGCTCTCGCGTCGCTCGGTCTTTACCTGCGATATCCCGCTCGACCTGGGCTACGTCTTTGGCATTGAGGGCAAGATTCCCGAGCACCTGCGCAACGAGCTGCTCTTTACGCCGTTTAAGCCGCAGCCCAACCCCAACATCGACATGACCCGCTCCATCCGCGAACAGGTGCTGCAGGGCGACAAGCTGCTCTTTTATCCCTACGAGGCCATGAACCCCTTCCTGGATCTGGTGCACGAGGCCGCCTACGACCCCGAGTGCATCTCGCTGCGCATCACGCTCTACCGCGTGGCCAAGCAGAGCCGCCTGTGCGAATCGCTGATCGATGCTGCCGAGAACGGCAAAGAGGTCACGGTGCTCATGGAACTTCGTGCCCGCTTTGACGAGCAGAACAACATCGAGTGGGCCGAGCGTCTGGAAGAGGCGGGCTGCACCGTCATCTATGGTTCCGAGGGCTTTAAATGCCACTCAAAGATCTGCCAGCTCACCTATCGCGAGGGCATGGCGCTCACCCGTCTCACGCTTTTGGGCACCGGCAACTTTAACGAGAAGACGGCCAAACTCTACAGCGACTTTATGCTCATGACCGCCCATCCCGGCATCGGTGAAGACGCCAACCTGTTCTTCCGCAATCTGTCGCTGGGCAACCTGCGCGGCGACTACCGCTTCCTGGGTGTGGCGCCCGTCGGACTGAAACCGCTCATCATGCGCGGCCTGGATCGCGAGATCCAGCGCGCCCTTGCCGGCGAGCCCGCCCGTGTGTTCTTTAAGCTCAACTCGCTGACCGACCGCGAGGTCATCGACAAAATCGCCGAGGCATCGTGCGCAGGAGTCCGCGTGGACATGATCATCCGCGGTATCTCGTGCCTCAAGCCCGGTGTTCCGGGCAAGACCGAGAACGTGCATGTCCGTTCTATCGTCGGACGCTTTTTGGAGCATGCGCGCGTTTACGCCTTTGGCGTGGACTCGGACATGATCTATCTGAGCTCGGCCGACATGATGACGCGCAACACCGAGCACCGCGTGGAGATCGCCTTCCCCGTGCTCGACCCCACCTGCCGCGCCCTAGTACACGAGTACATGGGCATGCAGCTGCGCGACAACGTGAAGGCCCGCAGCCTCACGAGCGACGGCACCTGGGTCCCCGTAGAGCGTGCAGAGGGTGAGAAACCCTTCAACTCGCAGGAAGCTCTACTGGAGCGTGCCTATCGCAACGCCGAGGCCGCGCCCGAGCCCGTCATTGAGGCGGAACCTGCCCCCGAGGCCGAGCCGCAGCCAGTAGCACCCAAGGTCCAAGAGGTCCAGGCGACCGTCATTGAGCCCGAGCCTGCACCTGCACCTCGGCCCGAGACGCAGGTCACCAAGCCCGCACCCGAGACGAGCGCCCGTCGCGATAAGCCCGCTGGCAAGACCAAGGCCATCGAGCGCCATCGCCCCGGTCGCGTGCGCATGGGCCTGGTCCTGATCGGCCTGGGTCTTAAGACGCTCATTACCGGCAAGACGAAATAGTCGTTTGTAGAAGCAGTTTGTAGAAGCGCCCCGCATTTGAGGAAAGCCTCGGATGCGGGGCGCTTTTCCCTGCTACCATGGTGCGAACAACAACGCGAATGACAGGCAGGAATATGAAGCTCACTATAGAATCGATGACCTACGGCGCCGACGGGCTGGCGCACGCCGACAACGGCAAGGCCGTCTTTGTGCAGGGCGCCGTGGCAGGCGACACCGTCGAGGCCGAGGTCGTACAGGACGGCAAGTCGTTCATGCGTGCCCGCACCACCGAGATTCTGGAGCCAAGCCCCGATCGCATTCAGCCTCCCTGCCCCTTCGTGGGCATCTGCGGCGGCTGCTCGTGGGGCAATCTCTCACGCACGGCACAGCTCGCCGCCAAGGAGCAAAACCTGCGCTCCACGCTCGAGCGCATCGGCAAGTTCGCTCCTGAGCAGGTCGATGAGTTGGTACAGCCCATCTGCCACACCAAGGACGACTGGGGCTACCGCAATAAAATCGAGCTCGAACCGACCGTCGTCAACGGTCGCGTGCGCCTTGGCATGCACGGTGTCGACCCCAGCAAAATCGTGACCGTCGATACGTGCCCGCTGTTCGATAAGCGCTTCCCGAAGGCGCTCAAATCGGTCGTCGGCGCACTCAACTATCTAAGCGGCAGCCATGACTTGGGGCTCGAACGCGTGGGCATTCGCGCATCGCGCCGCACCAAGGCACTCGAGGTCGCACTCTGGACGCCCACAGGCTCTTTTCCGCGCTCGCAGGTCTCCCGCGTGCTGGCGGACGCCGCTCATCCCACGAGCATCGTGCGCGTGATGAACAAGGGCGAAAAGAAGGCCCGTCGTGTCTCCAAGGTCGAAATGCTCGCCGGAGAGGGCTCATGGACCGAGAATATCGCCGAGGGTCAGATGCGCTTGTCTGCCCCGTCTTTTTTCCAGGTCAACACCAAGGGTGCCGAGATTTTGATCGATCTTGTCATGGAAGCGCTCGACCCGCAGGAAGACGAGCTTGCCGTGGACCTGTACTGCGGTGCCGGCACCTTTACCCTGCCGCTCGCCCGCCGCTGCGACTTTGTCGCCGCCGTCGAGGCCTACGGCCCCGCCGTGCGCGACCTGCGCCGTAACCTGGAGATCAACAAGCTCGATAACGTCGACGTCATTGGCGGAGACGCGGTGCGCGAGTTCCCCGACCAGGATGCCGACGTCTTGGTGGTCGACCCGCCGCGTGCAGGCCTCGCCCCCGAGGCGATCGACCTTATCGCCAGCACGAGTGCTCGCGATGTCGCCTACGTGAGCTGCAACCCGGCCACCCTGGCGCGCGATCTCAAACGCTTTGTCGAAGAAGGCACCTTCTCCCCCGTAAAGATCACGCCAGTCGACCTGTTCCCACAAACCTTCCACTGCGAGACCGTCGTCCACCTTAAGCGCAACTAGCCACTTAATCATTGCTCAGAAAAATCATTGGGAAATCGAGCGTGGCAAGCGGAGGTCTTCGGGGTATAAGACGGCTAATTGTATGCCGCCTATGAAAGGAACCCTCATGCCCAGCGTTGCCGTTCTCGCCGCCGATGGCTTTGAAACTATTGAATGCTTGACCATGGTCGATGTCATGCGTCGCGGCGGCGTACGTGCCACGCTCGTCTCGATCATGCCCACGCGTGAGGTCGTAAGTTCGCTGCAGATCCCCGTGACCTGCGATGCGCTCTTTGATGAGATCGACTTTGACGAATACGACTGTGTCGTGCTGCCCGGCGGCCTACCCGGTGCTACCAACCTGCGCGCCGATCAGCGCGTCTGCGACGTGGTCCACGAGTTCGCCGCAACCAAGCACGTCGCCGCCATCTGCGCCGCCCCGTTTATCCTGGGCGAGCTCGACCTGCTCGAGGGGCGCCATGCCACGTGCTTCCCTGGCTTTGAGAAAAGCTTCCCCGAAGGCGCCTATACCGGCGAGAAGGTCACGCAAGACGGCAACATCATCACTGCCAGCGGCATGGCACAGTCACTCCCCTTTGCATTGGAGCTGCTGCGCACGCTCGCCGGCGACAAGGCCGTCGAGAAGGTTGCCGAGGGCATTCAGCTATGATTTTGGCTTCGCAATCACCGCGCCGCATCGACTTGATGCGCGAGGCGGGCTATGACATTCGCATCATTCCTGCCGATATCGACGAAACGCCGTTTGATGGCGAGGCCCCGCTTACGCTCGTTGAACGCTTAGCACGCGCAAAAGCCGCCGCCGTTGCCGCCGAGCATGCCGAGCCCAATGAGCTGACGGTCGCGGCCGACACCATCGTCACCTTTGACGGCAAGATTCTGGGCAAGCCGGCAACCGAGGACGAGGCGCGCACCATGCTCCGTGAGCTTTCGGGCCGCACGCACCAGGTCGCAACCGGCGTCTGCATCGTTAAGGCAGGCGATACGGCCGCCCCGCATGCCGCCGAGAGCCTGTCCTTTGTCGATGTGACCGACGTGACGTTCTACGAGCTCACCGACGAGCAGATCGAGCACTACGTCGCCTCGGGTGAGCCCATGGACAAGGCCGGCGCCTACGGCATTCAGGGCACAGGAGGACGCATGCTCGTGCACGATATTTCGGGCGACTTCTATAACGTGGTGGGCCTACCCATCGCCCGCGTCGCGCGCGCGATTCAAAAACTCTCGTAATTGCATCTGGCGCTGGGTATCCCCCGGCGCCTACAATTTTGGCGTACCGTACGGATCCCGACCGGGCACAAGGCGCGGCGGAAAACCGATAGGAGTTAAACATGGATACACTGCTCGAGGCCATTGACGTCTGCGATGTCGATGGCTTTTGCTATGGCAACTATACGGACGAGGAGGCCGGCACCGGTTGCACCGTAATCGTGGCACCCGAGGGCGCCACCGGCGGCGTTGACGTTCGCGGCGGTGCTCCAGCATCGCGCGAAACCGACCTGCTGCGACCCGAGAACACCGTCGACAAGGTCCACGCCGTCTGCCTTTCGGGTGGATCGGCCTTTGGCCTCGAGGCTGCAAGCGGCGTCGCTCGCGAGCTTGAGAGCCGCGGCATCGGCCTTCCCGTCGGCCCCACGCAGGTGCCCATCGTGTGCTCCAGCTGTATCTTCGACCTCGCCTATGGCGACCCGACCGTGCGCCCCGACATTGAGGCCGGCATCGCCGCCGTGCGCGAAGCGCTCGACCACACCCCCGCCACGCTCGAGCAGGGCAACGTGGGCGCCGGCACCGGCGCCACTGTAGGCAAGCTCATGGGGCCTGCCACCTGCATGAAGGCCGGCCTTGGAACTGCTGCCGTGGCGCTCGGCCCCGTCAAGGTGGGCGCCGTGGTCTCGGTCAACGCCTGCGGCAACGTCGTCGACCCCTTCACCGGCGAGTGGGTCGCCGGTATGCGCGCCGCAGCCGATAGCGACCAGATCGTCGACATGGAACTCGCAGCCTTTGCCGCCGCCGGATCCATGCAGATGCCGCTCGACCGCACCAACACCACCATCAGCTGCATCGTCACAAACGTGGAACTCACTAAGGCACAAGCCACCAAGGTCTCCCAGATGGCCGCAGACGCCTACGCACAC
Organism: uncultured Collinsella sp.; assembly: GCA_902462065.1. Lineage (GTDB taxonomy): Bacteria > Actinomycetota > Coriobacteriia > Coriobacteriales > Coriobacteriaceae > Collinsella. The sequence continues at coordinate 10,850 of CABQAK010000030.1, forward strand.
GCCATCCGTCCCACGCACACCACCAACGACGGCGACACCATCTACACCCTCGCCAGCGGCAAACTGGGCGCCCAGGCAAGCGCCGCCGTTCCCCTAGACCTGCTGGGCATGCTCGCAGTAAGGGCCCTGGAAACTGCCATCGTAAACGGAGCCAAAACCGCCAAAACCTCCCACGGCATCCCCGGCGCCGCGAAGTAACCTAACCTGACCGGTTGCCCGGTGGGGCTTGGTTATGTTTGCTGCTCTACAGTCCTGGCTCGCACGAAGAGCACATTAAGTGCTCTTCGGCTCGTGCGGAACTCGCGACAAACATAACCAAGCCCCACCGGGCAACCTACCAACCAGATTCTTTTCAGCCCAGGCCCCTGTGTACCGCGCGTCGAAGATCTTCAAATTCAACTAGCTGACAATCGATTCTTATAGCAGAGGCCCCTTGGCCTTTAGTTTGATACAAGTTCCGCACGAGCCGGAAAGCACTTAATGTGCTTTCCGTGCGAGCAGGACTGTTCGCAGTAGCAAACTAAAGGCCAAGGGGCCCAGTCAACCTATCAGCAGCGATTACTCAGCAGCTAGTTGAATTTAAAGATCTTTGAGGCAAGACGGTATAGGCCGAGTGTAGTTTTGTCTCCGGCCCGTCCGCGCAGATTGGTGAAGAACCCGACCACGCCGTAGCGGGCACGACGATACATGCGCTCGTCGTAGGCCTTCAAATCATTCCACAGCGTCTTTAGGCGCTCGTCGGCGCAATCTTCCTCGGAAAGCTTGGTAAGCACCGAGCAGATCGCCATCATCATGGTGAAGTAGCCCATCATGTACGAACGCAGGCGCGACGACTCAACATCGCTGTACAGGTGGTACGACTCCATCATGATACGCGTAACACGGAACTGCTGGTCCAGACGCTTGACCATCGTTGCCTCGTTGACGCTCTGACCTTCGCGGCCGATAAAGTAGCGGTAGAGGTCGATGTCGGCGTAGTACATGGTCTTGCAACGCGGCAGTGGCACGTAGGCGTAGATGTTGTCCACATAGAACGTGTGCGGCGGCATGGGAAGGTTGGACTCGCGCAGCACATCCGTGCGATAGCACAGGCTGTGCATGAGTAGGTTCTGGTCCAGGCGGAAATGACCGATCTGATCCCAGGAAAAGATCTTTTTGCGCGGCAGGGCAAATTTGTAGCCAATAGCGGTATGCGTGCCCTCGTAAACCTTCTCGTACACGTAGTTCGAGATAAACAGGTCAACGCGCTGATCGCGCTCTTCAAAGCCACGCAGAATCGACAGCATAGTCGAAAGAGCCGCAGCGTCGAGCCAGTCATCCGAGTCGACAACCTTGTAGTAGGTGCCCTGCGCCTCGCGCAGACCCGAAAGGACGGCAATACCGTGACCGCCATTCTCCTGGTGCACCGCGCGGATGATTCCAGGATAACGGGCCTCCCACTCGTCGGCCTTGGCGGCCGTCTCGTCCTTGGAGCCGTCGTCCACCACGATAATCTCGATATCGGTGGCGTAATTGCTCCCCTCCAAGATGGAGGTGATGCAATGGTCCATGTCCTTGGCGGCGTTATACGAGGGAATACCGAATGTTATGACTTTATGCATGGCAGGCGATAATCTCATCCGAAAGATCGAGGGCGGAATTGGTCACAGCGTCCATATCGTAGTAACGATACTCGGCCAGACGACCCACCGGGTGGAAGTTCGTCAGGTTCTGGACGCGCTCAAGATAGCGCTCATAGAGCTCACGGTTCTCGGGCTCAAGAATGGCGTAGTACGGCGTCTCGTCCGAGCCGGGCGTATAGGCCTTAGAGTACTCCTTCATGATGGTGGTCTTGCCGGGCAGGACCTGACCGGTCATGTTCTTGAACTCGGTGATACGCGTGTAGTCCTCGCTCGTGGTGTAGTTGACGGTGCCCACGGGCTGGAACTGGTCCATATCGAGCGTCTCGAACTTCATATCGAGCGTGCGGTACGGCAACGCACCCAAGTCGAGGTTGAACAGCTCATCGAGCGGACCGGTATAGACAATCTCGCCGCCGTAGACCTTGCCGTCGATCTTGACGGTAGTCTCGTCGATTTCAAAGAGGTCACGGGCGTCCACGTCGCAGAACACGTCGATCAGGTCGTGGTCGAGCATGTGCTCAAAGAGCGCCGTGTAGCCCTCCTGCGGCATGCCCTGGAAGGGAGCTTGCGGGAAGTAGCGGTCATCATCGCCCACAAAGACGGGAACGCGGCCGGTGATCGAGGGATCGATCTGATCGGGCGTCTGGCCCCACTGCTTCATGGTGTAATGCAAAAAGACGTTCTCGTAGACGTAATCGGCGACCTCGGCCAAGTCGGGGTCGTTCTTCTTACGCAGCTCCATAATGGGCACCTTGACATCCTTGCCAAAGGTCTCCACGAGCTTCTGATACAGCTCCTCGCCGCGCTCGTCACCAAAGGCGAGCTTGAGACTCGCATGGTTGAAGGGCACGGGCATAAGGGTACCGTTGATGTTGGCGAGCACCTTGTGCTGATAATCCGTCCACTTGGTAAAGCGCGACAGGAAATTGTGCACGCGCTCGTTAAAGGTGTGATAGATATGCGGACCGTACTCGTGGATCAGGATTCCGGCCTCGTCAGTGCAGTCATAGGCATTGCCCGCAATGTGGCTACGGCGCTCCAAAACGGCAACACGATAGCCGATGGTCTCGGCAAGACGGCGGGCGCAAACGGCACCGGCATATCCAGCACCGACGACAATCATGTCGTACGCGCCGGCGTTAAAGCCTTCAGGCAGGCCTGAGGTAATCTGCATCGATACTCCTTGTCAAAAGCCACGGGCTCGTTAGCTGGGCTTTTCTCGAACATTCTTCGAGACATATTTATCAGAGCGATTATAGCGCTAATGCGTCCTATAATGAGCTTGCCACACAAGGAAAGCTCAAGCATCGCGGCGTACATAATTGAAAGGTAAACCCGCTAGCAGCGGGTTTATTCGTGAACAGCCGGGCGCCTGGAGCTTAGCGAAACGCTTGTAAGGAGTAACATGAGCGATTTCCTTAACCGTATGAAGTCTGCCGCCAAGGCCGACCTTAAGACGATCGTCCTGCCCGAGGGCGAGGATCCGCGCACCATCGTCGCGGCCACCAAGATCATCGAGGAGGGCCTGGCAAAGATCGTCATCCTGGGCAACCCCGACGAGATCGACGTTCCCGGCGCCACCGTCATCGACCCGCGCAATGCCGAGAAGCACGAGGAGTACGCGCAGAAGTTTGCCGAGCTCCGCGCCAAGAAGGGCGTTACCATCGAGCAGGCTCGCGCCCAGGTGATGGACGCCACCTACTTTGGCACCATGATGGTCAAGATGGGCGATGCCGACGGCCTGGTCTCCGGCGCCTGCCACTCCACCGCCGACACCCTGCGCCCTGCGCTTCAGATCCTCAAGACCGCCCCGGGCACCAAGCTGGTCTCGGCCTTCTTCGTGATGTGCACCGACACCCCGCAGTTCGGTACCGACGGCACGCTGATCTTCGCCGACTGCGGCCTCAACATCAACCCGTCCTCCGACGAGCTCTCCGAGATCGCCATCGCCTCGGCCCACTCCTGGTCCACCTTCATGGGCAACGTTGAGCCGCACGTGGCCATGCTCTCCTACTCCACCATGGGCTCCGCCGGTGGCGAGGTCGCAAAGAAGGTCCAGGAGGCCGTGAAGTTCTGCAAGGAGAAGGCTCCCGAGCTCGCCATCGACGGCGACCTGCAGCTCGACGCCGCCATCGTCCCCACCGTCGCCCAGCTCAAGGCCCCCGGCTCCTCCGTCGCCGGTAAGGCCAACGTGCTCGTGTTCCCCGACCTCGAGGCCGGCAACATCGGCTACAAGCTGGTCCAGCGCTTCGCCGGTGCTGACGCCTACGGCCCCATCCTGCAGGGCATCGCCAAGCCGGTTAACGACCTGTCGCGCGGCTGCTCTGCCGACGACATCGTGGGTGTCGTGGCCATCACCGCCGTCCAGGCTCAGATGGCTGAGTAGCGAACATATCCCCTCGGGACCCTACAGGGTAAAGCTCTGAAAACGTCCTCGGACACGTCGGAAGCCCCCGCTGCGCACTACGTGCGGCGGGGGCTTCCTCCGTCCTGTGGAATATTTTCAGAGCTTTACCCTGTAGGGTCCCTGCCGTCACGTGGCAGTCAGGGTATCTGGAGTGGACGGCGGCTTGGCTACGAGCTGAGGCTGAAGATCTGGATGGCCGGGTGCCGTTGCTGGGAGTGCAGGCGTTACTGGCGATGGTCACTTTGGGACTGGTATTTCCGCCTGCTAGCAAAAAGGCCTCCGGAGCTGTTGCTCTGGAGGCCTTTCGTTTACTTGCAAATGCGCGCGTTAGTTGTTCTTGGTCAGGCGCTCGACGTCGTGGGCGATCATGTATTCCTCGTCGGTGGGGATGACCATGACCGTAACGGCTGAACCGGCGGCGCTGATGACCTGCGGGCCGTTGCCCACGGCCTCGCGGTTCTTATTGTTGTCGATGCGTACGCCCAGCCACTCAAAGCAGTCGCAGAAGGCCTTGCGGATCGACCAGTCGTTCTCGCCGATGCCGGCGGTAAAGGTGATGGTGTCCACGCCCGCCATGGAAGCGATCATGGAGCCAGCCTGCTGCATGGCCTTGTAGGCGAACATATCGAAGGCGAGCAGGCAGCGCTCGTCGCCCTCGGAGGCGCGTGTACGGATGTCGCGGGCGTCGTTGGAGATGCCCGAGATGGCAAGCAGACCAGACTGCTTGTTCATCATGTCATCGACTTCCTGATAGCTGTAGCCGCCCTCGCGCTGGAGGTAGCACACGGTGGCCGGATCAATGGAACCGCAGCGAGTGCCCATCATCAGGCCGTCGAGCGGCGTGAGGCCCATCGTGGTGTCGCGGCACACGCCGTCCTCGATAGCAGCGAGCGAAGCACCGTTACCCAAGTGGCACGAAAGCAGACGGTGGCAGCGCGAACCCAGGATCTCCTTGGCCATCATCCACTCATAGCGGTGGCTCGTGCCGTGGGCGCCGTACTTGCGCACGTGGTACTTGTCGCACACGTCCTTGGGCAGCGCGTAGGTATAGGCGACCTCGGGCATGGTCATATGGAACGAGGTATCGAAGACCGCCACGTTGGGCAGCTTCGGATACTTCTCACGGCAATACTCAATCGCCGCGGCCTCGCCGTAGTTGTGCAGCGGGGCGAGCGGGGCCACCTCGAGAATCTTGGCCATAACCTCGTCGTCGACAACTGCGGAATCATCGAAGTGCCAGCCGCCCTGAACGATACGATGACCAATGCCATCAATCGTAAAGTCGGTCTTCTCGAGCTCCTCGAGCACACGAGCGATAGCAGAGCGATGATCGGGGAAAGGGACCTCCTCGGTCTGCTTGGCGCCACCGTTCTCGGAGTGGCCAAAGATGCCCATGTCCGAACCGATACGTTCGCAGTTGCCCTTGGCGAAAACCTCGCGGGTATCGGTATCCAAAAGCTGATATTTAAGGCTTGAGCTGCCGGCGTTGACAACAAGTACGTTCATGAGACTCCTTTGCAGTGCAATACGGTCGACGCAGACCCCTTAAGGCGGCCGCATTTTAATAAGAAGTTATCACAACTTGATAAATAGCTATCAAGCATATCGCCCAACGAGCACAAAAGAGGGGCCGAACGGCGCTCGGTCGTCCAGCCCCTCCCCTCTTGCAATTACTTGCCGTTGACGATGCGCTCGACGTCGGAAGCGATCATGAACTCCTCGTCCGTGGGGATGACGAAAATCTTGACCTTGGAATCCTTGGCGGACAGGCACCAAGCGCCGTCGCCGCGCAGGGCGTTGCGGGCATGGTCCATCTTGACGCCCATAAAGGCCAGACGGTCGGCCACGCCAGCGCGGACAGCCGGAGCGTGCTCGCCGATGCCGGCGGTAAAGACCAGGGTGTCCATGCCGCACATGGAAGCAGCCATCTCGGCAGCCTTGGCGGCAATCTTGTAGACAAACATGTCGAAGGCGAGCTGAGCATCGGGGTCACCAGCGGCGGCGAGCTCCTCGACGTTGCGGCAGTCGTTGGTCTTGCCGCCGGTCACAGCCAAAAGGCCGGACTTCTTGTTCATCATCTCGTCGACCTCGTCGAAGGTGTAGCCACCCTCGCGCTGCAGGTAGCACACGGTAGCCGGGTCGATGGAGCCGCAGCGGGTGCCCATCATGACGCCATCGAGCGGGGTGAGGCCCATGGTGGTGTCCATGCACTTGCCGTCCTCGATAGCGCACAGGGAAGCGCCGGAGCCGATATGGCACACGACGACCTTGCGGGCCTCGCCGTTGGTCATCTCGGCGACCTTCTTGGAGATGTAACGGTAGCTGGTGCCGTGGGCGCCGTACTTACGGATGTGCAGCTTGTCGCAAACGTCCTTGGGTAGAGCGTAAGTCTTGGCGACCTCGGGCATGTTGAAGTGGAAAGCGGTGTCATAGACCGTGACGTTGGGCAGGTCGGGATACTGCTCCAGGCAGAACTCGATAACGTTGGCCTCGGGGTTGTTGTGGAGCGGCGCCAGCGGGGCGACCTCGCGGATCTTAGCGAGAACGTCCTCGTCGACGAGGGAGGAATCGCCAAAGTACCAACCGCCCTGAACGATGCGATGGCCGATGCCCTCGATCTTGACGCCGTTGGCCTCGAGGTCCTTCAGGACGACCTCGATGGCGACCTTGTGGTCGGGGAACTCGATGTTCTCGGTCACCTTCTTGGAACCGTTAGCAGCGTGGGTGAAGGTACCGCCGGTAAAGCAGACGCGCTCGCAGGAGCCCTTTGCGGACACCTTGTGGGACTTGGTGTCGATGACCTGATACTTAAGGGTCGAAGATCCCGCGTTGACGACCAGAACGTTCATGTGTCTCCCTACTAACAGGCGGTGTGGCGCCGCCAGGTTACATACGCTTCAATAATAAACCCAAACGCCCTCGCGCTCGGGTTTATTGGCGTTGATATATAAGTTATCGGTGTCTAAATACTCATGTCCTTTGGCTTGTAAGACGAAATAGCGCGGGGATATACACCAAAGAAGAAATCCCGAGCGCGACAAGCAATACGACTCGAATGCCCGCAGCGCTGCTCAACACAGCGTTGAGCAGATAGAAAAGAACAGCACCCACCGCCACCATCTGGCTTTGAACCGAAATCAATGAACAGCGCATCGAAGAATCAGCAGCATTTTGAAAAATTGAGTATTTAATTGGAGCAAACAACGAGTACGCAACCGTCTGCAGCACATAGAACACGGGCAGCAAATTAGCCGGAGTAAGGGGGATCAAAAACAAAGCTGTCAATACTAAGCGAATGATGCCGCAAATACGCGCAAAACGGCCCTTGTCGACATGAGCAATCACACTGGGCACAATAAGCCCCATGGAGGCCGAGGCAAGGAGCTGGACCGCAATGGTCACACCCGAAGCGACGGAATTCATTCCGCGGCCCGCAAGCAGCAGTGAGAAAAAGTCTTCCAGGGCGACAAAAGCAAATGCCTGAGAACAGTCCATGATGAACGCTGAACGAAGAATGCCATTACACGCAATAGCGGCACCGATCATCTTCGGGCTAATTCCACGCTCAGGTGCCCCCGCAGTGCCCCCTCTTCGCATCTCAGGAATGCAGACAACGACAACCAACGTCAACACCATTGCGATGATATCTGCCGAAAGACCAATGAGATATGCACCGACAGACGAAATGAAACCACCCACGCAAGCGGAGATGGCATAAGAGGCATAGAAAACAAATCGCTCAACGACATTAAGTCTTACGAGCTGGTCCTGAGAGACGCTGTCAATGTAAATCGCTTCTATGGATCCGCTCAGACATGCAACGGCAAAACCTTTGAGAGCGAACGCACCGATTAAAAGCAGAGGGAAACGGACGAGAAGCAGGGCAGCGTAGTATCCAAGCATCCCCACGACGCCAACGAGACCGCTTGTCTTTCGTCCAAACCTATCAGCAATATAGCCAGTGGGAACTTCGAGGATGAACTTGCTCACTTGATATGCAATCATCATGCTAGAAATCGCCACTATCGAGAATCCGACGAATTCAAGGTAAACCGTCAGAAAATACAAAATGGTGCTGAAGTTCGACAGAAAAACGAACGTCATATAAAGCAAAACCGTACGGTTTTTCATGCTCCGCCCTCCAAGAGTCAACAATCTGAATCGGAATCTTGGAAAAGCATGAGGGCAAAGCCGTCAGTCATGTGTTACAAGGCGTCAACATTCACTTGACAACACGAGGCCAAATGGCCTCACGAAGCAAGATGACGCAATAGGTGAAGAAATACCGTCTGGTGTCGATCGGTCCAGGCATTTTGTCGATAGCAAAAGTAGATGGGCAAGGCTACGTCATGCGAGCCTTCAATAGAGCACTCGCTCACTTCCAATCCATCTGATGCGAGAGAAGAGCCAGAAAAACTCAATATCAATCCCCCGGCTTGAAGAAACTCAGCCTGCGCCCTGCTTCCGTATTCGACATCGCGAAAGCGGAAATTAACCAGCTGAGCTTCGGGACATTGATTGATTGCATTGAGACAGGGTGACAAATTAATGGGAACAGCGAGCCTGCCGCCCAGTAACTCACGAATGGTCATAGCGTCAACAGATTGATGACCAGCTGGGCATGAAAGAACCCTGAGCTCCTTTTCACCCATATATTTTGAAGAAAGGACGCTGTCCCGTGGTTCCTCAAACGAGATAGCCGCGTCCGAAATTCCAAGTATAAGTGATTCAAAGCATGTTGCCGTTGGCTGATGCCACACATCAAGATGAATCTGAGGGTGCGAGCTTTCAAACGAGTCGTACCAGTTTTCGGAAAAAAGGAGCCCCCGCCCGTGAAGACAGGGGGCGTAAAGACGGAAATGGCCGTCGGGCGAAACGCCGCCGTTCCCCGATTGAGCGTACTTTTTGAGATCGTCGACTTGCGCCAGGATCACGCGTGCACGACGCGCAAATTCTCTGCCCGCCGGAGACAAAACAGCCTCCCCCGCCGATCGGTCGAGCAAAACAATCTGATACTCAGATTCCAACTTTTTTATTGCCGACGAAACGGCCTGCGGACTCACGTGAACGGCGCGAGCTGCTTTGCGCACGCCGCCATAGTTCGCTACAGCTTGAAGGTATTCGAGTTGAGAGAGCTGCATAGATTACTCCAAAGGCAGCCAAGTCGACGGCCTACGCGCCCTCAGATGAGGTTCTCGCCCAGGTTCTTGCCACCGAGAACGTGCATGTGGAAGTGCATGACGGTCTGGCCGGCGTTGACGCCCTTGTTGGAGATGACGCGGAAACCGTCCTCCAAGCCCTTGGCCTTAGCGACCTCCTGGATGGCGTGAGCCATGGCGCCCATGGTCTCGGCAGGTACGTTGTCGGCGATGTCACTGTAATGCTTCTTGGGGATCACGAGCGTATGGACCGGCGCCTGGGGATTGAGGTCGTCGAAGGCGATGACCTGGTCATCCTCATAGACAACGGTCGAGGGGATCTCGTGGTTGGCAATTTTGCAGAAGATACAATCGCACATAGTTGGTTCCTTTCTCACAGACCAAGGTAATTATATTTGGTCGGGATGGCTAGAACGAGAGGTTGTCGTCGGTGTTGGCGGCTTCGCCGTCGGCGAGCACGTCGTTGCCGTCGACGTCCTTAAGAAGCACCGAGACCTTCTGCTCGGCATCGGACAGGCGGGTGCGCAGGCTCTTGAGGAGCTCGACGCCGCGGGTATAGCTCTCGAGCGATTCCTCGAGCTCCATATCGCCCGACTCCAAGCTGCGAATGATGAGCTCCAACTCCTGCGAGGCCTGCTTGTACGTAAGCTGCTCGACCGGGGTTTTCTCTGCCATATCTGTTTCCTTTCCTAAAGGTTTATCGCTATGAAACGCGGTCTACTCGACCGTATCGACCGTTGCCGCAACGTTACCGTCTGCCATGCGCACGCGGATGGCGTCGCCGGGCTTAAAGGTCTTGGCGCTCGTGGCCACCCCATCATCGCTGTACGCGATGGAATAGCCGCGGGCAAGCACCTTGAGCGGCGACAGGGCATCAAGCGACGCGGCAGCTCGGCCCAGGTCGGACGCGGGCTTGCTGAGCATCGAACGTCCCTGATGCTCCAGACGGGAACTCGCAAGCGTGAGCGCATGGCGCTTGCCATCGAGCCCCGAGGTGCTTGTAACCAGACGCTCGGGCAAGCGCTCAAAGTTGGAGCGGAATGTCCCGACCGAGCGTACTATGGCGCCCGACAGGCGATCAGCAGTCAGCGCAAGCTCCGATTCGCGACGCTCAACCATAAATGTGGGGTCGTTGAGGCACGGGCGGCACGCAGCCGCATCGAGTGCATCGCCCAAGCGAGCCGAATAGGTATCCCAGGCACGGCGACCACGCTGATCGAGCATCTCCAGGTCGACCTGGGCCGACCCAATCATCGATGCCATCGCGGCACCCAGGCGCTGATGGCGCGCCTCGAGTACATCGGCCAACTCCGTCATAGCCGGCGCCACCGATTCTGCCGCCGCCGTGGGCGTGGAGGCGCGGCGGTCGCTCACCATGTCGCAAATCGAGGTATCGGGCTCATGGCCAATGCCGGTCACCACGGGCACAGGACAAGCCGCCACCGCACGGGCAAGCTCCTCGTCGTTGAAGGTCATGAGGTCCTCGAAGGAGCCGCCGCCGCGCACCAGCAAGATGCAGTCGGGCGCTGGCGTGATGGCGGCGGCACGGCGCAGGCCCTCAATAAGCTCGGCCGGCGCACCCTCGCCTTGAACCTTAGCGCCCACGCAGACGAGCTCGACGAGCGGGTTGCGACGACGCAATGTGCGCTTGACGTCGTCGATTACGGCACCCGAAAGCGAGGTAACGACCGCCACGCGGGAGCAAAACACCGGGATGCGGCGCTTACGCGCTTCGTCCATCAGGCCCTCGCGGCGTAGCTTTTCGGCCAGTTGCGCCACTTGTTGACGCAGCAGACCCTCCCCCGCCAGCGAAAACGAGCGAGCGACAAAGCTCATGCGGCCCGTGGCCTTATAGAGATTGAAGCTGCCCTTAAAGCTCACCTGCATGCCGTCGCGCAGATCGAACGTGCGCTTGAGATAGGCGCCCTTCCAGATGATGCAGTCGACGGCCGCCGAGTCGTCCTTGATCTGAAAGTAGCAGTGGCCGCTTCGGGCGTTGGGACCACGAAAACCCGTGACCTCGCCCAAAACGCTCAGCTGCGGAATGGCATCGAGCGCGCCGGCGGCGATCTCCACCGCCTGGCTCACGCTGAGCTCCTTGCGCTCCTGATCGTCCGAACCGTCGAACTCGGCGGAAACGGCATTGCCGGTTAGATTCCAGCCCGCCACGCAGCCTCCTTTCGTCATCGTGCACATGGGCTCCGGCCCTGCGCAAATTCAAGTCCAACACATAGTACAGCGCCGCGGGGACACGAATCCCCGCGGCGCCTGCCTGTCCCATTTGTTATCGGTTGGAGTTTCTGTTGTAGCGAGCCATAAGATAGAGCAGCTGAATAATCGAGGTGAGCGCCGCAGCCACATAGGTAAGCGCGGCGGCCGTCAGCACCTTCTTGGCACCGTTGACCTGCTTGGAGCTCATACCCGACTGCTCAATATACGCCACGGCACGCCGGCTGGCATCAATCTCAACCGGCAGCGTAACCAGTTGGAACAGCACGCTAAACGAGAAGAAGATCAGTGCGAGGGTCGTGAGTCCCGCGATGTTCATAAACAGGCCCAAGAGCAACACGATGGTCCAGGTGTTCTGGGTAAAGTTGACGACCGGCACGAGGGCGGTGCGAACCTTCATCATGGCGTAACCGCTTTGACGCTGGGCGGCATGGCCCGCCTCGTGGCAGGCGACGGCAACGCTTGCGACCGACCCGCCCGAACGGTTGGCATCCGAGAGATACAGGTTATTGTCCTGCGGGTTGTAATGGTCGGTGAGCTCGCCGGCGACACCCTTGATACCCACGGCGTTGCAGCCGTTGGCGTCGAGCATGCGGCGAGCGACCGTGGCGCCCGTGTCGCCGTCCGAGCGAACCTTGGACCAGGTTTTGTACGTCGAGTTGATATAGTTCTGTGCGGCAAGACCAATCACCGTGCAGACAAGAACAACCAGCAGGTACAGCGGGTCGATGCCAAAGCCGTATCCATAGTAATAAGGCATGCGAATTCCTCCGAATCGAGTTACACGTTGGAGGCATTCTACCCACTCAAGCGGCTAGGCTTCCTTACAGCAATTCAATTTTGCCATCTTTGACCGTCAACCCCATGTTGCCCGAGAGCAGATCGTCCAGGCGCGAGCCCACAAGCTCAAAGCGCCAGCCTTCGCGCAAGGGGCTCTGCTCGGGATGCTCAATGTAGTCGGCCAGGTCATCGCGCGAGGCAATGACCGAGGTCGCCACTCCCGAGCGTTCGGCAACCAGGCGGATGAGCGCGTACATGAGATCCGTCACGCTCTCCAACTCCGGAGAGATCTGGCGATGCCCGCGCACCATGAGCGGCAGGCGATCGTGCGGGCAGCTTGCGCCGCGCTTGATGGCCATGAGCGCACCGTCCACGTCGCGCTCCCCCAACTGATCGGTACCGCGAATGCTGCGGAACTCCTCAACGCGCACGGGATTGCGTTTAACGAGCGCAAGCAGCGTGTCGTCGGACATGACCCATTTGCGCGGGATGTTGCGGCGCTCGGCGCGGTCCTCGCGCCAGGCGGCGAGCTCGCGCGCGATACCCAGCTGGTGACGACTGCACGAGTTGATGCGTTTGACCTTGCGGAACGCCTCGTGGCGATCGGCGCGATAGTGCGACTCGTCAGCCAGCGGGCGCAGCTCGTCGAGCACCCAGTCCACGCGGCCCAGCTCGCGCAGGCGGCTCATCATCTCGGTATAGGCCACGATCAGATACTTGACGTCATCGATCGCGTACTCAATCTGCTTATCGGTCAGCGGGCGACGCGACCAGTCGGTCAGTGACTCGGTCTTGGGCAATGAGACGCCGCAAAACGTCTGCACGAGCGCGCCGTAGGAAATCTGCTGACGCTCGCCCAAAAAGGCGGCGGCCACCTGCGTGTCAAAAATCGGACGCGGCAGCACGCCTACGGTATGGAGCATGACCTCCATATCCTGCGAGCAGGCGTGGAAGACCTTGGTCACGCTCTCGTCGGCCATAAGCTCGGCCAGCGGCGATAGGTCGTCGATTACCAGGGGATCGACCGCTACGCTCTCGGCAGGGGTGGCAATCTGAACCAAACACAGACGCGGATGGAACGTGCGCTCGCGCAAAAACTCGGTATCGACGGCAATCGCGTCGAACTCACGGGCGCGCTGGCAAAAGTCGAGTAGAGCCTGATGTGTGGAAATGTACATATCAACCCATCGAATAAGGTTAGGCCCGAAAAACACGGGTAGGATATCGGCATTGCCTTACAACTATACTCGGTTAGTCACAGAACGGGAACGTAAGTATGCGCTGCCTTATCATCCACAACCCGGCATCGGGCCCCAGCTCAGATGAAATCTACGCATTCACGCACGCCCTCGCGCAGGGCGGCGACGAGGTCGTGATGCGTTTTATCGGCGATGGTATGGAACCCGAGGATGCCGTGGCGGACGTGCGCGAATTCGATCGCGTGGTCGTTTCGGGCGGCGACGGCACCGTCTCCAACGTGCTCGACCAGATGCGCGGGTGCGGTGTCCCCACGCTCGTCTTCCCCTCCGGCACGGCCTGCCTGTTCTTCAACAACATTGGCAACGCCCCCGAAGCCGCGGCGCTCGCCAAGGCCTGCCGCGCCGGTCGCACGGTCAAAGTGGACATGGGCGAGCTCTTTTGGCTCGACGAGGACGGCAACGAGAAGCGCCACGGCTTTATCATCATCGCCGGCTCGGGCTTCGACGCCGAGATCATGATGAAGGCCGCCCCCACCAAAAACGACATCGGCGAGATCGCCTACTTCCTCTCCGCGCTCGCCACGCCCAACCCCACGGTGGCGCACTTTACGATTGAGCACGACGGCATTGTCGAGGAGCTCGACGGCATTTGCTGCATGGCCGGCAACACCTCGGTCATCCAAAACGACATCAACCTGTTCCCCGACTGCCGCATGAACGATGGCATGGTCGACATTGCGGTCATCGAACCCGTAAAAACTGTGCAGCTTCTACCGACTGTGATCACCGCCGCACTCGACCCCGCCGGCAAGGTACTCGGGCGCCCGCAGTTCAAGATCATCCAGACCAAGGAAGCCAAGATCACCTGCACCCCGTCGCTGGGCATGCAGTTCGATGGCGAGATCATCTCCAGCAACTCAGGCGTCTTTGGTGCCCGCGCACTTCCGCAATGCCTCGACCTCATCGTCGATGAATTCTCACCGCTTGGTAAATAGGAGGACCCCATGAACGACAATCCCCTGATCGGCTTTATTGTCATCGTCTTGGCCATGCTCGTCGGTTACGCCATCAACGTGATTCACCGCCGAAAGAAGTAATTCCACATTGGTCTGATATTCATCCAATTATCGTCTCTCCCGTTGTTTATGCAAATCCTAAACAGCGGGAGAGTTTTCTTTTTGACCGCCGTCTAATGCTTTATTCAGCTACAGTAAATGCAGGGTGCCTTTATTTAACTAAAGCCATAAAATGAGTATTATTATCCGTTCATCGTATATTTCTTCACGCTCATCGAGTAAAAGCTGTTGTCGAATGAATACTCTTTACACTTCCTTTAGGCTAATAGATGTATTTATTAGCTGAAATCCTGCACGGTTCCGCGGGGTTTCAACGGTTGGGAGGGATTATGAGGTTTACTCATCCTGTCAACACGCTCAAAAAGCTCGGCTGCGGCCTTGCGTTTGGAGCAGCGGCCATCATGGCCATGCCGACTTCGGCACTCGCCTGCACCCAGATCTACATGGGCAGCAAGCTCACGGCAGACGGCAACACGTACTACGGCCGTTCCGAGGACTTCGGTCCGCGCTATGTCAAGCACTTTGGCATTGAGCCCGCACACAAGGACGGCAACGAGTACACCTCGGTCGAGTCCGGTTTTGAGTACAAGTCCAAGGGCGCAACCTACCGCTACACCTTCGTTCGCGACAACCCCTCACAGTGGGAAGATCGCTACGACGCATATTCCGAGGCAGGCATCAACGAGAAGGGCGTCTCCTGCTCTGCCACGTTGAGCACCTCCTATAACGAGAAGGCCGAAGAGGCCGACCCCATCACCGAGGAGACTGGCATTGGCGAGTACAGCTATGCCAGCGTCATCCTGGGCGAGAGTGCCACGGCCCGCGAGGGCGTCGAGCTCATCGGCAGCCTGATTGACGAGCAGGGCGTCTGCTCCAACGACCAGATCATCATCGCCGACAGCACCGAGACCTGGCTGTTCGCCGCGCTTTCCGGCCATCAGTGGATTGCCATGAAGCTCGCCGATGATATCGCCTCGCTCAACCCCAACATCGGCAACCTCACCTATAACGTCGACCTCGATGACACCGAGAACTGTCTCCATTCCGAGGGCATTGAGTCCATGCCTAAGGAGAAGGGCTTTGCCGAGTACACCGACGGCAAGTTCGACGTCGCCAAGACCTACGGCGAGGAGATCAGCGAGGCTGGTATGCACCAGTGGTCGCGCTATATCCAGGGTCGCGATTACTTCATGGCTCCGCTTGCCGAGGGCACCGACTACGAGATCGTCAAGGACGAGCGCGAAGACGCTCGCGCGACGACCGGCGCCCTGGTCCACGAGATGCAGCCGCTGTTCTTCCAGCCCGGCAAGTCCGACTGGAACACCTTTGAGATGATTCGTTCCTTCGCCGCTCGCGGCGAGAATGTCGCCGGCCTCAACGCCAACACCGACGGCGCCTATGCCATCGGCTCCAACCGCAACACCGAGATCCACACCTTCCAGATCCGTCACGGCATGGATCCCGAGATCGCGACCATTCAGTGGGAGATGCTCTCCAACGCCGAGTTCTCCGTCGCCATCCCTCTCTACTCCGCACTGCTCACCGAGGTCAGCCCCTACTTCAGCGATCAGGATGTCTCCTTCGATCACTGCGAAGAGGAAGACGTCGTGAACAACGAGGAGCCCAAGAACTCCATCAACTACGTCCTCATGGACATCAACACGCTCGCCTATGAGAACCGCGACCACTGCGCCACCGGCGTCCGCGCCTATCTCGATGCCCTGCAGAAGGAACTCATCGAGCAGAACCTGACCGTCGACGAGGCCATGCAGGCCGAAGAAGGCACCGAAGCCCGCACCGCCCTGGCCAACAAGGCCGGCAAGGCTGCAACCAAGAACACCTATGTTAAGTGCAAGGCCATGCTCGAGGAGATGCGCGACTACCTCAAGGAGGGCGATTTCTCCGAGGAGTTCGTCCCGAGCGACTACGATGCTGACAACGACTGCCTGGTCGAGTCCATCACCTACGCCGACGAGGCCCTTTCCGATGAGGACGTGGCCGAGCCCGAGGCCGAAGAGGAAGAGGTCACCGAGGAGAAGTCCGAGGGCAACAACATGGCCGCCATGGCCGTTGGCGCCGTCGTCATCATCGGTGTCTGCGCCTACGTGATCTATCGTCGCAAGAAGGCCTAAGGCCCTCATGTCCTAGCTGAGCGGGCAAGGCAGCAATGGCAGGCTCGCCCGCTTAACCCGCCTTTTGACCGACGGGAAACCCGCCTGAAATCTTTTCAAAAAAGATTTCCCCGCACACACTTTGCTGTGCTATAGTGCAGCGCAACAGCAACTAGGTGCGACCGTACCATGGCATCACGAAAGGAGCCACCGACATGAAGAACGCGATGAAGTCTCTCAACAACTGGTGGTGGCGTGATGCGAATACGATCGGTCGACGGTGAGTCCCTCACGCCTGTTTTTGCGCTCTAGGTGATTGGAAGGCCTCCGGTTTCGACCGGGGGCCTTTTTCTATCTCGAGCCCGATCGCATTCGCATCACGCGCCTCCGCTTTTCTCTTGCACTCCCATTCCGAAAGGATTTTCACCATGTCTCAGAACACCACCGCCACCCAGCCCCGCACCGTCCAGACCGCCGACCGTGGCAAACTCGATGTCCGCGCCCTCGTCCTGCTTGCCATCCTGCTCGCCGCCGGCTTCATCCTCAACTTCACCGTCGGCAAGGCCATCTCAGGCATCTCGGGCGGCATGATCAGCCCCGAGTTCATCATCTCGGCCTTCTGCCTCACCATCCTGGTCGTTCGCCCCAACATCGGCCAGGCGCTCGTCATTGGCCTCATCTCGGCTGCCGTGATCCAGATCACCACCACTTCGCCGTTCGTTGATTTTGCCGCCGAGGGCATCGCCGCCATGCTCATGGCCGGCATCGTCAATGCCGCCGGCAAGAACGGTCAGGTCAAGCCCGCGATCGCCATTGTCGCAACCTTCCTGACCACCTTTGTCTCCGGCGTCATCTTCATGGTCATCAAGATGGCCATGCTCGGCGTGGTCGGCGAGCTCGCCGCCGCTATGCTGCCCGTCGTCGCCATGACCGCCGTCTTTAACGCCATTCTGGTCGGCGCCCTCTACTTGCCCATCCAGAAGGCCCTTAGGCTCAACTAACCCGTTCGGCTTTACGAGCCACCCCATCTTGGCGTTCATTCGTCGCTCGCGTGCCCAAGTACGCTTCGTTCCTCTTTCGCGCCAACCTGGGGCCCCTCGTAAAGCCGTCTCCGTGCTTCACCACCAAAGACCGTCCCAAACAACGAGCTTTTTTGGGACGGTCTTAAACAACTGGTCATTTAAGACTGTCCCCAATGACTATGAAAGGTATCCATGGAAACGATCATCAACGTCGACGATGTCTCGTTCTCCTATGGCACGCAGACCGAGCAGGCGCTCAGCCACATCTCGCTCAGCGTGAACAAGGGAGATTTCATCGGCATCATCGGGCCCTCGGGTGCCGGCAAGTCCACGCTTACCGCCTGCCTGTCGGGTGCCGTGCCCCACCACTACACCGGCACGTTCTTTGGGTCCGTCATGGTTGACGGCCACGACACCTGCGAGGTCTCGCTCACCGACGTGTCGCAAATCGTCGGCAGTGTGCTGCAGGATATCGACACGCAGATGGTCGCTTCGGTCGTCGAGGACGAGATGCTCTTTGGCCTCGAGAACTTTGGCGTTCCCCACGACCAGATCGAGCAGCGCGTGAGCGAAACGCTCGAGACCGTCGGCATCAGCGACCTGCGCGACCGCGAGATCGCCACCCTCTCGGGCGGACAGAAGCAAAAAGTGGCCATCGCCGCCATTCTCGCCATGCGTCCGCGCGTCTTGGTTCTCGACGAGCCCACCGCGGCACTCGACCCCGCCAGCTCCACGCTGGTTTTCGAGACCCTGCGTGAGGCCAACCGTGCACTCGGCATCACCATCGTCGTCGTTGAGCAAAAGGTCGCCCTGCTTTCGGAGTACTGCAACCGCGTGCTCGTGCTCAACCATGGCGAAATCGCGCTGCAGGGCGAGCCACACGAGGTCTTCGCGCATACCGACGAGCTCCGTGCCATCGGCGTCGACTGCCCTCGCGTCACGCGCATCTTCAATAGCCTCGAGGCCGATGGCCTGGTAAGCGGTACCCCTTGCTTGGATGTCGATGAGGCCGAGCGCCTGATTTCGGGCATCGTCGACCCCGCACACGCGGCCATCGAAGCCCAGACGCCCACCGGTTCCCCGCATGCACCGTCGCTGCGTCCGCATGCCAAGGACGCCGAACCCGTACTCACCTTCGACCATGTCGAGTTTGCCTATCCCAATGGCGGCGCCGCCGTCCACGACCTCAACCTGACCCTCTATCCCGGCGAGCTCGTGGGCATCGTCGGCCAGAACGGTGCCGGCAAGACCACGCTCACCAAGCTGCTCACAGGCCTGCTTAAGCCCGCCTCGGGCAGCGTGCGCGTCACGGGACTGGATACCGCAGCCGTTCCCACGAGCCGCATCGCCCGCGAAGTCGCAACCCTCTTCCAAAACCCCGACCGCCAGATCTGCAAGGACACCGTACTCGACGAGGTGGCTTTTGGCCTGGAGCTTGCCGGCATCGACCGTGCCGAGGCACTGCGTCGCGCCCAGCTCGTCATCGACCGCTTTGGCCTGCCTGCCGATGAGGCGCCTTTCTCGCTTTCGCGCGGTCAGCGCCAGATGGTGGCACTCGCCTCTGTCGTGGTCGTAGAGCCCAAGATCGTCGTGCTCGACGAGCCCACGAGCGGCCTTGATTACCGCGAGTGCATGACCGTCATGGAAACGGTGCGCACCATGGCCGAGCGTGGTTGCGCCGTTATCATGGTCTGCCACGATATGGAAGTCGTCTCGGATTTTGCCGAGCGCATCGTGGTGATGGCCGACGGTCGCATCCTCGACCGCGGCCGCACGCACGAGCTATTCTCGAACATCGATCTCATGCGGCGTGCCTACGTGGAGCCTCCCCAGGTTATTGAACTCTCGCGCCGTCTGGCATCTTCCGTCTCGCCCGCTTTTGCGCAGGTGAGCGAGGTCACCGATGTCGTTCGAATTACCAAGGAGATGGTCCACCGTGGTTAACGTCATCGACTACATGCCGGGCGATACGCTACTGCATCGCCTGAACCCCGTCGTCAAACTGGGCCTCGCCGCCGCCATCATCGTCGGCATCTTCTTGTCCGACACCTACGTGGCGCTGCTGGGCTTTTTGGCACTCACCCTTGCGCTGGGCGCCTATGCCGGCGTCGTCGACCGTCTGTTCTCGCTGCTCAAGTTGCTGATCCCGCTCGCGCTTATCATGCTGGTGCTCCAGCTGGCCTTTATGCGCGATGGCAACGTGGTGTGGGGCTTTATCACCGACACGGGCCTCATCACAGGATCGAAGGCCTGTCTGCGCCTACTGGGTGTGGCGTTACCACTCATCCTCATGCTCATGGTGACCAAGCTCAACGACCTTGCCAACGCCTGCGTCGAGGTGCTGCACGTACCGTATCGCTATGCCTTCACCTTTACCACGGCGCTGCGCTTTGTGCCGGTGTTTGGTCAGGAGATGAACGCCATCATGGAGGCGCAGACCGCACGCGGCGTCGAGTACGACACCAAGAACCCCATCAAGAAGCTTAAGCTCATGCTGCCACTGTGCGTGCCACTGCTCATCTCGAGCGTGGGCAAGACCGATGCCACAGCCTTGGCGGCAGAACAGCGCGGCTTCTATCTGCGTACGCGCGCCAGCTCGTACAAGCGCTACCCCATCAAGGGCCTGGACATCGCCGTGCTCATCGTCAGCATCGCCCCCATCGCCATCGGCTTCCTGTTCTAGTTCACCACCGACAGCAACCGCCCAACGCAAAAGGCCTCGGCTCGCACCAAACGAGTCGAGGCCTTACTGTTCCCCCAGATA